>DATIVK010000122.1:0-7151 GCA_035465955.1 Anaeromyxobacteraceae bacterium | reverse complement strand
CCGTAGCCCGGGACCACCTGGCCGGCGTTGAGCGTGTCCCAGAGCGCCTTGGTGACGTTCTCCTTGGTGGGCTCCGCGCCGTTCAGCTTCTTCTGGAACTCCATGATCCAGCCGAGCACCTCCTGGTTCGCGAGGCCGTGGAGCGGGCCGGCGAGGCCGTTGAGGCCGGCCGAGTACGCGTAGTACGGGTCGGAGAGGGCCGAGTGGACGAGGTGGGTCGTGTGGGCCGAGACGTTCCCCGACTCGTGGTCCGAGTGGAGGATGAAGTACATGCGGGCGACGTCGTCGTACGGCGCCGGCTTCCCGATCATGTGGGCGAAGTTCGCGCCCATGTCGAGCTTCTCGTCGACCGGGATCTGGAAGTCGCTCTTGTACTTCAGGTTGTAGATGAAGGCCGCGATGATCGGGATGCGGGCGACGATGTCGCTCGCGTCCTCATAGACCGACTCCCACGCCGTCATCTTGTTGAACTTGCCCGAGTTGTAGAAGGCCGCGAACTTCGAGTCCTTCTGCAGCGCGAGGAGGCCGACGGAGAGCATCACCATCGGGTGGCTGTCGCGGGGCAGCGCGCGGATCGAGTCCCAGACGTAGGACGGGACGACCTGGCGCTTCTTCCACTCGGCGACGACCTCATCCACCTGCGCCTGCGTGGGGATCTCGCCGGTGAGCAGGAAGTACCAGAACGACTCGACCGTCGGGTACTTGGAGCCCTTCGCCTTGGGCAGCGCCGCGAAGGTCTCGGGGATCGTCTTGCCGCGGAAGCGGATGCCTTCCTGCGGGTCGAGGTACGAGATGTCCGTCACGAGCGAGCGGATGTCGCGCGCGCCGCCGATGCACTGGTCGATCGTGACCTTGTCGATCACGATCTTGCCGAGCTCCTTCGTGAGCTTCGTCGTGCGCGGGCGAAACTCCTCGATCTTCTTCTTCAGCGTCGTCTTCAGCGTGGACTCAGCCATTTGGTTAGGACTCCAGCCACTAGAAGGTGGGACTTCGGGTAATCGATCGCGGGTGAACCGAAGGCACGCATCCTACCCGTGCCCCAACGCCGTAAGCAATCGACATTTCAGCGGAATTCATGGAGCCGACAAGTCCATCTTGAGGCGTCGCCCCGGTGATATCGGCGCCACAATCGACCGGACCCCCGCCCGGCGGACGGATCGACCCGGCCGGGGCGCGCGCCCCGAGGATCGTCTCTCGTAAAGCGGACTTCGCCGATCGGGATTCCGCGGTCGGACCGTCGGGCGAGCGCGCGTCACGCGGTTTCGCGAAGGGTGCTGCTCCGCACGGATCGCGTCGCCCGACGAACGGGATGCGACAACGGGCCGCGGAGCCGCCGCGGCGAACGCCGGACGCAGCAAGTTCACCGAACGTCGACAGACCGGGCGCGGACGGCAGGTGGCGCCGCCCGTCTCACCCTGATCTCTCCCCGATCTCTCTTCCCCGGTGGGGGAGAGGGGAGCGTCCTCACTCCTCAGCCGCGGCCGCGGTAGAGGGCGGCAGCGATCTGCGCGGCCAGGTTGGGATCGGCCGGAGCCGCGGGGGCCGGGCGGGGAACGGCCTCCCCGATCCCTTCGGCGAGGACCGCGGGGGCCGCAGTCTCGATGGACCCCTCCGAAACTGCGGGGTCCTTGCGCGCGCCCCGGGGCTTCTCCGCGCCTGCGCCCGACCTACAGGGCCGACACCACGGCTGATTCCGGATCGCCCCGTCGGCCATCTTCCGAAGCCCGAACTGGGAGAGCGGCTTCATCTTGTGGCACTTGAGGCACATCAGCGTGATGAAGACCTCGTTCCCCTCGGCGTCGTAGACCGCGGACTTCCGCCGGCGCGGCTTCGGCGCTTCCTTCTGTTGAGGCGCAGAGGTGCTCACCGGGGACCGGGAGACCTCGCCCTTCACGATCGCGGGGGCGACCATGACCTTGACGGCCATCGCTTCCTACCTCCTGCTGTTCGGAGCAGCCACGCGGAACGCCCGCGTCGACGGCGGGAGCCCGGCAGCCTGAGGCTATCGCCCCGGTCTGACATCTTCCCTCGGATCGCTCGCGCACATCCCGGTTTGCGGTATGGTGCGCGCGAAACCCCTGACACAACGGAGTCCAATGATGAAGCGGATGCTCGTCCTCGCCGTCGCCCTCGCCGCGCTCTCCACCGCCTGTGCCCCCGGCCAGGCCAAGCGCTGGTTCAACCCCGGCCACAGCAAGAGCGCGTCGATCGACCGCTGACGCGGCAGGAACGGACCGACGGGCGGCACGGGCGAGCGATCGCCCGGGGCCGCCCGTCCCATTTCCGGGGCCGGAGGGCGGGCCTACCTGAGGATCGCCAGCCAGACCTGCAGGGCGCCGACGAGCGTGAGCACCGTCGCGGCGCTGATCGAGGCCTTGCTGGAGGCGCGGAGCCAGACGAGGACCGCGGGGACGGCGATGAGCGCGCCGAGGATCAGCTGGAGCGGCACGGAGACCGAGACGTGCAGGGCGATCAGGCCGAACGCCATCAGCACCTCGAGCCCGCTCGCGGCCAGCGCGACGAGGAGCAGGCCGCGGTTCGCGTGGGCGAGGAACAGCACGATGGAGGCGCCGAAGGCCGAGACGGCGAGGGCGGTGTGGACGGACATGGGGGCCGTTATCTACGCGCCCGCCCCGGTCACCGCAAGGACGGCGGGGCACGGGCGCCGTCCCCTCCTTTTCGCGGACGCGCGCGGCGGCGGCTGGTACTGCTAGGGCTGGCCCGCACCCCGGAGGCGCCATGCCGGTCCCGTCGATGCTCTACCGCCCTTCGCTCGCGCTCCTGACGGACTTCTACGAGCTGACCATGGCCGCCGCGGCGTTCCGCAGCGGCGGCGCCGCCCGGGAGGCGATCTTCACGCTCGCGTTCCGCAAGAGCCCCTTCGGCGGCGGCTTCACGCTCACCGCGGGGCTCGCCCAGGCGCTCGACTTCATCGAGCACTACCGCTTCGACGAGGACGACCTCGCGTTCCTCGCCGCGCAGCGCGGCGCCGACGGCGCGCCGCTCTTCGACCCGACGTTCCTCGACCTGCTCCGCCGCCTGGAGCTCGGCGTCGACGTGGACGCGATGCCCGAGGGCACGGTCGCCTTCCCGCACGAGCCGCTCCTGCGCGTTCGGGGGCCGGTGATCTCCTGCATGCTGCTCGAGACGGCGCTGCTCACCCTCGTGAACTTCCAGTCGCTCGTGGCCACCAAGGCGGCCCGCGTGGTGCTGGCGGCCCGCGGCGAGCCGGTCCTGGAGTTCGGCCTGCGCCGGGCCCAGGGGATCGACGGCGGCCTCGCGGCCAGCCGGGCCGCGTACGTCGGCGGCTGCGCCTCCACCTCCAACACCCTCGCGGCGCGCCTCTTCGGCATCCCGGCGCGCGGCACCCACGCGCACTCCTGGGTGATGCTCTTCGACGACGAGCAGGAGGCCTTCGAGGCCTACGCGCAGGCCCTCCCCGGCAACTGCGTCTTCCTCGTGGACACCTACGACTCGATCCCGGGCGTCCGGAAGGCGATCGAGGTGGGGCGCTGGCTCCGCACGCAGGGGAAGGAGATGGTCGGGATCCGCCTCGACTCCGGCGACCTCGCCTGGCTCTCGATCGAGGCCCGCCGCCTGCTCGACGAGGCGGGCTTCCCCGAGGCGGTCATCTACGGGTCCAACGAGCTCGACGAGACGATCATCCAGAGCCTGAAGGATCAGGGGGCGCGGATCGCGGCCTGGGGCGTCGGGACGCGCCTCGTCACGGGCGCCGAGGACGCCTCGCTGGGCGGCGTCTACAAGCTCTCTGCGACGCGGGAGGGGCCCGCGGCGCCTTGGCGTCACCGCGTGAAGGTCTCGGAGCAGTCGGCGAAGACGAGCATCCCCGGCCTCCTGCAGGTCCGGCGCTTCCGCGGCCCGAAGGGCTTCCTCGCCGACGTCGTCTGGGACGAGCTGACGGGGCTGCCCGCGGCGCCGACCCTCGTCGACCCCTTCGACCCGACGCGCCGGCGCGAGGTGCCCGCCGGGACGCCCGGCGAGGATCTCCTCGTCCCCGTCTTCCGCGGCGGGCGGCGCGTCTACGATCCCCCCCCCCTCGCCGAGAGCCGGGCGCGTGCGGCCGCGCAGCTCGCCGACTTCCACCCGGGCGTGAAGCGGTTCGTGAACCCGCACCAGTTCCCGGTCGGCCTCGAGCGCGGGCTGTACGACCTGAGGACGCGGCTCGTCCTCGAGGCGCGCCACGTGAAGCTCTAGCAGGCCGTCGCGGAGCGCGCGCCGCATCCGCCGGCGGCGGTCAGGCGGGGAGGCGGACGCTCCCGGCGGCGATCGCCCCCTCGATCCGCTCGCCGGGCGCGAGGACGGTGCCCTCCCAGAGCACGGCCTCGCGCACCTCGGCGCCCGCGGCGACGCGGCAGCGCGCGCCGACGACCGCGTCCGGACCGACGCGCGCCCCGGCCTCCACCACCGCGCCATCGCCCAGGAGGACCGGCCCGGTGAGCGCCGCGGCCGGGTCGATCCGCGCGGACCGCGCCGCGCGGATTCCCGCGCCGCGCTCCTCCAGCCCGCCGAACGGCTCGAGGCCGTCGAAGGGGTCCAGCGGCACGCGCCCGGCGAGCAGGTCGGCGTGGGCCGCGAGGTAGCGATCGGGGGCGCCGAGATCGTTCCAGTAGCCGTCCACGAGGTGACCGCGCAGGAGCCCCTCGCCCATCAGCCCGGCGTAGACGTCGCGGACGTCCACCTCGATCGGCGTCGCCGGGACGCGGTCGAGGACGGCGGGCGAGAGCACGTGGACGCCGGAGAAGTGGCGGGGCGTGAGGCCGTCGCCGCCCGGCCCGAAGGTGCCGGCGATCCGCCGCACCGCGCCGGCCGCGTCCACCTCCACGGCGGCGTACCGCGCCCCCGCCGGCATCGGCAGGAGCACCATCGTAGCGAGGGCGCCGCTCCCGAGGTGGGAGGCGAGCGCGGCGCGGAGATCCACGTCGAAGAGGACGTCCCCGTTCACGAGCAGCACGGCCTCCGCTCCCGCGAGGAGCGGGCGCGCCTCCCGCAGGGCGCCGCCCGTCCCGGCGATCACCGGCTCGCGGGAGACGGCCAGCTCCATGCCGAGCGCCGCCGCGGCCGCGCGCGCCTCACGCTCCATGACGCCGGGCAGGTGGTGGACGTTGACCACCGCGCGGCGCACGCCCGCGCCGCGCAGGAGCGCGAGCGACCAGCGGACGAGCGGCAGGTTGGCGACGGGGACCGCGGGCTTGGGGACGTGCTCGGTGAGGGGGCGCAGCCGCGTCCCGAGCCCCGCGCAGAGCACCATCCCGACGATCTCGTCCAAGCGTTCTCCCTCCCTTCGCCCCGTGGTACAGGCACCCTACCCGATGGCCTCCGCCGCACACCTCCGCCTCGTCTACTTCCTCTACTACGGAAGCGTCGGGACGCTCATGCCGTACTTCGGCGCCTACCTGCGCGGTCTCGGGTACAGGGGCGGGACGATCGGATCCATCCAGATGATCCCCTCCCTCGTCGCGCCCGTCGCGGCGATGGGCTGGGCCACCTTCGCAGACCACCACGCGACGCCCTCTCGGGCGCTCCGGCTGGCGACCGCGTGGGCCGCCTTCGCGGTCGTCTTCCTCCCCCTCGCCCGCGCGCCCTGGCAGTTCGGCGCCGTGATGGCCGCGCTCACCGCGGGAAGCGCCGCCGTGGTGCCGCTCGCGGACTCGACGGCCATCGAGCTCTGCCACGCCCAGCCCGGCCTCTCCTACGCCCGCATCCGGCTCTTCGGGTCCGTGGGCTTCATCGCGCTCTCCCTCTCGGTCGGCCGCCTCCTGACGCTCCGCGGGGATCGCGCCGCCGACGTCCTCGTCCCGCTCGTCGTGGTGGCGACCGTCGCAGGCTACGCGTGGGTCGCCCGTGGAGCGCCCCAGCCGCCGCATCGCGGAGAGCGCCCGGCCCCCGGAGCGCTGCTCGATCTCGCCCGCGACCGGCGCCTCCTCCTCTTCCTCGGCGCCTGCGCGTTCCACTGGGCGGCCTGCGCCCCCTACCACCTCTTCTTCGGCGTCCACGTGCGCGACCTCGGTCTGCCCGCCGACGTCACCGGCATCGGGATGGGCGTCGGCGTCGTCGCCGAGATCGTCGTGCTCCTCGCGTACCCCCGAATCGAGAGGCGCGCGAGCCAGCGCCTCCTCTTCTCCATCGCGTTCCTGGGATCGACCGTGCGCTGGCTCCTGATGGCGCGCGCGACGGGCGCCGTGACGGTGGCCGCGCTCCAAGCCTTCCATGGGCTCTCCTTCGGCCTCTTCTGGGGGACGGCGATGCGCGGGATGGCCGAGCTGATCCCCTCGCGCCTCCGCGCGACCGGCCAGGCGCTCTTCACGGCCGTCGTGTTCGGTGGTGGGAACGCGGCCGGCTACTGGCTCGCCGGCGTCGGGTACGACCGGCTCGGTGGCGCCCGCCCGGTCTACGCCGCGGCCGCGGTCGCGGAGCTGCTCGCGCTCGCGGTGGTCCTCCTCCCGCGGGGGCGCCTCCGCCACGCGACCCCAAAGTAGTCGCAGGTGGGTCCCCTGCGCAGCCGCGTCGCGGGCGCACCCGTTGTAGCATCGGCGCGATGACCCATCCGGACAGCCGCGATCCCTCCGCACCGAGCGCAGTCGAAGCAGAAGGCCTCATCGAGGTCTCGGACGATCTCATCCTGGAGGATGTCGGCGGCGACGAGCCACTCGCCTTCCCCGAGCCGACGCGCGCCCAGCTGGCGCCCGCGCCCGCACCTCGCGCGGAGCCCGAGCCCGCGCCCGTCGCGGCGCCCGTCGCGCCGGCACCTACGCCCGCTCCCGCCGTGGCCGCGCCGGCTCCCGTCGCGGCTGCGCCCGCTCCCGTCGTAGCCGCACCGGCTCCCGTCGCGGCTGCGCCCGCTCCCGTCGCGGCTGCGCCCGCTCCCGTCGTAGCCGCACCGGCTCCCGTCGCGGCTGCGCCCGCTCCCGTCGTAGCCGCACCGGCTCCCGTCGTGACCGCACCGGCTCCCGTCGCTGCCGCGCCGGCTCCCCAGCGCCGGTCGCGGGGGATCCTGTTCGCCGCGATCGTGTTCGGCCTCGGCGGGATCGCGATCGGCGTGGCCGCCGGGCGCGGGATGCTCGCGGCGCCGCTCGCCCGCCTCGCCGAGCTCGCGGCGGCGCCCGGCGCGAAGCCGCCCGCGCCGCCGGCAC
>DATIVK010000121.1:0-25405 GCA_035465955.1 Anaeromyxobacteraceae bacterium | reverse complement strand
GCCACTTCTTGCCGTTCGTGAGGTAGGTCGCGATCGACTTGGCCGCGCGGCGGCCGGCGCCCATCGCGAGGATCACGGTCGCGCCGCCGGTGACGATGTCGCCGCCCGCGAAGACGCCCGGGATGCTCGTCGCCTGCGTGGACTCCGGCTTGCCGTCGTCCGCCGCGATGTTCCCCCACTTGTTGACGTCGAGGCCCGGGGTGGACTGCGGGATGACCGGGTTGGCCTTGGTCCCGAGGGCGACGATGACCGTGTCGCACTCGATGTCCTTGAACTTGCCCGTGCCGACCGGCGCGCGGCGGCCCTTCGCGTCGGGCTCGCCGAGGACCATCTCCTCGACCTTCATGCCCGTCACGTTGCCGTCGGCGTCACCGTGGATCTCCTTCGGCGCGTGGAGGAAGAAGAACTCGATCCCCTCCTCCTTCGCGTGGCGGAGCTCCTCGATGCGGGCCGGGGCCTCGGCCTCGGTGCGCCGGTAGACGCACTTGACCGACGGCGCGCCGAGCCGCTTGGCGACGCGGAGGCAGTCCATCGCGGTGTTGCCGGCGCCGATGACGACCACCTTCTTGCCGAGGGTGATCGGCGTGTCGAGGAGCGGGAACTTGTCGCCGCCCATGAGGTTCACGCGGGTCAGGAACTCGTTGGCCGAGTAGACCTGCGAGAGCGACTCGCCTGGGATGCCGATGAAGGCCGGCGCGCCGGCGCCGACGCCGAGGAACACGGCGTCGAAGGCCTTCTCCTTCATGAGCTGCGGGACGGTGAACGTGCGGCCGATGACCTTGTTGGTCTCGATCTTCACGCCCATGTCGGTCAGCCGCTTCACCTCGCGCGCGATGATGTCGCGGGGGAGGCGGAAGGGCGGGATGCCGTACTGGAGCACGCCGCCGACGACGTGGAGCGCCTCGTAGACCGTGACGTCGCAGCCGTACTTCGCGAGGTCGGCCGCGACGGTGAGGCCGGCGGGGCCGGAGCCGCAGATGGCGACCTTGCCGAGCTGCTTCTCGAACTTCGGCTTCACGACCGGCTTCGGCTTCGCGTTGTCACCGACGTACCGCTCGAGCCGGCCGATGCCGACCGCCTCGAGCTTGCCGCCCTTGGCGATCACGCACTGCGCCTCGCACTGGGACTCCTGCGGGCAGACGCGGCCGCAGATCGACGGGAAGATCGAGGCCTTGTTGATCACCTCGAGGGCGCCGTCGAAGTCGCGGACGACCACGTGCTTGATGAAGCCCGGGATGTCGATCGCGACGGGGCAGCCGGTGATGCAGGTCGGCTTCGCGCACTGGATGCAGCGCTCCGCCTCGCCGAGGGCGTCCTGCAGCGAGTAGCCGAGGTTGACCTCCTTGAAGTTGGTCGCGCGCTCGGCCGCGTCCCGCTCCGGCATGTGCGTCTGCTTCGGGGCGAGATCCTTCAGCTTCTTGTAGTTCTTCTTCTCCTCGTCGAAGAGGACCTTCTCCAGGTTGCAGAGGTGGCCGTAGTCCTCGGTCGCCTGGGTCTCCTGGCTCTTGAACCGCTTCTGGCGGCTCATCAGCTCCTTGAAGTCGACCTGGTGACCGTCGAAGTCCGGGCCGTCGACGCAGGCGAACTTGATGTCCTTGCCGACCGTGACGCGGCAGGAGCCGCACATGCCGGTGCCGTCGACCATGATCGCGTTGAGCGAGACCATCGTCTTCACGCCGAACGGGCGGGTGGTCTCGACGCAGGCGTTCATCATCGGGAGCGGGCCGATGGCGACGACGACGTTCGGCTTGTCCTTCTCGCAGACCTCCTTGAGGGCCTGCGTGACGAAGCCGGGCTTGCCGTACGACCCGTCGTCGGTGCAGACGATGAGGTCGTCGCAGTACTCCTTGAACTTGTCCTCCCAGAACATCAGCCCCTTGTTCCGGAAGCCGATGATGCCGGTGACGCGGTTCCCCGCCTCCTTGAAGGCGCGGAGCTGCGGGTAGACCGGCGCGACGCCGAGGCCGCCGCCGACCAGCACCACGTGACCGACCTTCTCGACGTGCTGCGGGAGGCCGAGGGGGCCGACGAAGTCGGAGAAGGTGTCGCCCTCCTTGTAGGAGTCACGCATCTCGGCGGTGGTCTTGCCGAGCGTCTGGACGACCAGCGTGATGGTCCCCTTCTTGCGGTCGTAGTCGGCGACCGTGAGCGGGATGCGCTCGGAGCCCTCGTGGAGCCGGAGCATCACGAAGTGGCCGGGCTGCGCAGAGGCGGCGACGTCGGGGGCGTGGACGTCCCAGAGGAAAGTCACATCGGAAAAGGCTTCGCGCCGGACGATCTTGTACATCGGTACCGTCCCTCCGTAGCTATGGCTGGGGGTTTGAAGGCGGGGAAATGGGCGCGGCGGTGATACCCGTCCCCGTCGGGGACGTCAATACTCCAAGCCGCCGTTATCCCTCCCGTTCCGCGACCGGAACGGTCCACTTTGACGGGGCGCGGCCGGGCACCTCAGCGCGGCGGCGCGGTCCGGTCCCGGAAGGCGAGCCGCCCGAGCAAAGCGGCGATCTCTGGATCGCCGGGGGAGAGGTGGAGCGCCTGCCGCAGGAGCCCGATGGCGGACTCCACCTTCCCCGCCTCGGCCTCGAGCGTCGCCCGGCGGAAGATGCCGTCCGCCTCGGGGCTCCGGGGCCGCGGCTGGGTCCGCCAGCCGACGCCGGCCCCCTCGAAGTCGTGCCTGGGCTCCGAGCCGCTCCAGGCTCCGCCCGCGTCGATCGCCCGCATGCTCGCCCGCGTCTCGCGGCTGGCCGAGGTCCGGGGGGCTGGGACGCCCGCCACCGCGGCCGGGGGGGCTGCAGGTGGCGGGGGAGGCGTCGGCGCGGCGCGCGGAGGTGGCGCCGGCTGGATCGCCTGGATCGCCGGGGGCGGCGTCGGGGCCCGCTGGACCGGCGGCGGGGTGAGCGGCCGCTTGCGCGACGACCGCTCCAGGTCCTCGACCGCGAGCGTCGTCTCGAGCGCGGAGAGGATCTCCTTCCAGGCGTTGGGCAGCACCGACGCGCCCCGCGCCAGGACGACGTGGCGCCGCACGATCAGGGAGAAGAGCGCGTGCTGGGCGCGGCCCCAGATGGCCCCGAGCCGCTGGCGGAGGTCGCCGACGGAGATCCCCGTCCCGACGCACCGGAGGACCTGCACCTCCTCGTTGGTGAAGTCCACGAGCCGCGGCGGCGGCCCCAGGAAGAGCGTCGCGTCCAGCGAGAGCCGCTCGGGGACACCGCGGTAGGCGGCGAGGGCCGGGGTCTTCGCCACCAGCGCCTCGTACCATTCGACCGCGGCGCGGGCGTCCGACTCGGCGAAGGCGACGCCGTGTCGCCAGGGCTCCGCGGCGCTGACCCACGCGACCTTGCCGTCAACGCGGAGCTTGCGCGCGAGCCCGTCGGCCGAGACCGAGATCTGGAGCCGCTCGCCGAGCGGGCGGCGCCGCGGGGCGACGATCTGGCAGCCCCGGGGACCGACGTCCTCGGTCTCGGTGACCCAACGCTCGCCGTCGGTCCCGGCGATCTCCGCCCGGCAACGGACGGGCGCGCGCGGAGCGCGCCTCGGGTTGAAGACGAAGTCGGCCATTGCCCTCTCCTTCCCCCCCGCTGGGAGAGCCACCCCGAAATCCTACACGATCCCACTCGTGAGGGAAGGTGCGCGGTCGCAAGGGGGCTCGACGCCCCCTCCTTCCGCGTCGCGCGAGAGTTGGTCGAAGGGCGGCGGGGCTCTCCCCGGGGAAGAAGCGTCGGGGGCCTCCTCTCCGAACGAGGCCGTCACGCCCCCGAGAAGGCCGGCTTCCGCTTCTCGACGAAGGCGGCCATGCCGGCCTTCTGATCCGCCGTGGCGAAGAGACTGCCGAAGAGGGCTGCCTCCAGCCTGCAGCCATCGTCGAGCGACCCGTCGAACGCGGCGGCGATCGCCTGCTTCGCGCCGGCGACACCGAGGGGCGCGTTGGCCGCGATCCTCCCCGCCAGCTCCTTCACGGCGGGGAGCAGCTCCGCCTGGGGCAGGACGCGGTTCACGAGGCGCCACTCCAGCGCCTCCGCGGCCGTCAGTACCCGCCCGGCGTAGATCAGCTCCCGGGCCCTCCCGGGACCGCACAGCCGCGTCGCGAGCTGCGTGCCCCCGAAGCCCGGCATGATCCCCAGCGTCACCTCCGGGAACCCGAGCCTCGCGTTCTCCGAGGCCCAGATGAAGTCGCAGGCGAGGGCCAGCTCCATCCCGCCGCCGAGGGCGAAGCCGTTCACGGCGGCGATCACCGGCTTCCCGAGCCGCTGGATGCGCAGCATCACGCGCTGCCCCGCCGCTGCGAAGGCCCTCCCCTCCGTCGCTCCCATCGGCGCCATCGCCTTGATGTCCGCCCCCGCGACGAACGCCTTCGAGCCGTCCCCCGTGAGGATCACGGACCGGATTGCCGCGTCCCCCTCCACCTCCGCGAGCCGGGCGTCGAGCTCGGCCAGGGTCGGGAGATCGAGCGCGTTGAGGTTCGTGGGGCCGCTGACGGTCAGGAGCGCGATCGCGCCGTCGTCGCTGCGCAGGATGGCGCTCACGGGGTCCCCTTCGCGTAGGCGTGGAAGCCCTGGCCCGACTTGCGTCCCAGCCGCCCGGCGCCCACCAGCTTCACGAGGAGCGGGCATGGCCTGTACTTCGGGTCCCCGAAGCCGTCGTGCAGCACCTTCATGATGGCGAGGACGGTGTCGAGCCCGATCAGGTCCGCCAGCGCCAGCGGCCCCATCGGCTGGTTGGTCCCCAGCTTCATCCCCTTGTCCACGTCCTCCGGCGAGGCGATCCCCTCGTACACGACGAAGGCCGCCTCGTTGATCATCGGGATCAGGATGCGGTTCACGATGAAGCCCGGGTAGTCCTGCGAGACCGCCTGCTCCTTCCCCAGCCGCTTCACCAGCTCCGCGACCTCGGCGAAGGTGGCGTCGCTCGTCGCGATCCCCCGGATCACCTCTACGAGCCCCATCACCGGCACCGGGTTCATGAAGTGCATCCCGATCACCCGCTCCGGACGCTTCGTAGCCGCCGCCAGGCGCGTGATCGGGATCGACGAGGTGTTGGACGCGAGGATCGCGCTCGACGGGAGGATCGCGTCGAGCTTCCGGAAGAGCTCCAGCTTCAGCGGCTCGTGCTCCGACACCGCCTCGATCGCGAGGCCGCACGCCGAGAAGGCCGACGGTTCCGTCACCGTGGCGATCCGGGCCATGATCCCGGGGATCGCCCCGGCGTCCAGCGCTCCCTTCTTCGCCTGGCGCGCGAGGTTCGCCTCGATCCCCTGCTTCGCCTTCGCGAGCTGCGCCGCCGACACGTCGTGGAGCAGCACCTCGAACCCGCTCTGCGCGAAGACGTGGGCAATCCCACTCCCCATCTGTCCCGCGCCGATCACGCCCACCTTCCCGTTCATGTCCCGTTCCCTCCGTCGTCGTGAGGCTTCAGACCCGCTCGAGCAGCGCCGCGATCGCCTCGCCGCCGCCGATGCAGAGCGTGGCGAGGCCGTACCGCAGCCTCCGCTCCTGCAGCTCCCGCACCACGGTCGCCACGAGCCGCCCGCCGCTCGCGCCGATCGGGTGGCCCAGGGCGACCGCGCCGCCGTTGGGGTTCACCTTCTCCAGGGGCAGCTTCAGCTGCCGGATCGCGATGAGCGGCACGAGGGCGAAGGCCTCGTTGATCTCGAAGAGGTCCACGTCGCCGACCTGGATCCCTCCGCGCCTGCAGACGGCCTCGATGGCGCCCACCGGTGCGTCGGTGAAGTGGTCGGGGGCCATGCTGAAGGTGGCGGTCGCCACGAGCCGCGCCTTCGGCGAGAGCCCGCCCGCCTTCACCGCCGCCCCGCTCGCGAGGATGGCGAGGGCGGCGCCGTCGTTGATCGTCGACGCGTTCCCCGCGGTGATCGTCCCGCCCTCGGTGAAGACCGGCCGGAGCTGGGGGAGCCTCGCGAGCTCCACGCGGAACGGCTCCTCGTCCCGCGCGACCACCTCCTCCGCCTTCCTCACCCGCTTCTTCACCGGGACGATCTCGGCGTCGAAGCGGCCGCTCTCCACCGCCGCCTGCGCCAGCTCGTAGGAGCGGATCGCGTACGCGTCCTGCGCGGCCCGGTCGATCCCGCTCCGGGCTGCCGCCGCGTCTGCCACCGCCCCCATGTGGCGCCCGTCGTACGGGTTGGTCAGCCCGTCGAAGACCAGGAGATCGGTCACCTCGGCGTTGCCCAGCCGATAGCCCTGCCGCGCGCGCGGAAGCGCGTACGGCGCGAGGGACATCGACTCCATTCCCCCCGCCACCGCCACCTCCACGTCCCCCGCCCGGATCGCCGCGGACGCCAGCGCCATCGCCTCCAGGCCGCTGCCGCAGACCTTGTTCACCGTCGTCGCCGGGATCGAGTCGGGCAGCCCGGCCGCGCGCATCGCCTGGCGCGCAGGCGCCTGCCCCACGCCGCCGGTCAGCACCTCGCCGATCAGGACCCGACCCACCTGCTCGGGCTTCACTCCACTGCGCGCGACCAGCGCGTTGATCACCCCTCCGGCCAGGGTCGGCGCCGGCTGCTCGGCCAGCGCGCCCCCCAGCGACCCGAACGGCGTCCGCGCCGCGTCCACCACGAAGACTTCCTTCACGTGAGCCTCCTCTCCGCGTGCCGATATTCTGGCATTTTCGTACTACTTTTCACTTTGTACGGTCAAGCGCGCCCCTCGCCGCGCGCCCGCCGCCGGGGGCTCAGAACCCCCACCTTCGACGGCTGACGGCGCCGCCGCGGTGACCCCTTCCCCCTCCCCTCCGGGGACGAGGGAAGGGTCACCGGGCGGCCTACGCCGCGGTCGTCGCCATCCGCTCGCCCGAGACGATGCGCACGAAGCGATCGGGCCCGCGCGCGGGCCGGACGCGCGCGACGCGCCCCTGCGCCACGAGGTGGTTCAGGTGTGCGAGCGCCTCGCCGATCGCGAAGGTGGTCTGGTGCGGGTCGAGGGGGCGGTCGAAGAGCACGGCCATGACCGCGAAGGCGGTCAGGGGGCGACGGCAGGCCATCTCCACCGCGTCGAGGCGCGCGCGGTGATGCGCCGCGAGCTCCTCGCACCGGCGCCGGAGCCCATGGAACGGCCGCCCGTGGGATGGGAGCACCAGCGTCTCCTCCGGAAGCGCGGCGAGGCCCTGCGCAGCCCGCAGGAACTCCGAGAGGGGCTCGTCCCCCGGCTCCATGGGCCAGATGCTGACGTTGGGCGTGATGTGCGGGAGGACCTGGTCGCCGGAGATGAGGAGGCCGCGCGCGGGTGAGTGGAGGCAGGCGTGCTCCGGGGCGTGCCCTCCCCCGACGATCACCCGCCACCGGTCGCCACCGATCAAGAGCTCGTCGCCGCCCCGGATGCGGCGGAAGGAGGGCGTGACGGAGACCGCGTCCGGGTAGGACCGGGCGCACGCCACGAGGCGGGGGACGGCCGCCGCCGGCACCCCCGCGCGACGGTAGTAGGCGCGCGCCAGGCCACTCGCCTCGTTCAGGGGGCGCAGGGACAGCGCGCGCGCCTGGAGCCACTCGGTCCGGGTGCACCAGAGCTCCGCGCCGAAGCGGGCCGTCAGCCAGGCCGAGAGCCCGATGTGATCAGGGTGATGGTGCGTGACGACCACCCGTCGGAGCGGACGCCTCCCGAGGACGGCCGGCGCCAGCCGCTCCCAGGCAGCGGCGGTGCCCTCGTCCCCGTGGCCGGTGTCGACGAGGGTCCAGCCGTCGACGTCGGCGATGAGCCAGAGGTTCACGTGATCGAGGGCGAAGGGGAGCTCCATCCGGACCCATACGACGCCCGGCGCCACCTCCAGCGCCGATCCCCGCTCCGGTTGCAGCGCGACCGCCGGGGCCCCGCTCATCGGACCGCCTCCGCCCGGGCGGCCTGGCGCTCCGCCGGCTGCCGGAGCCTGAAGCGCTCGATCTTCCGAGCCGGCGACTCGCTGCGATCCACCGTGACGCGCTCCTGCTGGGCCATCGATCCTCCTCCGTGGGGCGGACCCGTTGCGTTTCGGTACCGGTATACCAGATACAACCGTCACAGGCCATCCCGCCGGGGAGGCCAGGAGGAGGCGCTGAGGCGTGGCGCGCATGCCTCAGCGCTCCAGCGCGACGCGCGCCCGATCCTCCCGGGCGCGCGAGGCGGTTCGCCGGAGCCTCGCCTTGCTGAGACGTGCCGCGTGCCGTAGAAGGCTGAGCCGAACGCCCGCGCCCGGGCGCCGGCCGTTGCACGCACGAGGGGAGCCAGCGATGTCGAGAGTCCGCGCCGACGACTACGATGACAAGCGCCACGGGATCCTGGACGCGGCGGCGGTGCTGTTCGCCCGCGAGGGGTACGCGCACGTGAAGATGGTGGACATCGCGGGCGCCTGCGGCGCGTCCAAGTCGATGCTCTACCACTACTTCACGAAGAAGGAGGACGTGCTCTTCGAGATCATGATCGAGCAGGTCCGGAGCTACCTCGAGGCGACGGAGGCCACGGTGGCGCTCCCGCTCCCGCCCGAGCGGCGGCTCCACGATCTCGCCACGATGTGGATGCGGAAGACGACGCAGGCCCGGGCGCGCATCACCGTGCTCATGTACGAGTACAAGTTCCTCCCGCCCCGCCAACGCAAGCTGGTCGACGACGTCGCGCGCAAGCTGATCGATCGCGTCGCAGACCTCGTCGCAGAGCTTCACCCTGGGTCGACCCCGACCGGGCGGGTGTACCACCGAACCTACGCGCTGCTCCTCTTCGGCCTCCTGAACTGGACGGAGGTCTGGTTCCGCAGCACCGGCCCGATCGGCGCCGAGGAGATGGCCGAGATGATCCACGGCCTCTTCCTTTACGGCCTGAAGGCCGCCGCCCCCGCGGCGAAGGCGCGCCCCGCCCGCGCCTGACCGGACGCCGCCCCTCCGGCGCGCAACCCCCGAATCCCACGGAATCGCTCCGGATCGCCGCCGCTCGGCGGTCCGCGTGCGTCCCGCGCTTGACATAAACCGACGCGTTGGTCGAATATGCCTAATGTCAGACCGACGGGTCGGTCTAAGAACGGAACCGGCCCCTCGCCCGGGAGCGATCGGGCGCAGGACGGCCAGAGTGACGGGAGAGCACATGTACGCACGCACCGACGAGCTTCGCCTCCTCAGGGACACGGTCCGCCGCGCCGCGCGGGACCGGATCGCGCCGCGGGCGCGCGCCACCGACGCCTCGGGCGAGGTCGACCGCGAGGTCGTCGACCTCCTCTGGGACCTCGGGCTCATGACGCTCATCTACCCGGCGGAGCACGGCGGCGCGGAGCGCGATCCCGGCACCGCCCTCTGCATCGCCGTCGAGGAGATCGCGAAGGTCTGCGCCGCCTCGGCGCTCCACCTCATCATCCAGGCGGTCGGCAGCTTCCCCATCCTCCACGGCGCCCGCCCCGAGGTGCTGAAGCGCTTCCTGCCCAGCGTCATGGAGGGGCGCCGGCTCGTCGCCTACCTCGTCACGGAGCCCTCCGCGGGATCGGACGTCGGCGGCGTCCGCACCACCGCCCGGCGCGACGGCGACGCCTGGGTGCTCAACGGGACGAAGTGCTTCGCGACGAACGGCGCCGTCGCCTCGGCCTACTCGGTGCTGGCCCGCACCTCCGACGCCCCCGGCCGCGAGGGGCTCTCCTTCTTCCTCCTCGACCGCGACACCCCGGGGCTCAAGGTCGGCAAGGTCGAGCACAAGCTCGGGCAGCGCGGCTCCAACACCGCGGAGATGGTCCTCGAGGACGTTCGCGTCCCCGCCGCGCACCTCCTCGGGCAGGAGGGAAAGGGCTTCCTCCTCGCGATGAAGGACTTCGACATGTCGCGCCCCGCCATCGGCGCGCAGGCCCTCGGCATCGCCGAGGGGGCCTTCGCCGAGATGGTCCGCTACGCGCGGGACCGCAAGACCTTCGGCAAGGCGCTCGCCGATCACCAGATGATCCAGCAGATCATCGCCGACAGCGCCACGGCCATCGAGGCGTCGCGCGGGCTGGTCTTCGGCGCGGCGAAGCTCTTCGACCAGGGGGAGCGGAACACCAAGCTCGCCTCCATGGCGAAGGTCTTCGCCTCCGACGCGGCCATGAAGATCACGACCGACGCCATCCAGGTCTTCGGCGGCTACGGCTACATGCAGGACTACCCGGTGGAGCGGATGTTCCGCGACGCCAAGCTCACGCAGATCTTCGAGGGCGCGAACCAGATCCAGCGCCTCGTGATCGCCCGGGAGCTCCTGAAGGAGGCCGCCTGAGGCCACGCGCCTCGCCGGCCGCACCGCGCAACCGCGTCTCCACCGGAGGTCACCCCATGTTCCGCCTCTCCGAAGATCACCAGAGCACCGTCGAGATGGTCCGCAAGCTCGTGGAGCGCGAGATCGCGCCCCGGGCGAAGGACCTGGACGAGCGCCACGCCTTCCCCGACCACGCCCGCGACCTCTTCGCCGAGCTCGGGCTCCTCAACCCGCTCCTGCCCGCCGAGTACGGCGGTCCGGGGATGGACCTGATGACCATGGCGCTCGTGCTCGAGGAGATCTCCCGCGCGTGCGCGTCCACGGGGCTCCTCCTCATCGCCCAGGCGGACGGGATGCTGCCGATCCTCCACGGCGGGAGCCCCGAGCTGAAGCAGCGCTTCCTCTCGCGCCTCGGGGGGGAGTCGAAGCTCCTCACCGCCCTCGCCGCGACCGAGCCCACGGCCGGCTCCGACCTCCTCGGCATGAAGACCCGGGCGGTGCGCAAGGGGGACCACTACGTCCTGAACGGCCAGAAGTGCTTCATCACCAACGGCGGCGTCGCCGACCTCCTCTCCGTCTACGCCTACACCGACCCGGAGAAGGGGGCGAAGGGGATCAGCGCCTTCGTCCTGGAGAAGGGGACGCCCGGGTTCACCTACGGTCGCAACGAGACGAAGATGGGGATGCGGGGCTCGATCAACACCGAGCTCTTCTTCGAGGACGTGAAGATCCCGGTGGAGAACCGTATCGGCGAGGAGGGGTCCGGCTTCGCCAACCTCATGGGGACCCTCTCCACCAACCGGATGTTCTGCGCGGCGCAGGCCGTCGGGATCTCCCAGGGCGCCCTCGACCAGGCGACCCGCCACGCCCGCGAGCGGATCCAGTTCGGCAAGGCGATCGCGCACATCGCCGTGGTCCAGTCGATGATCGCCGACATGGCGACCGCGGTGGAGGCCGCGCGCCTCGTCACCCGGAAGGCGGCGGCCCTCATGGACGCGGGCGACATGAAGGACGGGGCGCTCTACGGCGGGATGGCGAAGACCCTCGCGAGCGACACCGCGATGCGCGTCACCACCGACGCGGTCCAGGTGATGGGCGGCTACGGCTACATGACCGACCACCCGGTGGAGCGGATGATGCGCGACGCCAAGCTCACCCAGATCTACACCGGCACCAACCAGATCACGCGGATCGTCACGGGTCGCTCGCTGCTGCTCTGACGCCGCGGCGGGGGGGGGCGGCGCCGGGCGCCGTCGACCCCGACTCCGGAGTTCACGTACGACATTGCCGCTTTCACGGGGACGCAACCGAGACGGTGCTCGCAGCGCCGAGCCCAATACGGGAGAGACCATGAAGACGCCGCACCGCTGGGTCATGAAGGGCGTGGGAGCGCCGATGGAGCGGGAGCCGCTGGAGCTGGCGGCGCCCGGGCCGAACGAGGTGATCGTCGAGATCGCAGGGTGTGGCGTCTGCCACACGGACCTGGGCTTCTTCTACGACGGCGTCCGGACCAACCAGCCCCTGCCGCTCGCCCTCGGGCACGAGATCAGTGGGCGGGTGGTGCAGGCGGGTGCGGGGGCGGAGGGGTGGCTCGGCAAGGCGGTGATCGTGCCGGCGGTGATCCCCTGCGGCGAGTGCGACGCCTGCAAGCGCGGAAAGGGGACCATCTGCCCGACCCAGAAGATGCCGGGCAACGACATCCACGGCGGCTTCGCGACCCACCTCACCGTGCCGGCGCGCGGCCTCTGCGCCGTGGACGAGGTCCGCCTCGCCCACCGCGGGCTGACCCTGGCGGACGTCGCGGTCGTGGCCGACGCCGTCACCACCCCCTACCAGGCGGTGGTCCAGGCCGGCGTCGGCCCGGGCCAGCTCGTGATCGTCAACGGCGTCGGCGGCGTCGGCAGCTACTGTGCCCAGATCTCCGCGGCCCTCGGGGCGACGGTGGTGGGCCTCGACGTCGACCCCCGGAAGCTCGAGGCGGTGGCGTCCGCAGGCGCGGCGAAGACCCTCAACCTCCGCGAGATCGACCCGAAGGCCCTGAGGAAGGAGATCACCGCCTTCGCGAAGTCGCAGGGGCTCCCCGCGCGCGAGTGGGTCATCTTCGAGTGCTCGGGCACGGCCGCGGGGCAGTCGACGGCGTTCGGCCTCCTCGTCCACGGCGCGACGCTCGGCGTCGTCGGCTACACGATGGACAAGATCGAGGTGCGGCTGTCGAACCTGATGGCCTTCCACGCCCGGGCGCTGGGCAACTGGGGCTGCGCGCCGGAGCTCTACCCGGCAGCCCTCGACCTCGTCCTCGACGGGAAGGTGCGGCTGGCCGAGTTCGTCGAGCGCCACCCGCTGTCGAACATCAACCAGGTCTTCGAAGACGCCCACGCGCGGCGGCTGACCCGCCGCGCCATCCTCGTGCCCGCCTAGGAGCCATCCGATGACGATCAAGACCGAAGCCGTCGTTCGCAGCACCGCCCCGGAGCACGTGGTGGACCACGACCTCGCGCCGTTCCCGGCGGGGGTGGGCGTCCGGTACGAGAAGCGGCCGGCGCGCCGGCCCGACGGGAGCCTGGTGCCGGGGCTGCACAACGCGTGGATCACGCTGGACAACCCGTCCCAGTACAACTCCTACACGACGGAGATGGTGAAGGCGGTGATCCTCGCCTTCCGCGCGGCCTCCAACGCCCGCGACGTCGTGGCCGTGGTCTTCACCGGCGCCGGCGACAAGGCCTTCTGCACCGGCGGGAACACCAAGGAGTACGCCGAGTACTACGCCGGGAACCCGCAGGAGTACCGGCAGTACATGCGGCTCTTCAACGACATGGTCAGCGCCATCCTCGGCTGCGACAAGCCGGTGATCTGCCGGGTCAACGGCATGCGGATCGGCGGCGGCCAGGAGATCGGGATGGCGTGCGACTTCACCGTCGCGCAGGACCTGGCCCGGTTCGGGCAGGCCGGGCCGAAGCACGGCTCGGCGCCGATCGGCGGCGCCACCGACTTCCTGCCGGTGCTCGTCGGCGTGGAGCGCGCGATGGAGTCCGGCGTGCTCTGCGAGCCCTGGTCGGCGCACCGGGCCTACCGCGAGGGGATGATCACCGACGTCGTCCCGGCGCTGAAGGTGGACGGGGAGTTCGTCGCCAACCCCCTCGTCGTGACCGACCGGTACGTGGACGAGTACGGGCGGCTGGTGCACGGCGAGCCGAAGACGGGGAAGGCGCTGGAGGAGGGGAAGGCGCTCGTGAAGCGCGGGACCGTGGACCTCTCGCTCCTCGACGAGCGGGTGGAGCAGCTCTGCGCGAAGCTGCTGCTCACCTTCCCGGACTGCACGACGAAGACGGTCCAGGAGATCCGCAAGCCGAAGCTGGAGGCCTGGAACGCCAACAAGGAGAACAGCCGCGACTGGCTGGGGCTCAACATGATGACGGAGGCCCGGACCGGCTTCCGGGCGTTCAACGAGGGGACCAAGGAGGACCGCGAGGCCGACTTCGTCGCCCTCCGCCAGGCCCTCGCGAAGGCCGCGCCGTGGACGCCGGAGCTGGTGGAGAGCCTCCTGCCGGCCGGCAAGGGGGGCAAGTGATGGCGATCTCCCCCCTGAAGGCCTGGCGGGAGCGGGAGGGCAGGCTGCTGCGCCTGCGCCTCTCCCGCCCCAAGGCCAACATCGTGGACGCGGAGATGATCGCCGCGCTCGACGCCGCCTTCGCCGACGCGGCGAGGCCCGTCGATGGCGCGCCCGCGCTCCGCGGGATCCTCCTGGACGCCGAGGGCTCGCACTTCAGCTTCGGCGCCAGCGTCGAGGAGCACCTGCCCGCCTCCTTCGCGAAGATGCTCTCCTCGCTCCACGCCCTGGTGCTGCGCATGCTGGCGCACCCCGTCCCGATCCTGGTCGCGATCCGGGGGCAGTGCCTCGGGGGCGGGCTGGAGGTGGCGATGGCTGGCCACGTCCTCTTCGCCCACCCCGACGCGAAGCTCGGCCAGCCCGAGATCGTGCTCGGCGTCTTCCCGCCCGCCGCCTCCGCCCTCCTGCCCGAGCGCGTGAGCCGCGCCGCGGCCGAGGAGCTGCTCCTCTCCGGCCGGTCGATCGACGGCCGCGAGGCGCTGCGGATCGGCCTCGTCTCCGCCGTCGCCGACGACCCCGAGGCCGCCGCGCTCGCCTGGTTCGACGCTCACGTCTCGAAGCACTCCGCGGCCACCCTGCGCCTCGCCGCCGTCGCGGCGCGCCGGGAGCTCGTGGAGCGCGTGCGCGCGAAGCTCGCGTCGCTCGAGGAGCTGTACGCCAGGGAGCTGATGACCACCCGGGACGCCGTCGAGGGGCTCGGTGCCTTCCTCGCGAAGCGCCCCGTCGCCTGGGAAGACCGCTGACGCAGGAGGAGGGGCACCCATGGGACCGCTCGCCACGACCGCGCTGCTCGTCGCCACCCTCGGATTCTTCGCCGCAACGCTGTGGCGGCGCGCGCGCCCTCTCGCCGGCATGCGGCGCGAGTCGCGCCTCGACCGCCTCCCCGAGCGGCTCGCCTCGGTGGCCCGCTTCTGGCTCGGCCAGCGCCGGCTCCTGGACCGGGAGGAGCTCGTCCCCGGGCTCCTCCACGCCGTCCTCTTCGCGGCGTTCCTCGTCCTCGGCCTGCGGAGCGTCACGCTCTTCGGGATGGGCTTCTCCGAAGGGTTCCACCTGCCGGGGCTCGCGCCGGCCTCCGCCGCGGGGCGCGCGTACGGCTTCGCGAAGGACGTGGTGGTGATCGGCGCGCTGGTCGCAGCGGCCGGGTTCCTCTGGCGGCGGCTCGTGACCCGCCCCGAGCGGATCACGCAGTCGTGGGAGGGGACGCTGATCCTCGGGTTCATCCTGGGGCTCATGGTGACGGAGCTGGTCTTCGACGGCGCCGAGCGGCTCGCCGCGGCCGGGTCCGGGCCCGCCGCGCTCGGGTTCGACGGCGCCGCGCCCGCGGGCTCCGCCGCGGCCCTCCTGCTCCGCGCGACCGGCGCCTCCCCGGGTGCGCTCCACGCCGCCCTCGCGACCGCCTTCTGGCTCCATCTCCTGATCCTGGGGGTCTTCCTCAACTTCCTCCCCTTCGGGAAGCACTTCCACATCGTCACGTCGCTCCCCAACGTGCTCCTGCGCCGCCTCCCGCCCGGCTCGGCCGCGCTCTCGAAGCTCGACCTCGAGCGGGAGGACGCGAGCTTCGGTGCGCGGTCGATCGCCGACCTCTCCTGGAAGGAGGGGCTCGACGTCTACTCCTGCACCGAGTGCGGCCGCTGCCAGACCCGGTGCCCCGCGCACCAGACCGGCAAGCCCCTCTCGCACAAGGCGCTCAACGGCGCCCTGAAGCACCACCTGCTGGAGCAGGCGCCCGCCCTCGCGCGGATCGCCGCGGCCCCGGCCGACGCCGGCCTCCGCGAGGCCCTGCCGGCCCTCGTGGGCGGGGCGGTGGCCCCCGAGACGGTCTGGGCCTGCACGACCTGTGGATGGTGCGAGACGGCGTGCCCGGTGCTCATCGAGAACGTGCCTCGCATCGTGGACCTGCGTCGCCACAAGGTGCTGGTGGACTCCGAGTTCCCGGACGAGGCGGCGCGGATCTTCAAGAACCTCGAGACGCAGGGGAACCCCTGGGGCATCGGCTCCAACAAGCGCGCCGAGTGGTGCGCGGACCTCGACGTCCCCCGCGCGTCCGACGGCGGGGAGTTCGAGTGGCTCTTCTTCGTCGGGTGCGCCGGAGCCTACGACGACCGGCAGAAGAAGGTCTCCCGGGCGATCGTCCGGATCCTCCGGGAGGCCGGCGTCTCCTTCGCCATCCTCGGCGAGGAGGAGACCTGCACCGGCGACGCCGCGCGGCGCCTCGGGAACGAGTACCTCTTCCAGGCGCAGGCCCAGGCGACGGTCGAGACGATGAACGGGTACGGCGTGAAGAAGGTGATCGTCCAGTGCCCCCACTGCCTCAACACGATCCAGAACGAGCTGCCCGACTTCGGCGGCCGGTACGAGGTGGTCCACCACGCCGACCTGATCGCCCGGCTCGTCGCCGACGGGCGGCTGCGGCCCGGCGCGGCGGCCGCGCTGGAGGGGCAGGCGGTCACCTACCACGACCCCTGCTACCTCGCGCGACACAACGGCGTCGAGGAGCCCCCCCGAGCGGCGCTTGCGGCGGCGGGGGTGACCGTGACGGAGATGGCGCGCAGCAGCCGCACGGGCTTCTGCTGTGGCGCCGGCGGCGGCCGGATGTGGCTGGAGGAGAAGCTCGGCACGCGGGTGAACCAGGCCCGCGTCGAGGAGGCCGCGGCGACGCTGGGGCCGACCGGGGGCGTGATCGCCGTCGGGTGCCCGTTCTGCCTCACGATGCTCAAGGACGGCATCGCCGAGACCGGGCGGGAGGAGACCCTCCGCGTGCTGGACGTGGCGGAGATCGTGGCGTCGGCCCTGCCGGCCGCCGCCGAGGACGACGCAGCGGTGCCCGCGCCGGCGAGGGCGGGCTGATCGAAGTGATCGAAGCGGGCAACCCCGGAGTCAACGAGCGCCGCGTGCGGTACGCCGACCGCGGCAGAGGGAGCAGCGAGCCATGAAGACCGTCCAGTCCGCGAAGACCAACTTCGAGCAGGAGTACCGGAGGAAGCTCTGCACGCCGCAGGAGGCCGCGGCGAGCGTGAAGTCGGGGGACCACCTCTGCTTCCCGATCTTCGCCGGCGAGCCGACCCTCTTCGTGAAGGCCCTCGCCGCCCGGAAGCACGAGCTGGAGGGGGTGGTGGTCAACCAGCAGCACCACCTCTGCCCCGACTACTTCACCGAGGACTCGGTCCCCCACATCAAGGTGAACGCCTGGTTCACGAGCCACGTCTCCCGGCAGGCGGTCCAGCGCGGCTGGGCGGACTTCGTCCCGAACGCCTTCCACGAGGTGCCGCGCCTGCTCCGGGAGTACTGGCCGGTGGACGTCGCCGGGACCGTGGTCTCGCCGATGGACGAGCACGGCTACTTCACGTGCAGCCTCTCCGTCGCGTACACGATGGAGGCGGTCCGCAAGGCGAAGAAGGTGGTCGTCCAGGTGAGCCCGTTCGCGCCGCGCACGCACGGCAACTGCCACATCCACGTCTCGGAGGTGGACCACATCATCGAGTGCAGCGACCCGATCGTCGAGCAGCAACCGGTGAACATCACGAAGGTCGAGGAGGCGATCGGCGGGTACATCTCCGAGCTGATCGAGGACGGCTCGACCCTCCAGCTCGGCTTCGGCGGCATCCCCAACACCGTGGCGCGGGCGCTCATGCACAAGAAGGATCTCGGCATCCACACCGAGCTCTTCACCGACGGGATGGTCGACCTCGTCCTCTCGGGGGCGGTCAACAACTCGAAGAAGACGCTCCACCCCGGCAAGGCCATCGCGACCTTCGCCCTGGGCACGAAGCGGCTCTACGAGTTCATGAACGACAACCCGGTGCTCGAGATGCACCCGGTGGACTACACGAACGATCCGGCGGTGATCGGCAAGAACGACAAGATGGTCTCGATCAACGCCACGATCGAGGTGGACCTCCTCGGGCAGTGCTGCTCGGAGTCCTTCGGCCACCTCCAGTGGAGCGGCACGGGCGGCCAGGCCGACTTCGTCCGCGGCGCGAACGTCTCGAAGGGGGGGAAGAGCTTCATCACCACGGCCTCCACGGCGAAGCACGGCACCATCTCCTGCATCGTGCCCACCCTCGCCCCCGGCGCCTCGGTCACCACGAGCAAGAACGACGTCGACCACGTCGTGACCGAGTTCGGCGTCGCGAAGCTCCGGGGCCAGACCGCGCGGCAGCGGGCGCTCAACCTGATCGCCGTGGCCCACCCCGACTTCCGCGGGGAGCTGACCGAGGCCGCGCGGAAGATGAACCGGATCTAGGCGAGGGCGCCCCGCGGACGCGCGAGGGAGCCGCCCGGGATTGACGCCGACCGACGGGTCGGTCTAAGAATGATGGACGACGGGGCCTCCGTCGGCGACGGCCGGCCCCCACCGCGAGGAGTGGAGATGGCGATCAAGCTGCTGGTGACCTGCAAGCGGGTCGAGGACCCGGAGTCGAAGATCTCGGTGAAGCCCGACGGCACGGGGATCGTGACGGAGGGGGTCAACTACAAGATGAACCCCTTCGACGAGATCGCCGTGGAGGAGGCGATCCGGCTCAAGGAGCGCCACGGCGGCGAGGTGGTGGTCGTCACCATCGGCACGGAGAAGGCCGTCAACGAGCTGCGCGCCGCCCTCGCCATGGGGGCCGATCGCGGCGTCCACGTGTCCCACGCCGGGCCGCTCGACCCGGTCGTCGTCTCCGCGATCCTCGCGAAGGTGGCGGAGCAGGAGAAGCCGGACCTCGTCCTGCTGGGGAAGCAGTCGATCGACGACGACCAGAACCAGGCGGGCCAGTACCTCGCCGCGCGCCTCGGCGTGGGGCAGGCCACCTTCGTCTCGAAGGAGGCGAGCCTCGAGAGCGAGGCGGAGCAGAAGAAGGTCCCCGGCGTCGTCCTCTCCGAGGACGGGCGGACCGTGACGGTGGTCCGGGAGATCGACGGCGGCGTCGAGACCCTCGGGCTCCGCCTCCCGGCGGTCGTCACCGTGGACCTGCGGCTCAACAAGCCGCGCTTCGCCTCCCTGCCCAACATCATGAAGGCGAAGAAGAAGGAGGTGCGGGAGGTGCCCGCCGCCTCCCTCGGCGTGGACCTCACCCCGCGCGTGCTGGTGAAGGGCTACGCCGAGCCGCCGAAGCGGAAGGGGGGCGTCACCCTCCCGGACGTCGCGGCCCTGTACGAGAAGCTCCACGTCGAGGCGAAGGTCCTCTAGGAGAACGAACCCATGACGAACGTCCTCGTGGTCGCGGAGCACGTCGAAGGCCGGATCCGGAAGTCCACCCTGAACGTCCTCGCCGCCGGACAGGAGGTCGCGCGGCGCGTCGGCGGCCAGGTCCGCGTGGCGGTCCTGGGGCGCGGCGCCGCCCTCGCGGCGCACGAGCTGGCGGCCTACGGCGAGGGGGTGCTGCTGGCCGACGCCCCCGGCCTGGAGCACTACCTGGCGGAGGCCTACGCGCCCGTCGTCGCGCGCCTGGCGAAGGAGGCGGGCGCGGCGTGGGTCGCCGGGGCCGCGACGGCCTTCGGCAAGGACCTCCTCCCGCGCGTCGCCGCCCTCCTCGACGCGGCGTGCGCCACCGACGTCCTCGCCTTCGGCGGCGAGGGGGCGGCGGTCACCTTCCGCCGGCCCATGTGGGCAGGCAACGTGGTCGCCGAGGTGGAGCTCGCGACGGCGACGCGGTGCTTCACCGTCCGTCCCACCGAGTTCCCCGCCGCGGAGAAGCGGGCCGGCGGGGCCGTGACCCCCGTCGAGGCGACGGTGGACGTCGCCGCGCTCCGCACGCGCTTCCTCTCCTTCCGCGAGGTGAAGAGCGAGCGGCCGGAGCTCACCGAGGCGCGCGTCGTCGTCGCCGGCGGGCGCGGCACGAAGGGCGACTTCAAGGTGATCGAGCAGCTCGCGGACGCCCTCGGCGGCGCGGTGGGCGCGAGCCGCGCGGCGGTGGACTCGGGCTGGGCGCCCAACGACTGGCAGGTGGGCCAGACGGGGAAGATCGTGGCGCCCGAGCTCTACGTCGCCGCGGGCATCTCCGGCGCGATGCAGCACGTCGCCGGGATGAAGAGCGCGAAGGTGATCGTGGCGATCAACAAGGACCCGGAGGCGCCGATCTTCCAGGTGGCCGACTACGGCCTCGTCGCCGACCTGTTCCAGGCCATCCCCGCCCTCGCCCGGATGGCGCAGGGCGGCAAGTAGGGCACCCCAGGTGATCCCGGAGGACCGACCGATGTCCAAGACCGAAGCCACGTTCCGTTGGGACGACGCGTTCCTGCTCGAGGAGCAGCTCACCGAGGACGAGCGGATGATCCGCGACTCCGCCCGGGACTACTGCCGGGAGAAGCTGATGCCCCGGGCCCTCACGGCGAACCGCGAGGAGCGGTTCGACCGCGAGATCATGACCGAGCTCGGCGCCCTCGGCATGCTCGGCCCCACCATCGACGGCTACGGCTGCGCCGGCGCCTCCTACGTCGCCTACGGCCTCATCGCCCGCGAGATCGAGCGCGTCGACTCCGGCTACCGCTCCGCCGCCAGCGTCCAGTCCAGCCTCGTCATGTTCCCCATCCACGCCTTCGGCGCCGAGGAGCAGCGCCAGCGCTGGCTCCCACGCCTCGCCACCGGCGAGCTCGTCGGCTGCTTCGGCCTCACCGAGCCCGACGCCGGCTCCGACCCCGCCTCCATGAAGACCCGCGCCCGGAAGGTCCCCGGCGGCTGGGTCCTCGACGGCGCCAAGACCTGGATCACCAACTCCCCCATCGCCGACGTCTTCGTCGTCTGGGCCAAGGGCGAGGACGGCAAGGTCCGCGGCTTCGTCCTCGAGAAGGGCATGAAGGGGCTCTCTGCCCCGAAGATCCACGGCAAGTTCTCCCTCCGCGCCTCCATCACCGGCGAGATCGTCATGGACGGCGTCGAGGTCCCCGACGCCAACCTCCTCCCCGGCGTCACCGGCATGCGCGGCCCCCTCTCCTGCCTCACCCGCGCCCGCTTTGGCATCGCCTGGGGCGCCCTCGGCGCCGCCGAGTTCTGCTGGCACGCCGCGCGCCAGTACACCCTCGACCGCAGGCAGTTCGGCCGCCCTCTCGCCGCCACCCAGCTCGTCCAGTGGAAGCTCGCCAACATGCAGACCGAGATCACCCTCGGCCTCCAGGCCTGCCTCCGCGTCGGCCGCCTCATGGACGAGCACCGCGCCACCCCCGAGATGGTCTCCCTCATCAAGCGCAACAACGCCGGCAAGGCCCTCGACATCGCCCGCGTCGCCCGCGACATGCACGGCGGCAACGGCATCGCCGACGAGTTCCACGTCATCCGGCACGTGATGAACCTCGAGGCCGTCAACACCTACGAGGGCACCCACGACGTCCACGCCCTCATCCTCGGCCGCGCCCAGACCGGCCTCCAGGCCTTCTCGGCGGAGGCGTGACCGTGGGCGCGGGCTTCGAGGGGCGCTGCGCCGTCGTGACGGGCGGCGCCCGGGGGATCGGCCGCGGGATCGCGGGGCGCCTCGCGCGCCTCGGCGCGGAGGTGCACGTCCTCGATCGCGACGCGCCGCCTGCGGCGGACGGCATCACGTTCCACGCCGCGGACATCACCGACTCCGCGTCGGTGGCGGCGGCAGTCGGCGCGCTCCCCCGGCCGCCGCTCCTCCTCGTGAACAACGCCGGCGTCACCCGCGACCGCAGCCTCCTCAAGATGAGCGACGAGGAGTGGGACCAGGTGATCGGCGTGAACCTCTCCGGCGCCTTCCACGTGCTGCGGGCGGTCGCGCCGGGGATGGTCGAGGCGGGCTACGGGCGCGTGGTCAACGTCGTCTCGATCAACGGCCTGCGCGGCAAGTTCGGGCAGGCCAACTACGCCGCGTCGAAGGCGGGGCTCGTCGGGCTCACCAAGACCGCCGCCCGGGAGCTGGGGCCGAAGGGCGTCACGGTGAACGCCGTGGCCCCCGGGATGGTCCTGACCGAGATGACCCTCGCCCTCGCCCCGGAGCACCGCCAGCGGGCCCTCGACGAGTCCCTGCTGAAGCGGCTGCCCGAGGTGGAGGACGTCGCGGCGGCCGTGGTCTTCCTGCTCTCCGACGCCGCGCGGATGATCACCGGCGAGGTGATCCGGGTGGACTCGGGGCAGTACGTGTAGGGGTCGGCGTCGGAGGAGACGACATGGCGGAAGCATGGATCATCGACGCAGTTCGCACCCCGATCGGCCGGGCCGGCGGCCAGCTCGCCGACGTCCGACCCGACGACCTGGCGGCGGTGCCGCTCAGGGCGCTCCTCGCGCGGACGGGGGTCCCCGCCGCGGAGATCCAGGACGTGATCCTCGGATGCGCCAACCAGGGCGGCGAGGACTCGCGGAACGTGGCCCGCATGGCCGCCCTCCTCGCCGGCTACCCCGACTCGGTCCCCGGCGTCACCGTCAACCGGCTCTGCGCCTCCGGGCTCGAGGCCGTGGTCCAGGCCGCGCGCGCCATCGCCGCCGGCGACGGGGACGTCTTCGTGGCGGGCGGCGTCGAGTCCATGTCCCGCGCCCCGCTGGCGATGTCGCGGCCGGAGCGGTCCTACCCGCGCGGCAACGTCACGCTCTTCGACACGGCCCTGGGTTGGCGCTGGACCAACCCCCGCCTCGAGGCCGCCGGCCACACCGACTCCCTCGGGCAGACCGCGGAGAACCTCGCCGTCGAGCGGAAGATCGGGCGCGAGGCCCAGGACCGCTTCGCCCTCCGGAGCCACCAGAAGGCGATCGCGGCGCTGGACTCGGGCGCCTTCGCGGGGGAGCTCGTCGAGGTCGAGGTGAAGGGCGGCAAGGTCTCCGTCGACGAGTGCCCCCGGCGCGACACGACCCTGGGGAAGCTCGCGAAGCTCGCGCCCGCCTTCTCGAAGGACGGCACGGTGACGGCGGGCAACTCCAGCCCGCTCAACGACGGCGCCGCGGCGCTCCTCGTGGCCTCGGCCGCGTGGGCCAGGGCGCACGGCCTGAAGCCTCTCGCCCGGATCCGCGCCAGCGCCCCGGCCGGCGTGCCGCCGCGGATCATGGGGATCGGCCCCATCCCCGCGGCGAACAAGGCCCTCGCGCGCGCGGGCCTCGGCTTCGCCGACCTCTCCGTCATCGAGCTGAACGAGGCCTTCGCCGCCCAATCCATCGCGGTCCTGTCGGGGTGGGGGCTCGCCGAGGACGACCCCCGCGTCAACCCCGACGGCGGCGCCATCGCCCTCGGCCACCCCCTCGGCTGCACCGGCGCACGCCTCCTCACGACGCTCGTCCACTCCCTGCGCCGCCGCGAAGCGGCGCTCGGGATGGCGACCATGTGCATCGGCGTCGGCCAGGGGCTCGCGATGGTCGTCGAGCGCCTCGACGGCTGACGGCGCCCGACGTCTTCCGGGGGGAGCTACATCAGCGGCGGCCCGGGGCCTGCCGCGCGCCGCGCCCGGCCTCGCCGCCTTCGCGCGAAGGAACCCCCATCAACTTCACTGCGGTCGCCAGCGAGATGGACGCCAGCGTGCCCTTCGCGGTGCCGTCGATCTCGTCCAGGACGCGACGGAGCACGCGCCCCTCCGCCGAGCGCTCGCCGGGGTCGGACTCCGAGCGTTCGTTCGTCCCCACGTCCTCGAAGAGCTGAATCACGTCGAGGAGGGTCACACGCTTGACGTTGCCGCGGAAGCGATACCCACCGCCGGCCCCGCGCACTGCCTCGACGAGCCCCGCGCGGCCGAGGGTGCGCAGCACCTTCGCGAGGTGGTTCACCGAGATCCCGAAGCGCTCGGCGATCTCGGCGGCGGCAAATTGCCGCTCCGGATCGGCGGCGAGCTGCAGGACCGCATAGAGGGCAAGGCGAGTTGCGATCTGGAGCCTCACGGCCCGAGCTCCTTCTCCAGCTGGATGAAGGGTCCGCCCATCATCCCCATGCTGCGGAAGAACGACATCATCAGGTGCTCGTCCTTCGCCATCATCGTCCGCACCCGATCGACCCCCGCCTTCCGGAAGCGGGCGCATATCTGCTCGAAGAGCCCGGTCCCGAGGCCATGCTGCCGGGCCTCGCCGCCGACGCCGATCGCGAAGATCCAGCCGCAGGGGGGCGAGCCGAACTCCCAGGCGCGCACCTCGCCCACGATGTACCCCAGCACCTTCCCGTCGCGCTCGCCGACGAGGAAGAAGCGGTCGGGTTGACGCCCCGCGTACCACTCGAAGCGGTCCTTCCAGTAGGCGAGCTTGGCGACGCCGGTGTTCTCCGCGTCCAGGGCGACGATCGCCCCGAGATCCTCGACCTTTGCCGGTCGGACGCGGAGAGCCGATGACGGCGGGGAACCGGCAGTGGTGGTCTTCTGGTGCGCCATTACCGCAAACCTAACGCGCCGGCCCGACGCTGACAAACGGAGCGCAGTGCCCGGGGACGTGCGACCTCTTGGCGCCCTCGCACGCATTCTGGTACCCGTTTACCATCCTTGCCATCCGCCGCGCGCCCGGGAGGGCGGCGAGCCACGCCAGACGGCGCGGCAGCGCGCCCTCAACCTCGTCGGCGTCGCCCACCCCGACTTCCGCGGGGAGCTGCGGGAGGCGGCGAAGCGGATGAACCGGATCTGACCAGGCCCCTACCCGCGCAGCACTCGAGCGAGCGCGCCGGCCAGGGCCGGGCCGGCCATCAGGATCCAGGGCGCTCGTCGACCGCGGCGTCGCCGGCGGGCTCGACACCCCCTTCTTCCGCGCGGCGCGGGAGAAGGTGGAGTGGCAGCGGAGGAGCCGGGAGTGAGGGGCGCGTGCCCGGCGCCTACCCGAGCCGCAATCGAAGCAGCGCGTTGGCGAGGGTCAGGGCGGCGACGAGGAGGAAGGTCCACCACTGCGCAACCCGCCAAAAGCGCTGCGCGGCGTTCGCCGGCGCGCGGCGCGCGGACCACCACGCCACGCCGGCGAGGACCGCCGCCTGAGCCAGCGCCGCGAGCAACTGCGTCGACGTCGAGCCTCGCGCGTACGGCAGGATTTGGAAGACCGACACCCATGCCGCGGCGGCGGCGATCGCGGCGGCCGTTACCACCACGCTCCGGGCGCTGATCCTCGGCCGCGAGACGCTTGCGGCCACCTCCCGGGCGCGGTCGCACGCCGCCAGGATCTCGACGCCGGTAGCCGGCCACGGCAGGTGCGCGTCAGGCCCCCTCGACGTCCGTGCCATCTGCGCGCCGTACGCTGCCGCGGGGGGCGCGCCGGCCTCGTCGAACGTGACCAGCACGACGGGCCGGGTTGGCGCCGCCTTCTTGATCGACGGGCAGAGGTCGAACCCGTTGGCGAGGACGTCGATGCCGGTGCCGTCGCGCCCGGTCTCCTTCAGCACGGCGCCTGGGGCGGCCGTCGCCAGCCGGGCGTCGGCTCCCGCCGCCACGAGGGCGGCATGCACTTGGTGTGCGAGGTCGATTCGACCGATGACGCGGATGGGGTCCATCAGCGCTACCCTCGCCCCTGAAGCCTGAGCCACTCCTCGGGATACGGCTCGAAGTCCGCTGGCTGGTCGCTCGTGTAGGGCTCACGCCCCAAGTACTGGTGATACCGGGTCATCGCCTCGTAGTGGCTGCCCGCCTCGAAGGTCCACACCAGCCTGCCGGGACCGCCCTCGACGAAGAGCCTCCGCGCCGGGTCACCGGCCGGGCCCGCGAGGCAACAGCCTGGTAGACCGTCGCCGCAGATCCAGAC
>DATIVK010000120.1:0-16456 GCA_035465955.1 Anaeromyxobacteraceae bacterium | reverse complement strand
CGCCGAGGCGCTCGCCGGCCTGCCCCCCGGCGCCCTGCCGCCCCTGCGCCCCGCGCCGGAGCCGCTCGCCGAGCGCTGGTCCCTGCCCGACTGGCTCGCCGCCGAGATCGCCGACGCGGCGGGGCCCGGCGAGGCGCCCGCCCTCGCCGAGGCGCTCTGCCTGCCCGCCCCCATCGCGCTCCGCGCGAACGCCGCGCGCACGACGCGCGAGGCGCTCTCGGAGCGGCTCCGCGCCGAGGGGATCGCCACGCGCCCCGGCCCCCTCGCGCCGCACGCCCTCCTCGTCGAGCCGGCCGAGGGGGAGCGCCCCAACCTCTTCGGCGCGCCGGCCTGGCGCGAGGGGCTCCTCGAGGTGCAGGACGAGGGGAGCCAGCTCCTCGCCGCGCTCCCCGGCGCGGGGGACGGCGAGGAGATCCTCGATCTCTGCGCGGGCGCCGGGGGCAAGACGCTGGCGCTCGCGGCCGAGGTGGGCGCCGCGGGGCGCGTGCACGCGGCCGATCCCGACGGCGATCGGCTCCGCCGCCTCCGGGATCGCGCCGCCCGCGCCGGCCTCGCGAACGTGGCGGTGCACGGCGCCGTCCCGCCGCCGGCGCTCCGCGTGGACCGCGCCCTCGTCGACGCCCCCTGCTCCGAGCTCGGCACGCTCCGGCGCGGCCCCGACCTCCGCTGGCGGCTCGACCCGGCCGCCTTCGCGCCGCTCCCCGCGCTCCAGCTCTCGCTCTGCGAGCGGGCCGCCGCCCACGTCCGCCCCGGCGGCGCCCTCGTCTACGCGACCTGCACCTTCCGGCGGGAGGAGGACGAGGCGGTGGCGCTGGCCTTCGAGGCGCGCCACCCCGAGTTCGCGCGGGAGCGCCCCCGGGCGCCGGCCGGCTGCGTCACCGCCGACGGCTTCCTGCGGACCTGGCCGCACCGGCAGGGCTGCGACGCGTTCTTCGCCGCGGCGTGGCGCCGGCGGGGGTGAGCGTCAGCGGCGCGCCAGCGCCCGGTAGGCGGCGATGACGGCCACCGCCCCGAGGAAGGCGACGACGATCCTCGCGAAGATCCCGTGGGCGCCGAAGCCGAGCACCCCGAAGACGAACCCGCCGGCGACCGCGCCGACGATCCCGAGCGCGATGTCCACGAGCACCCCCTGCTTGCGGGCGCCCATGTAGTACCGTGCGAGCGCCCCCGCGACGAAGCCGACGATCAGCAGCTCGAGCAGTCCCATGCGTCCCTTCTACTCCGCCTTGCGGCGGTCGATCACGCGCTTCGCCTTGCCGTCGAAGCGCTCCAGCACCTTGCTGCCCACCAGCTTCACGTCGACGGTGACGCCGACCTCGGCGGCCAGCCGCTGCACGATCGCCTGCTTCACGATCGCCTGCCGCTTCATCTCGTCGAAGAAGGTCGCCTCGGAGACCTCGACGAGCACGGTCACCCGCTCCACGCCCGCCTCGCGGTCGAGCTGGATCTGGTAGTGCGGCGCGGTCCCCTCGACCTCGAAGAGGACCGCCTCGATCTCGGAGGGGAAGAAGCGCGCCCCCTTCACGATGATCATGTCGTCGGTCCGCCCCTTCACCCGCGCCATCCGCCGGTGGGTGCGCCCGCAGCGGCACGGGGCCTCGACGATCGCGCTCAGGTCGCGCGTCCGGTAGCGGAGGACGGGGATCGCCTCCTTGGTGAGCGTGGTGATGACCAGCTCCCCCACCGTGCCCGGGGGGACCGGCGCCAGCGTCTCCGGATCGACCACCTCGACGAGGAAGTGGTCCTCGGCGAGGTGCAGCCCGCTCTTCTCCCCGCACTCGTAGGCGACGCCCGGCCCCATCACCTCCGAGAGGCCGTAGTTGTCGGTCGCGCGGATCTCGAGCTTCTCCTCGATCTCCCGCCGCATCGACTCGGACCACGGCTCCGTCCCGAAGAGGCCGTGCTTCAGCGAGAGGGCGGCCGGGTTGAGCCCCATCTCGATCATCGCGTCGGCGATGTTGAGGGCGTGGCTCGGCGTCGTGACGAGCGCGGTGGTCCGGTAGTCGCGCATGATCGCGACCTGCCGCTTCGCGTTGGCGGAGGAGACCGGGACCACCGAGGCGCCGAGCCGCTCCGCCCCCTGGTGGAGCCCGAACGCCCCGGTGAAGAGGCCGTAGTCGAAGGCGATCTGGACGACGTCGTCCTTGGTCACCCCGCCGGCGACGAGGACGCGGGCCGTCAGGTCCGCCCAGGTCCGCAGGTCGTTGCGGGTGTAGCCGACGGCGGTGGCGTGGCCGGTGGTGCCCGAGGACGCGTGGACGCGGACGACGTCGCGCAGGGGCACGGCGAAGAGGCCGTAGGGGTGGTTCTCCCGCAGATCCTCCTTGGTGGTGAACGGGAGCCTCGAGAGGTCGGCGAGGGAGCGGAGCTCGTCGGGATCGAACCCGAGCTCGTCCAGCCGCCTCCGGTAGAACGGCACGTGCCGGTAGACGCGCACCAGCGTCGCCTCCAGCCGCTCGAGCTGGAGCTGCTCCAGCTCCGCGCGGTCCATGCACTCCTGCTCGGGCTGCCAGATCATGGTCCTCGCCCCCTCGCTCATGGAACCCGGTTCTCCGCGTCGAGATCGCTCCCGAGGTAGGCGCGCTGCACGTCCCGGTTGGCGAGCAGCTCCTCCGCCGTCCCCTGCAGCACGATCCGCCCCGTCTCCAGCACGTAGCCGCGCGTCGCGATCCGGAGCGCGCTGCGCGCGTTCTGCTCCACGAGCAGCACGGTCGTCCCCTCGTCCCGGATGCGCTGGATGATCGAGAAGATGTCCTTCACGACGAGCGGCGCGAGCCCCATCGACGGCTCGTCGAGCATCATGAGGCGCGGCCGCGCCATGAGCGCCCGCCCGATGGCGAGCATCTGCTGCTCGCCGCCCGACAGCGTCCCGGCCAGCTGGTGCTCCCGCGTCCTCAGGATCGGGAAGAGGCCGTAGACGCGCTCGAGGTCCTCGGCCACCTCGCGCCGCCTGCCCCGCCGGACCTGCACGTGGGCGCCCAGCAAGAGGTTCTCCTCCACCGGCATCGGCGCGAAGACCTGCCGCCCCTCGGGCACGAGCGAGCAGCCGAGCGCCACGATCCGCTCGGTGCGGAGGTCGGCGACCGGCGTCCCGTCGAAGGCGATCTCCCCGCCCCGCGCGCGGACGAGCCCCGCGATCGTCTTGAGGAGCGTCGTCTTCCCCGCGCCGTTGGCGCCGACGATCGTCACGATCTCGCCGGGGCTGACGTGGAGCGAGACGCGGCGCAGCACCGCGAGCGCGCCGTAGCCGGCGTCGACGTTCCGCAGCCTAAGCATCGTCCTCACCCAGGTAGACCCGGATGACCTCCGGGTCCCGCTGCACGGCGCGCGGCGTGGCGTCGGCGATCTTCTCCCCGTACGAGAGGACGGCCACCTCGTCGGAGACGTTCATCACGAGCCCCATGTCGTGCTCGACGATGAGGACGGTGACGCCGCGCTCCTTGATCCGGCCGATGAGCTTCGCGAGCTCCACCGTCTCCCGCATGTTGAGGCCGGCCGCCGGCTCGTCGAGCAGGAGCAGCCGGGGCCCGGCGGCCAGCGCGCGCGCCAGCTCCACCGAGCGCTGCTGCCCGTACGAGAGGCGGGTGGCCTCCGCGTCGGCGAGCTCCGCGATGCCCAGGAACTCGAGCTCGGCCCGGGCGCGCTCCCCGATCTCGCGCTCCTCGCCCCAGGTCCAGGGGAGGTGCAGCATGCCCGCGACGAACCCGGCCCGGCTCCGGACGTGGCAGCCGACCTTCACGTTCTCCAGCGCCGTCATGTGCGCGAAGAGCCGGATGTGCTGGAACGTGCGGGAGAGCCCGAGCGCCGCCACGCGGTGGGCCGGGAGGCCGTGGATCGGCCGGCCGTCGAACGTCACGGCGCCGCCGTCCGGGGCGAGCACGCCCGAGAGGAGGTGGAAGAGGGTCGTCTTGCCCGCGCCGTTGGGGCCGATGAGCGCCTTGACCGTCCCCTTCCGCACGTCGAAGGAGACCTCCCGCACGGCCTGCAGGCCGCCGAAGCGCTTCGAGACGGCGCGGACCTCCAGGAGCGCCGTCACGCCGGCTCCTCCGGCTTCCGCGGGTCGCGGGCGCGCGCGGCGAGCGCCCGGACGAGGCCGCGCACGTCCACCCGCAGGATCCCGTCGGGCGAGAAGAGCATGACCGCGAGGAGGACCCCGCCGAAGACCGCGTCGTCGAGCGTCCCGAAGTAGCCGCGCAGCGACAGGAAGTTGAGGGCGAGGCTGGTCGCCACGGTGCCCCAGAGGCTCCCCATCCCGCCCACGGCCACGATCGCGACGTAGCGGACCGACTTCATCACCGCCGCCTCGCCGGGGCCGATCCCGCCGTTGAAGTGGGTGAGGAACGAGCCGCCGACCGCGGCGAGCACCGCCGACAGCACGAAGGTCTTGAGCTTGAAGCGCGCGACGTCGACCCCCATCGAGCCCGCCGCGTCCTCCGCGCCGTGGATCGCCCGGAGCGCCCGCCCCACCCGCGACTCGACGAGGTTCGCGAGCAGCAGCATCGCGAGCGCCACGAGCCCCCACGCGACGTAGTAGTTCGAGACGCGGTCCGCGCGCTCGCCGCTGACCGAGAGCCCCGCGGGGAGCGGCAGGGGCGGGACGCTGGAGAGCCCGTCGGCGGCCCCGAAGCGGGCCGTCCCGAGCACGATGGAGTAGACGATCGTCCCGAAGCCGAGCGTCGCCATCGCGAGGTAGTGCCCCTTGAGCTTGAGCACCGGGATCCCGATCGCCCAGGCGACGGCGAAGGCGAGGGCGACCGCGACGGCGAAGGCAGCCCAGGGGTGGACCGTCAGCGTCTCGCCGCCGTAGAGGTCCGGGCGCGCGACGAGGAGGTGGGCGCGGTCGAGGGCCGCCACCAGCGCCGAGGCCCGGAGCGGCGAGAGGTCGTTCGTCGTGAGCCAGCCGCTGGCGTAGCCGCCGATCGCGAAGAAGGCCGCGTGGCCCAGCGAGAGCTGGCCCGCGTAGCCCATCAGCACCGAGAGGCCGACCGCGACGAGGGTGTAGTAGGCCGACATCGTGAGCTGGGTGAGGAAGAAGGGCTTCCCCCCGGCGCGCGTCCCCAGCTGGACGAGCACGATGGCCGCGCCGAAGAGGGCGATGCGGGCCTGGCGCGAGCGGAGCATCAGTGGGCCCTCAGCCTCTCCACCTCGCCGGAGCCGAAGATCCCGCTGGGGCGGAAGAAGAGGATCGTGAGGAGGAGGGCGACCGACACGGCGTCCTTGTACGCCGCCGGGAGGAGCGACACGCTCGCCGCCTCGAGCACCCCCACGAGGAAGCCGGCGGCGACGGCCGCCGTGCCGTTCCCGAGGCCGCCGAGGATCGCGACGGTGAACCCCTTGATCGCCAGCCCCGACCCGATCCCGTAGGAGGTGTAGGTGATCGGCGACGTGACGCAGCCCGCCAGCGCCCCGATCCCCGCCGAGAGGACGAAGGAGAGCGTCACGAGGTTCCTCGTCGGCACGCCGCAGAGGGCCGCGGCGTCGCGGTTCGCGGCGCAGGCGCGCATCTGGCGCCCCATCGAGGTGTGCTGGAAGAAGATCCGGAGGAACCCGACGATGGCGAGGCAGGTCCCGAGGCTCCAGAGGACCTGGGGCGAGACGTGGACGCCCGCGAAGGAGATCGACGTCACCTCGTCGCCGGTGAAGTACGGGAGCGCCCGGACCGACTCGCCCCAGAGGGCCAGCGCCCCCTCCCGGAGCACGATCGAGATGCCGATGGTGATGACGACCATCCGCAGCACCGAGGGCTTCCGGAGCCACCGGATGAAGCTCACCTCGATCAGCGCGCCCACCGCCATGGTGACGAGGACGGCGCCGGCGATCGCGAGCGGGAGCGGGACGAGGCCGTGCAGGGTCACGGCCGTCATGCCGCCGAGCATCACGAACTCGCCCTGGGCGAAGTTGATGATGCCGGTCGCGTTGTAGATGATGTTGAAGCCGACGCCGACGACCGCGTAGATCGTCCCGTAGGTCAGCCCCGCGACCAGGTACTGGAGGACGAGCTCGAGGGACATCACTCGGGGAGGATCACGAACTTCCCGCCCTTGACGGTCAGCATCGCGAAGGCGTCGATCGTCAGGCCGTTGTGGTCGGCGGGCGAGTAGTTGAAGACGCCGGCCGTGCCGACGTACCCCTTCATGTTCTCGATCGCGGCGCGCGCCTTCGCGCGATCGAGCCCGGCCTCCTTCACCGCGCGCGCCAGGATCTGGAACGCGTCCCAGGCGTGGCCGCCGAAGGTGGAGACGTCCTCCTTGTACTTCGCCTCGTACGCCTGCTTGTACCCGCTCACGACCGGCTTCTGCGGGTGCTTCGCCGGCAGCGCGTCGGCGACGACGATGCGGCTCGCGGGGAACATCACGCCCTCGGCCGCGGCGCCCGCGGTCCTGGCGTACTGGATGTTGGCGAACCCGGAGCTCTGGAAGATCGGGACGCGGAGCCCGATCTGGCGCGCGTTCTTGATCACGATCGCCTGCGCCGGCTCGATGGACCAGTTCACGATCGCCTCGACGCCGGCCGCCTTCAGCTTGGTCACCTCGGCCGTCAGGTCGGTCGCCGCCTTGTCGTAGACCTCGTTCGCGACGATCTGGACGCCCGCCGCGGGGGCGGCCTTCTCGACCTGCTCCTTGCCGGCCTTGCCGAAGCCGGTGTTGGACGAGAGGAGGCCGATCTTCCGGATCCCCATCTTCTTCATCCGCTGGAAGATCATCTCGGCGGCGTAGCGGTCCTTCGGCGCGACGTTGAAGACGTGCGGCGCGACGGGGTTCACGATCAGCTCGGCGGCGGCGCAGGAGATCAGGATCGTCCGGCCCCCCTCGGCGATCGCCTTCACCTGCATCGTCTCGCCGCTCGTGGCGGGGCCGATGATGGCGAAGACCTGCTCCTCGTCGATGAGCTGCTTCGCGAAGGAGACCGCCTTCTCCGGGCTGCCGCCCGTGTCCTTCACGAGGAGCTGGATCGGGTGGCCGTCGATGCCCCCCTTCGCGTTCTGCTGCTCGACGAGGAGCGCGAGGGTGCGCGCCTCGGGGGCCCCGAGGAAGGACGCGGGGCCCGTGACGGCGAGCAGGGCGCCGATCTTGATCGGCTCCCCCGCCGCCGAGGCCGGGGCCGCTGCCGTGAGACCGAGGAACGCCGAGAGGAGGAGGAGCTTCTTCATATGGGGTCTCCGATGCGCGCCGACGGCGTCACTTGCCGAGGAGCACGAACTTCCCGTTCTTCACCGTGCACATCTCGAAGGCGTCCATGCCGAGGCCGTTGTGATCGGCCGCGGACAGGTTGAACACGCCCGACGCGCCCACCCAGCCCTTCGTGGCCTCGAGGGCGTCGCGGACCCGCTCGCGATCGGGGCCGCGGGCCTGGATCGCCTTCACGAGCAGGCCGAAGGCGTCGTAGGCGTAGGCGCCGAAGGCGCTGGCGTCCTCCTTGAACCTCGACTCGTACGCCTTCTTGTACTCGAGGAGGAGCTGCCGCTGGGGGTGCTTCGCGGGGAGCGAGTCGGCGACGATGATGGCGCTGGCCGGGAAGATCACGCCCTCCGCGGCGGCGCCGGCCCCCTTCACGTAGTTGATGTTGGCGAAGCCGTGGCTCTGGAAGATCGGGACCGCGAGCCCGATCTGCCGCGCGTTCTTGATGACGATCGACTGGGCCGGCTCGATCGACCAGTTGAGCAGGGCCTGGACGCCGGCGGCCTTCAGCTTCGTCACCTCGGCGGTCAAGTCGGTGGCCGCCTTGTCGTACGTCTCGTCGACGACGATCGTGATGCCGTGCTCCGGCGCGAGCCGGGCGATGAGCTCCTTGCCCGCCTTGCCGAAGCCGGTGTTGGAGGAGAGGACGCCGATCCGCGTGGCGCCCATCCGCTTCATCTGCGCGAAGACGTGGGCGATCGCGTGGCTGTCCTTCTGCGCGGTCTTGAAGACGTACTTCGCGACCGGGTTGACGATCGCCTCGGCGGCGGCGCACGAGAGGAGCGGCACCTTCGCCTGCTCGGCGACCGCCTTCACCTGCATCGTCTCGCCGGACGTGGGCGGCCCGATGATGGCGAAGACCTGCTCCTCCTCGATGAGCTGCTTCGCGAAGGAGAGGGCCTTCTCCGGGCTGCCGCCGGTGTCCTTGACGATGAGCTGGACCCTCCTGCCGGCGACGCCCCCCTTGGCGTTGAGCTGCTCGGCGAGCATCTCGAGGGTCCGGGCCTCCGGCGCGCCGAGGAACGCGGCCGGCCCGGTCACCGACATGAGCGCGCCGATCTTGATGACGTCCTCGGCCGCGGAGGCCGGGGCGGCGCCGAGGGCACCGGCGAGGGCGGCGAGGGCGACGAGGCGGGCGGGGGTCATCGTCATGGGGCGGCTCCTCTGCGTGGGCGGGGGGCTGCGGGTGCGAACGGGGCTCAGAGCTTCTGGATGTCCTCGACGCCGAGGATCCGGGATCCGGACCGGGCGAGGGTGGCGACGGCCTTCTCCGGGTCGTCGAAGCGGAAGACGACGATCGCCTGCTCGCCGCTCTTCCGGACGAACGCGTACATGTACTCGACGGCGACCCCGCGGAGCGCGTCCAGCGTCTTCGCGAGGCCGCCCGGGCGGTCGGGGATCTCGACCGCGACCACCGGCGTGCGCCGCACCGGGAAGCCGGCCTCCCTGAAGGCCGCGACGGCGCGATCGGTGTCGTTGACGATGAGCCGCAGGATGCCGAAGTCGCTCTCGTCGGCGAGGGAGAGGGCGCGGATGTCGACCCCGGCGCGCGCCAGGACGTCGACGACGTCGGCGACGCCGCCCGTCTCGTTCTGCAGGAAGACCGAGATCTGATCGACGGCCACGGGCCCCTCCGGGTGAGAGCGAGCGAGCATATCCGAAAGGGGGGCGCAGGTTCACCTGCCCCGACGTCGTCCGCGGGCGGCTCCGTCGGGGGCGACGACGAGGGGCGTCGGTGGCGCCCCACCGATCGGGTGAATAGCTTCCAGCTGCCATGCCCCCGCGCCCGCACGTCGCGCTCCCGATCGTGCTCGCCGCCTGCGTGGGCTGCGCCACGAACGCCGCTGGCGCGCACCGCGACGCGACGCCCGGCGATGGCCCTCTCTCCGGCGACGAGTACCGCTACGACCGGATGGACGTCCCCTCGCGGGCGCTCCACGACGTCGTCGCGATCCCGGCCGGCGCGGTGAGGTGGAGCGGCTCGGACTGGTCCCAGCTCGCGCTCTGGTCCGGCGGCATCGCCGCGCTCATGGTCCCCGCGCCCCGCTCCGCCGACTCGAGGCTGGACGGCTGGTTTCGCCGCGAGGTGAACCCGAGGGTGCCGACCGTCTGGTCCGTGCCGATGCAGGCGACCCTCTGGAGCGGGGTCGCCGTCGGAGGCTTCGGGACGTGGTGGTGGAGCGCCCGCGCCGGCCGGGACGACATCGCGCAAGGGCTCTCGCTCATGGGAGAGTCGCTCGCCGTGGCGCAGGCCTACCACGTGGCGATCAAGCTCTCCCTGGGGCGCGAGGGCCCGCGAAGCGACGGGGAGGAGCCGAGGACGTACGGGCCCGGAGTGGGGTTCCGTCTCTACCCCTCGGGCGCGCCCTCCGGCCACGCCGCCACGCTCTACTCGCTCATGTCGGCCGGGTTCGCGTACTTCGAGCCCCCGGCCTGGGCGCAGATCACGGGGCACGTCCTCCTCGGAGGGCTCGTGGCCTTCCACGCCGTGGACCACAAGCACTACGTGTCCGACCTGGTCTGGGGCGGCGCCATGGGCTGGTACGTCGGTCAGTGGGTGGTCCGCCACCGCGCGTCGCGCCCGCCGGCCGAACGACGCGCAGCGGAGCCCACGGCGCGCGCCGCGATCGTGCCGGCGGCGCTGCCCGGCGGCGCGGGGGCGGCGCTCGTCGGGTCGTTCTGAACGGCTTGTGCCTCCTCACGGCGCGTGCGAACTTCGGGAGGCATGCACGCGATCCTCCTGGGTGCGCTGGCGGTGGTGCTCGCGGCCGACCCCGCGGCGAGGCCGGGGCCCGCCGAGTGGGCTCCCCTCGTGAAGGCCCGCGACTTCGGGGCGGCTCGCGCCCTCTGCGAAGGGTGGCTCTCGACCGGCGACGACGCGGCGAAGGCGGAGGCGCACAAGTGCCTCGCCAACGTCGAGCTCGACGCCCACGGCGAGCACGCGGTCCGGCTCGGCGGCGACGACGCAGCCGGCTTCTCGGCCCCCGGCTACGACGAGGAGCCGGCCCTCCGCGCCCTCGCGCACCTGGAGGCCGCCGTCCGGCTCGCGCCGGGCGACCTCTCGATCCACCAGGCGCGGCTCCACGTCCTGCTCCTCGCCGCGATGTACGAGCGCATGGTCGCCGCCCTCGACGAGAGCGATCGGCTCTACACGGGGAAGGACGGCCTCGACGCGTGGCTGGCCTCCGCGGGCGAGCTCCTCGAGCGGCGGGCGCTCGGAGCGGCCGAGCCGTTCCTGCTCCTCCTCGAGAAGCGCCACCCCGGCGACCACCGCGTCGCCCGGAGCCTGGCCGCCGCCTACGCGATGCGGAAGCGGGACCGGGAGGCGCTCGCCTGGGCGCAGCGCGCGGTGAAGACGGCGCCGAAGGATCCGGACGACGCCTTGACCCTCGCCCGGGTCCACGAGCAGGCGGGGCGGCTCGCGCAGGCCGACGCCGCCTACGGGAAGGCGCTCGCGCTCCTGCCCGAGCCGCGGAGAGCGGAGAGCGGCTGCGCCTACGCGGAGTTCCTGCTCACGAAGCGGAAGGACTGGCGCCGCGCCTGCGCGGCGCAGCAGGAGTACGGCTGCGACCAGACGGCCTGCGTGCGGTGAGGCGGCTCAGTGCGCCGCCGGGCGCCGCTCGCCCGCCTCGATCCGGATCGGGAGCGAGTTCTCGGGCCGCGGGAGCGGGCAGGTCGCGTACGGCGTGAAGGCGCAGGGCGGGTTGACCGCCCGGTTGAAGTCGAGGACCACCTGCCCGTCGACGGGGGGCTCGGCCGTCAGGAAGCGCCCCGCGCCGTAGGTCTCGTCGCGGGAGGTCAGGTCGCGGAAGACGAAGAAGAGCGCGTCGCCGCTCGAGGTCGGCTCCAGCGTCAGGCTCCGCCCGTCGAGCTCGAAGTGGACGCGCCCCGGGGCCTGCTCGAGCTGGGGGATGCCCACGGCGCTGGGGACCTCCACCGTGCGCGGCGCGGGGTACGGCTCCCAGCGCCCCACGACCCGCCAGCGCGGGTCGTGCGGATAGGCCGGGACCCCGCGGAACTCGAGCAGGGCCGCCGACTCCGTGTCCCAGACCCGCAGCGCGGTGCGGTCGCCGCGCTCGATGACGATCGCGGTGCGCGCGCCGTTCCGGAGCCGGTCGGGCTCCCCCGCCTCGTCGGAGGCGAGGAGACTGCGCCCCGAGAGCGGCGCGCCGCCGAGCGTCCAGCCGTCGGCCGCGGAGGCCTCGAGGCTCACGGCCCCGCGCTCGAGGACGAAGCGCCCCGGCAGCCCCGCGATCCGGTTCTCGCCCTCCGAGAGCCAGTGGAGGCCGATCAGGCTGAGCCAGCCCTCCGGCTGGCGCAGCCGCTCCTCGCGCTCCTCGTGCCAGCGCCGCCAGTCGGCGGCGAAGGCGGGATCGACGGGGGCGGCGGGGCGGCTGCAGGCGGCCATGGCGGCGAGGGCGAGCGCGGGGAGGCGGCGCATCGAGGCCCGTAGATACCGCGCAGCCGGCCCCCGCGCCAGCCGGCTACTCGCGCTCCGCCCCGAACCCGATCCGCCGCGCCGGCCCCTCGGCCGGCGCCATCAGCTCCCGGATCGCCTCGAAGACCACGCGGAACTGGCCGTCGTACTTACGCTCCAACTCGGCGAGCTTTCGGGCGAGGTCGGCGTTCTCCAGCAGGAGCCGCCGCAGCCGCACGAAGGCCCGCATGATCTCGATGTTCACCTCGACGGCCCTCGGGCTCCGCAGGACCGACGAGAGCATCGCGACGCCCTGCTCGGTGAAGGCGTAGGGACGCCAACGCGGTCCGCCCCATGAACTTGAGGTCACAATTTGTGACCTCAAGTTCCTAACCTCTTCATATTCCAGGCGAAACATGAAGTCCGACGGGAAACGGTCTGCGTTTCGGCTGACGGCCTGGTTGAGCTTCTTCGTCGCGACGCCGTATAGCGCAGCCAGGTCACTGTCGAGCATGACGCGGTGCCCACGGACGAGCAGGATCAGCCGGTCCAGGGACGCCGAGGAGACCGCGAGATCGAGCACCATGGGCGAGGCCCGATGCACGCCGCGCGCCGACGCCACCCGGCGTCGATTCGGGCGCTTCAGGGCGTCGAGGCCGCCCGTGCAACGGCCGGCCGGTCCGCGAAACCGCCGGCGGAGCGCAGTCCGCCGCGCAGCCCCGCGGACGGCCCGCGGCGCCGCCCCCCTTCAAGCTCCCGTCGGAGGAGGCTCTCGCCCCTACAGCTCCGTCTTCATCACCGCGCCGTTCGACGCGTTCGAGACGAGGAGCGAGTAGCGCTTCAGCCACTTCGAGGTGATCGCCTTCTGCTTCGGCTGGAACGCGGCCCGGCGCTTCGCCAGCTCGGCGTCGGAGACGCCCAGCGTGAGGCTCCGCGCCTCGACGTCGATCGTGATCTCGTCGCCGTCCTGGACGAGCCCGATGGCGCCACCCTCGGCCGCCTCGGGGGAGACGTGGCCGACGCAGGCGCCGCGCGTCGCGCCGGAGAAGCGGCCGTCGGTGACGAGCGCGACGCTCTCGCCGAGCCCCATCCCCATGATGAGCGACGTGGGGGTGAGCATCTCCTGCATGCCGGGGCCGCCCTTCGGCCCCTCGTAGCGCAGCACGACGAAGTGGCCCGCCTTCACCTTGCCGCCCATGATCCCGGCGATGGCGTCGTCCTGCGAGTCGAAGCAGATCGCCTTGCCGGTGAACTTGCGCATCGAGGGCTGGATGCCGGCGGTCTTCACGACCGCCCCCTCCGTGGCGAGGTTGCCGTGGAGGACCGCCAGGCCGCCGACCGGCGAGTAGGCCTTCTCCCAGGTGTGGATGATCTCGGGGTCCTTGATCTCGGCCCCCTGGATCCGCTGGGCGACGGTCTCGCCGGTGACGGTGAGCGCCTCGCCGCGGACGATCCCGCCGCGCTTCGCCACCTCGTGGAGCACCGCCGGCACGCCGCCGGCCCGGTGGATGTCCTCCATGTGGACCGTCGCGAGGGACGGCGCGACCTTCGCGATGTGGGCCACCTGCCCCGCGATCCGCTCGATGTCCTTCAGGCCGAACTCGACGCCGGCCTCGCGGGCGATGGCCAGCATGTGGAGCACGGTGTTGGACGAGCCGCCCATCGCCATGTCGACCACCATGGCGTTGTGGACGGCGTCGGCGTTGACGATCCGGCGCAGGCGGAACCGCTCGTCGGCGGCGATCTCGACGGCGCGGCGGGCGGCCTTGCGGACCAGCGCCTCGCGCTCCGGCGTCAGGGCCAGGATCGTGCCGTTCCCGGGGAGGGCGACCCCCATCGCCTCGCAGAGGACGTTCATCGAGTTGGCGGTGAACATCCCGGAGCAGGAGCCGCCCGACGGGCAGCACTTGCACTCGATCTCGTGGAGCTGGGCGTCGGTGATCTGGCCGGTGGCCCGCTTGCCGACCGCCTCGAAGGCGCTGTTCAGGTCGAGCACCGTGCCGTCGGAGAGGTGGCCGGCCTTCATCGGCCCGCCCGAGACGAACACCGTCGGCACGTCAACCCGGAGGGCGCCCATCAGCATGCCCGGGACGATCTTGTCGCAGTTGGGGATGCAGACGAGCGCGTCGAGCTGGTGCGCCTGCATCATCGTCTCGATCGAGTCGGCGATCAGCTCGCGCGACGGCAGGCTGAAGAGCATGCCGCCGTGCCCCATCGCGATGCCGTCGTCGACGCCGATGGTGTTGAACTCGAAGGGGACCCCGCCCGCCTTCCGGATCTCGTCCTTCGCGATCCGGCCGTACTCCTGGAGGTAGAAGTGGCCCGGGATGATGTCGACGTGGCTGTTCGCGATGCCGATGAACGGCTTGTCGAAGTCCGCGTCGGTGAGCCCGGTCGCCCGGAGCAGGCTCCGGTGGGGAGCCTTCTCGAAGCCCTTCTTGATGGTGTCGCTGCGCACGATTTCGCCTCCGTGGGGGGTCGAGAAAGGTAGTCCGCCGGCGGTTGCCGTACAATCCCCTTAGGTTCCAGCCATGGTCCCGCCGGAAACGCCGACTTTCCCCGAGGCGACGGAGCGGCTCCGCGCGGCCCTCGCGGCCCGCCCGCGGCGCACGCTCCGGGTGGACGGCTTCCGCCCCGCCTCGGTCCTCGTCCCGCTGCTCCAGCGGCCGGAGGGGCCGACGCTCCTCTTCACGCGGCGCACGACGCGCGTCCCGCAGCACAAGGGGGAGATCTCCTTCCCCGGCGGCGGCGCCGAGGACGGCGAGGACGTGGTGGACGCCGCGCTGCGCGAGGCCCGGGAGGAGGTGGGGCTCGAGCCCGGCGCGGTCGACGTGGTCGGGATCATGGACGACCTCCCGACCGTCTCCTCCTACGTCGTGACGCCGGTCGTGGCCGCGGTGGCCTCCCCGCCGGCCTCCTTCGTCCCGGAGGAGTTCGAGGTGCACGAGCCCTTCGAGGTCCCGCTGGCGACGCTGCTCGACCCCGCCCATCGCTCCTTCCGGCTCTGGGATCCGGAGCGCGCCCCCGACGCGCTGCGCACCGCGGTGCGGAGGGCGCGGATGGCCTTCGAGGAGCTCGACCCGGTCACCGGCTACCACCGGATCTGGTCCTTCGACGCGGGGCCCGACCGGAACATCTGGGGGCTCACCGCGCACATCCTGAAGGACCTGCTCGAACGGACCTTCGGGGGACGTGCCGGCTGACCGTCGGACCCGCACCGTGAGAGGATGCACGCCGTGATCTCCACCCCCCATTCGAGCGTCGCCGCGCTCGCGCTCTCCTCGCTGCTCCTCGCGGCGACGGGCTGCCCGTCCTCCGATGGCTCGTGCGAGTCCTCGGCCCTCTGCGACGCCGGCTCCTTCTGCTTCGAGGGGCGCTGCGTCTCCGCCCTGCCCGCAGGAAGCTGCACGCCGCCGGCGATCCCCGGCGCCTTCTCCGCGAGCAACGCCCTCACGTCGATCCCCGACCCGTGGGCGACCACCGCGTGCAGTCCGACGAACCCCGCCACCTGGCCGAAGCGCGCGACGCCGGCCGCCACCGGCTGGACCGTGCCGATCCGGGTCGACGGCGTCGCCCGGGCGGCCCCCGCCTCTGCGATGGTGGGGCAGACCGTCTCCTTCGACGTGCCGCCGGGGACCGCGAGCGTCACCATCCACTCCCAGGCGATCACCGCCGCGCCGACCTTCGGCTACGCCGGCTACTCCATCCCGAACTCCGTGGTCCCGACGCAGGTGAAGGCGCCGAACGGCGGCGCCGTCTTCGTCGATCTCATCAACGGATCCCCCCCGCAGCAGCCCTACCTCCTCCCCGGCTATTACGGCGGCCTCACGCCGATCGCCGGGAGCTTCACCGTGCCGGCGACCTCGCGGCTCCTGGACCTCGCGCTCTCGGGCGGCGCGCTCCCCGCGGGCGGCTGGAGCTTCCTGGTGAACGACTGGAACGCCGAGTGCGCGTCGGTGGCGGGCTGCTTCCCCTCGACCCCGGGCGACTACGACATCGCCGTCATCGCGCGGCCGGGGCCGGTCGTCTCGACCGGGACGCTCGACGTCGCGATCTACCTCGCGAACGGAGCCCTCACCGCGGCCCAGGCCAGCGCCGATCCGAACTACCGGCGCTTCGTCTGGGGGATCGGACAGATCCTCGGCCGCGCCGGCATCTGCGTGGGCGCCGTCACCTTCTTCGACCTGCCCGCCTGGGCCCCGGCGAAGCCAGACATCGACGGGAATCCGCCGTGCGGCGACCTCGCGAAGCTCTTCTCGCTCGCCTCCCCCACGGTCGACGGCGTCCACCTCTTCCTCGTGGACAACCTCGTCACCGGGACCGGCGTGACGGGGATCATCGGCATCGACGGCTCGATCCCCGGGCCATCCGGCCTGCCGGGCGCGATGTCGAGCGGCGCCGCGATGATCATGGGGGACATCGGCAATCCCTCGGCCGGCTGCGGCTCGACCCTCGACATCCAGCGCTGTGGCTCCGACTTCTCCGCGTACGTCGCCGCGCACGAGATCGGCCACTGGCTCGGCCTCTACCACACGACCGAGAGCTCGGGAGATCTGTTCGATCCCCTGACCGACACCGGCACCTGCGCCTGCGGGAGCTGCGGCCAGGGCGGCTGCACCGCCAGCACCCGGATGGCGCCGAGCGCCTGCACCGCGACGAAGGGGGGCTGCACCGGCGCCGAGAACCTCATGTTCTGGGCGGTGGATCCCGCGGTGTCGCGGGGAGCCCTGACGTTCGAGCAGGGGCTCGTGGCTCGCCTGAACCCCGCCGTGAAGTGAGGCCTACGTGATCGCTCTCGCCGCCGCCCTCGCCCTCGCCCTCTCGCTCGGCTCCCCGCCCGCGTCGTGCGCGCCGACGGGCG
>DATIVK010000119.1:0-13827 GCA_035465955.1 Anaeromyxobacteraceae bacterium | reverse complement strand
GAGGGATCGGCTCTAGACCGAAGCCGTCCACGTCCTGGGCGCTGCTCGCGCCGTTGGCGACCTCGTACGAGTAGGTGTACAGCCCGCTCGCCGCGTCGAAGACAACGCCGGCCCGGACCTGGACGGCGACCCGATCCGGGCCGGGGGGACAACTCACCGCGGCTCGCGCGCCGACGGGGAGGGAGAGGGCGACGAGCAGTGCCAGCGAGAAGGGGAGCGTCGAGGTCATGGCGGTGGCTGGCGAGCCCCTTCCCTTCACGCGTCGTCGTCCGGCGGCTTTCGGCTGCGCGCCAGCTCGCCGAGCACGATGACGAGGCCGGTGGCGATCGTGACCACCGCCGCGATCTGGAAGGGCACGGAGGCGAGGCCGACGCGCTCCGCCGTCCCCCGCCACCAGGCGATCGCCCCCACGCCGAGCGTGCCGGCCGCCAGCGCCGTCGCGAGCGTGAAGGACCCCCTCGTCCGGAACGCGATCCACGAGACGGCCGCGCCGAACGCCACGACCCCCGCGCCGAGGACGAGGACGAAGATCGGCGCTCCACCCAGGAACCACATCCGGAAGGCCTCCGCGGGTCCGCCCCGGCCGCACCGGGCCGCAGGGACCTGCCACGAGCATACCCGCAGGCGCGGCCGCCCGGGCAAGTCCATGTAGAATACGGGGCCCTATGGAGCCGACCAAGAGCACCATCCTCGTCGTCGACGACGAGAAGAACATCCGTCGCACGCTCCGCCAGACGCTGGAGGGGGCCGGGTACGGCGTGCTCGAGGCCGAGTCGGCGGAGCAGGCGCTCGAGACCCTGCAGGCGGAGCCGGTGGACGTGGGGATCTTCGACATCCGGCTCCCCGGGATGGACGGGCTCACGCTGCTCGCGCGCGTCCGGGAGCTCCGGCGGGACCTGCCGGTGATCGTGATCTCGGGCCACGCCGACACCGACGACGTCGTGGAGGCGATCAAGCGGGGGGCGATCGACTTCTTCGCCAAGCCGGTGGACCGGGACCGGGTCCTCGTGTCGGTCCGGAACGCCCTCGCGCGCCGCAGCCTCGAGGAGCGCGTGCAGACCCTCTCGGCGCGCGAGCGGCGCTTCTCCGACGAGATGCTCGGCGACAGCGAGGCGATGCGCCGGCTGCGCGACGAGATCGCCAAGGTGGCCCCGACGACCGGCCGCGTCCTGATCCTCGGCGAGTCCGGGACCGGCAAGGAGCTGGTCGCGCAGGAGCTGCACCGCCTCTCGAAGCGCGCGGACGGCCCGTTCGTGAAGGTCAACTGCGCGGCCATCCCGTCGGAGCTCATCGAGAGCGAGCTCTTCGGCCACGAGAAGGGGAGCTTCTCGGGAGCCGCCAACCGGCGCCGCGGGCAGTTCGAGGTCGCGCACGGCGGCACGCTCTTCCTCGACGAGATCGGCGACATGTCCCCCTCCGCGCAGGCCAAGGTGCTGCGCGCGCTGCAGACCGGCGAGATCACCCGCGTCGGGAGCGAGAAGGCGATCGGCGTCGACGTCCGCGTCGTGACCGCCACCAACAAGGACCTCGAGGCCGAGGTGAAGGAGGGGAACTTCCGCGAGGACCTCTACTTCCGGCTCAACGTCGTCCCCCTGCGGACCCCCGCGCTGCGGGAGCGGCTCGCCGACGTGCCGGTCCTCGCGGAGCGCTTCTTCCTGCTCGCCGCCCGCGAGAACGGCCTGCGGCCGAAGCTGGTCGCGCCCGGCGTCGTCGAGCGGCTGGCGCAGTACCGGTGGCCGGGGAACGTGCGCGAGCTGCGGAACGTCTGCGAGCGGATGGCGATCATGTCGGGCGACCGGATCACCGAGGCGGACGTCCCGGACTACGTCGGGCCGAAGGCGGCCGCGCCGCCGCCCCCGGGGGGCGCGGCGGATCTCTCGCGCTATGGGGAGGTGCCGCTCCGCGAGCTGCGGGAGCTGGTGGAGCGCGACTACATCCTCAAGAAGCTCGAGGAGCACGACTGGAACGTGACGCAGGCGTCGCAGGCGCTCGGCGTCGAGCGGACCAACCTCCACAAGAAGATCAAGCAGCTGGGGCTCTCGCGCAGCGGGCGCGGGGGCGCGGTGGAGGGAGACGACGAATGAGCCGCCTGCGGATCGACCCGGCGCACCTGGACGAGGCCGTCGCCCGCGGCACCCTCACCCGCGCGCAGGCGGACGAGCTCCTCGCCGGCGCGGAGGCCCGGCACGCGGCGCTGGAGCGCCTCCTGCGCCATCCGGGGCTCGCCGTGCTGGCGGCCTCGCTCTCCCTGCTCGCCGTCCTGATGACGGCGCCGTTCCTGCTGGGCGCGCACCCCACGCTCGGGCAGCGCGCGCTCCTCGTCACCACGCTGGGGTTCGTGCTGCTGGCGCTCGGCGTCGTGATCGACGGGCGCGCCGGGGAGGGCTTCGTCCGCTGGCTCTACGCCGCGGCGCTGGCCATCTTCCGGGTGGGGCTCGCGGGGGTCGGCGGGGACGGCGCGTCGGCGGCGCTGCTCCACCTCGCGGCCGACCTCGGCCTGCTGGCGGCGGCCGTCGTCCTCCGGCGCGGGGCCTTCGCGCTGGCCGGGGGGCTCGGCGTCGCCGCGGACGCGGGGGCCCTCGGCGAGCTGGCCGGCATGGACGGGCTGGCCGTCGGCGGCGTCGCGGGGCTCGCGGCCGCCGGGCTCGGCGCCCTCTACCTGCGCCACCGCGCGGAGCTCGAGCGGCGCGTCGCGGGGTGGCTGCCGGCGTGGCTGCGCCACCTCCTGCCGGGCGAACGCGGGCTATGATGCGCGGCGATGATCACGACGCACGCGATCCCCGGCCTCCCCCCCGCTGACTTCCGCGCCCCCGAGGCGCCCGAGAGGATCGCCCGGCTCCGGAAGCGGCTGCCCGACCTCGCCGAGGAGGTGATCGGCCTCTGCCGCCTCGCCGCCGACCCGGACCTGGCCCTCGCCGGGGTCGAGCGCTACGCCGACGCCGCGGGCGGCCTCCCGGCCGAGCGCGACCTCCTCGAGGCGCTCGCCCTGCTCTGCGGCGGCTCCCGCATGGCCGCGCAGCTGCTGGCGCGGGACCCCGCGCTCCTCCGCCGGACCGCCCGCTCCCCCTTCCTCCTGCACGCGCGCACCGAGCGCTCGCTCCGGCGCCTGCTGCTGCGGGCGATGCGCCGCCTCGCGATCGACGACGTCGCCGGCTTCTACCGCGTCCTGCGCCGGGTCCGCGCGCGGGAGGTCCTCCGGATCATCCTGCGCGACCTCCGGCGCGCCCGGATGAAGGAGGTGACGGGCGAGCTCTCGACGCTCGCCACCGCCTGCGTCGACGCCGCGATCCGGTTCCACGACCGCCGCCTCCGCGCGCGCCACGGGACCCCCGAGGGGCTCGAGGAGCGGGAGCCGGGGGCCGGCTTCTGCGCGCTGGCGATGGGGAAGCTCGGCGCCCGCGAGCTGAACTTCTCGTCGGACATCGACCTCATCTACGTCTACTCGCACGACGGCCAGACGAACGGCGCGCGGCCGCTCGACCACTTCAGCTACTACACGAAGCTCTCCGAGGCGGTGACCGAGGCCATCTCCAAGGCCACCGAGGACGGCTTCGTCTTCCGCGTGGACCTCAACCTGCGCCCGGACGGCCGCAGCGGCCCCATCGTCAACTCGATCCGCGCGGCGGAGCTCTACTACCAGTCCTACGGGAGATCCTGGGAGCGCAACGCGATGCTCAAGGCGCGCGCCGGCTCCGGGGACGTCGCCGTCGGCGACGAGCTCCTCCGGCTGCTCGAGCCCTTCATCTGGCGGCGCAGCCTCGACCTCGACGTCGTCGCCGAGATCAAGGCGATGAAGGACCGCATCGACGCCCGCGCGGGCGCCGAGGGGCGCGCCGACCTGAAGCTGGGGCGCGGCGGGATCCGCGAGGCGGAGTTCTTCGTCTCGGCGCTCCAGCTGCTCCACGGCGGCCGCCCCGGCCAGGAGGCGCTGCGCGAGCGGGCGGTCCTCCCGGCGCTGGAGCGGCTCCTCTACGCGGGCATCGTCCCGGCGAACGACCGGGACGCGCTCGCGGACGCCTACCTCTTCCTGCGGCGCGCCGAGCACCGCGTGCAGATGGTCGACGGGGCGCAGACGCACCGCCTCCCGCCGCCCGACGAGCGCCTCGGGCTCGCGCGGGCCATGGGGTTCGCCTCGCTCGCCGACTTCGAGGCCGCCCTCTCCGGCCACCGCGAGCGCGTGGCGGCGCTCTTCTCGGACCTGCTCGGGCGCGGCGAGGATCGGCCGCCCATCGACGCCGAGCTCGCGCTCCTGCTCGACCCCCAGGTGGAGCGCGAGCGGCGCGCGGAGATCGCGACGCGGCGCGGCTTCGGCGACGCCGATCGCGCCATCGCGTCCATCGACTCCATGGGGCGGCGCCGGACCCCCTTCGCCCCCACCGGCGACCCGGCGGCCGCGGTGGCGCTGGTCGCGGAGGCGCTCCAGTCCCCCGACCCGGATCAGTCGATCGCCCACCTCGCCGACTTCGCCTCCGCGCTCCAGGCCCCGGAGCCCTACTTCAAGCTGCTCGGGGAGCGGCGGCGCGTGGCGCGCCTCCTCCTCTCCCTCTTCGGCACCTCCGACTTCCTCTCGAAGCGCTTCCTGCGCCACCCCGAGATGATCGACGCGCTCCTGCGCGAGGACCAGATCGCGCTCGTGAAGGAGAAGGACCGCCTCGGCGCGGAGCTGGACGAGCGGCTCGCCGCCTTCGACCCGGCGATGCAGGTCGACGAGGCGATGGAGCGCAAGCTCGGCGAGGTGCGGCGCTTCCGGAACGAGGAGATGCTCCGCATCGCGATCCACGACATCGCCGGCTCGATCGGCCTCGGGAGCGTCTCGGCCCAGCTCACGGCGGTGGCGGAGGTCTGCATCGAGCGCTGCCTCGCGCTCGCCGAGGAGGAGTCGCGCGCGAAGGGGTACGCGCCGCCCGGCCGGCTCTGCGTGGTCGGGATGGGGAAGCTCGGCGGGCGCGAGCTGGGCTACCACTCCGACCTCGACCTCGTCTTCCTGTACAGCGGCGGCGCGGCGCAGGGCCACGAGCGCTACTCGCGCCTCGCGCAGCGCTTCATGGCCTTCCTCCAGATGCCGCTCCGCGAGGGGCGGCTCTACCAGATCGACACGCGGCTGCGCCCCAGCGGCAACCAGGGGGCGCTGGTGGTCGGGACCGAGGGGTTCGCCCGCTACCACATGGGCGACGGCTCGGCGGGCCACCAGGTCCGGAGCCAGCTCTGGGAGCGCCAGGCGCTCCTGCGCGCCCGCTGCGTCGCGGGCGATCCGGGCCCCTTCGAGGAGGTGCGCGAGCGCGTCCTCATCCCGGTCGTGTTCGGGCGGCAGGATCCCGCGGCGCTGGCCGCCGAGATCCGCCGGATGCGCGAGCGGATGGAGAGCGAGCTCGGGAAGGAGTCGACGCGCGGCATGAACCCCAAGACCGGCCGCGGCGGAATCGTGGACGTCGAGTTCGCCGCCCAGTTCCTCCAGCTCGCCCACGGCCACGATCACCCCGAGGTCCGGACGCCCTCGACCCCCGAGGCGCTCGACCGGCTCCGCGGCGCGGGGCTCCTGCGCGAGCTCGACCACCAGGCGCTCGCCGCCGGCTACGACTTCCTGCGCCGCGTGGCGCTGCGGCTTCGGATCGTCCACGACTTCGCCGTGGACCACCTGCCCGCCGACGGCCGCCCCCTCGAGCAGCTGGCGCGACGGCTCGGCTACTACGGCGCCAACCCCGGCCACCGCTTCCGGGAGGACTACGGCCGCATCACCGAGGCGGTCCGGCAGGCCTTCGACGAGGTGGTGCAGTAGCGGGGCCCTGACGCACCGCGTCGGAGGCGTCTACAATGAAGGCGTGCTGTCCGACGCGATGGTCGAGACGCTGCGCGCGCGGGTCCGCCCCTTCGAGGACGCGGAGATCGCGCTGGTGCGCGCGGTGCTGGACCTGCCCCCCTGGCTCGGCGAGCCGGAGGAGGCGGCGCTCCGGGACGCCCTGAACCTCGCCCGGCTGGGCCGCATCGGCGTGGAGCGGGGCGTGGAGGTGGACGCCTGGGACCTCCTCGCCCCATTCCGCGAGCGCGTCGCCGCGAGCCTCCTGCCCGCCCTCCGGCGCGACGGGCCGGACGCCCGGCGCGAGGTCGCCCGGCTCGCGGGCCCGCTCGGCGCCGACGCCGACCGCTGGCGCCGGAAGCTCCTCGACGCCTTCCCGGGAGGGCTCTCCGCGGAGCGGCTCGACCGCGAGCTGCGCGAGAAGGCGCTCGTCCTCGTCTGCGGCGGCGGCGGCGGCGTGGCGTGGGCCTACCTGGGCGCGTTCGCGCTCCTAGAGAAGTTCGGGCTCGCCCCGCGCCTGTGCGCCGGAGCGAGCATGGGGGCGCTCCTCCTCCTCTTCCGCGCGCGGTCGCCGCGCTGGGACGCCTCCTTCCTCCCGGGGTTCCTCGGCCAGCTCGGCTTCCGCAAGCTCTTCCGCGTCCTCCAGACCGACTCGCGCTATGCCCTGCCGGCCGCCATCCAGCTCCAGCTGCGGGAGACGATCGGGAGGTACGTGAAGGGGCCGGACGGGGTCCCGCCGACGCTCGCCGAGCTCCCCATCCCGCTCGTCGTGGCGGTCACCGGGGTCCGCACCGGCGGCCTCCCCCACGACCCCGGCTTCTACGCGCACCTCCTCGACGGCGGCGATCCGTCGCGGCGCCCCCACGTCCTGGGGCGGCTCGTGGCGCGCTTCTTCGAGGCCGCGAGCGAGCTCGCGCGCCAGCGCGACGTGCTCGTCCCGGTCCACCTCGGCGCGGATCCGGCCACCGCCGCGTTCGACGCCATCGACGCCGTCGGCTTCTCGAGCGCGCTCCCGGGCGTGATCCACTACGACGTGCTGCGGGACGATCCGCGGATGCAGGGGCTGCTCGACGACCTCTTCGAGCGCCACGGGCTGGCGCGGCTGCTGGACGGCGGGCTCACCGACAACCTCCCTGCGCGCGCCGCCTGGGAGGTGGTGCAGCGCGGGGGGCTGGGCACGCGCAACGCGCTCGTGCTGGCGCTGGAGGGGTTCGCCCCGAAGCTGCGCCAGCCGCTCTGGTTCGGCCTCGAGCAGCTCGCGGCGCAGGGGGTGGCGCGGAACCGCCCGTTCGTCCACGTCCACCGGTCGTTCCAGCGCGTCCTCTCGCCGCTCGACGTCGTCCCCGGACACGAGCAGGTCGAGCGGGCGCTGCAGGCGGGCACGGCGGAGGTGCTGCCCGACCTGCCCCTCGTGGCCCGGCTCTGCCGACCCTACCGCCGCGTCAGCGGTCCCTGACGACGTCGGGTGGGACGGCCGGGAAGCCGTCGGGCCGGGACGCGGCGAGCCCGAGCGTCAGCCGGAGCGTGAACGTCTCGCCCGGCTCGAGCGTCCGGTCCCGCCACTCGGCCCCGATGAAGATCTCGTTGGAGGTGAGCGGTGCGCCCGCCTCCTCCGGGGCGGGGGTGCCCGGGTGGTTCCCGAAGTAGACGAGGTCCGGCGGGCTCGCGCCGGCCCAGGCCATGAAGTTGGCGACGCCCGACTTCTTGTCGAGGATCCCGGCCCACCGCTCGACGCGCGGGTCCACCCCCGTCACCACCTCCACCAACCCCCGGTCTACCCACCCCACGTTGCCGGCCGCCGAGCCGAACTCCCCGACCCACGGCTCGTCGCCGTACGCGTAGGCGATCGTCACGGGCTGGTCCCCGACGTTGACGAAGTTGATCCCGAGCCGGAAGAACGGGCGCCCCGACCGGAACGCCGCGTACCGCTCGACGCGCAGCGGGCCGGAGGCGAGCGCGACCTCGTGAGAGCTCTCGATCACGACGCGGTCCGGCGCGTCGACGAGGACGCGGCTGCCGAGGAAGCGCCAGTCGCCCGGGAAGAGCATGCGGCCGCTCGCGAGGTCCAGCAGCCCCTCGTTCACGTTGCACCAGACGTGGTGCCAGCCGCGCGCGTCGTGCAGCGCCATGCCGCTCTGGTTCTGCTCCCGGCTGGCGGAGACCTCCGGGATCGCCCCGCCCACGAACAACCCGTGGGGCGTCCGCCCCTCGCTGTCGACGTAACGGCCGAAGAGCGTCTGCACCTTGCGGCCGTCGGCGAGGTGGCTCGTGACGATCCCGCTCCCCTCCTCCTCGTCCCAGTCGAGGTCGAGCCGGGGCAGGGCGTCCGCCGCGTGGAGCCGGTCCTGGATCCACGAGAAGTCGATCCCGCCCAGCAGCCGCGGCCCGTCGCCGAGGAGCAGGTCGTCCTTGATCTCGAGGGGCCGACCGCTCGCGCTGGTGAGCAGGTAGACGCCGTAGAGCCCGCCCGTGATCCGCACGTGCGTGCTCGCGAAGAGCGCCGCCGCGAGGGCGAGCGCGACGAGCGCGACCGCGGTTCGCGCGCGGTGCGGCGCAGCTGGCGTCGGCGGAGCGCTGGGTTCGATGGGCATCTGGGGACGACTCACTTGAAGCATGGGTGGCCACGCGCTCCACGGCATCCCCCGAAGGGAGCCATAACACGCCCCGCCAGGGGCGCGCTCGCCGCGGGAACAACCCGATTTGGCCTGCGGTTGTTGGCCTGAGAGGCCAATTCCGTTGACCCGTCCGATCGATTTCAGCTAGATTCCCGACCCCTCGGGGCGGAAAAGCATAAATCTCTTTTAATTTCAACGCCTTGCAGGGCCAACGCGGCGCGCCAGATCGCGCTCGTGGCCTTCGGCGGGAGCGCCAGCCATCATGCGGACTCGTTACGTCGACATCGACGATCGCCACCAGGATCTCGCGGAGCGGATGCGGGCGGAACCGGCCGCCGCAGAGGACTTCCTGCGCAAGTGGGAGCTCTCGTGGCTGTACCACGAGAACGCGATGGAGGGGATCGTCTACTCCGAGACGGAGCTCCACGCGGCGCTCGCCAACCAGCCGGTCGCCGACGCTGCCTTCCTCCGGGCGCTGGTCGAGATCCGCAACCACAAGGCGGCGCTCGACTTCGTCCGCGCCGAGGCGGCGCAGAAGAAGGCGAAGATCAACCTCACGACGGTCAAGAAGCTCTACGAGATGCTCGGCGCCGGCATCGACGGGCGCAGCGTGGCGGAGTACCGCAACGAGATGCCCCTGCACCGCGCCTACTACCACGAGATCGCGCAGCCGGCCCGGATCCCGGCGCTGCTCGCCAAGCTCTGCGACCAGGCGGAGTCGGCGGAGCTGCGCAACGCCCACCCGATCCAGCGCGCCACGAAGATCCACCACGCCTTCATGCAGATCTTCCCGTACACCGAGAACTCCGGGCGGGTGGCGCGGCTCCTCGTGAACCTGATCCTGCTCGGCGCGGGCTACCTGCCGGTGATCGTCCACTCGACCGATCGGCAGCGGTACTACGACTCCTTCCGCCTCCCGGAGGCGAACCTGCGCGATCTCACGATGGAGGCGATCGAGAACGGGCTCGCCCACGCGGAGAAGTTCTTCGCGTCGGTCCAGCCGTCGAGCTCGCGCAAGGTGGGGCGGTAGGCGTCCCGACGGGTCCGGCCCCCCTGTCGGCGAGGGGCCCGGGGATCGGCGCAATCCTGCGCCATTCCTGGGCAATACCCGGCCGACCGGACGCGCCCGGCGAGGGGGCGTCACGCGCGGGCATGGCGGTGGGGGTACCTGTGGGTGTATAGCCTTGCCCCCTCATGCTCCTCGGGGCGCACGAAGGCATCGCCGGAGGGGTCTCGACCGCGTTCGTCCGGGCCGAGGCCGACGGCTGCGAGTGCCTGCAGATCTTCACCCGCAACGCGCGCGGCTGGGCGGCGAAGCCGCTCGAGCCCGACGAGATCGCGCGGTTCCGCGCCGAGCGGAGGCGGACCGGCTTCCCCGTCGCCGCGCACGCCAGCTACCTCGTGAACGCCGCGGCGGCCGACCGCGAGGTCCGGGAGAAGAGCTGGAGCGCCCTCGCGGAGGAGCTGGGACGCTGCGAGGCGCTCGGCGTCCCCCAGCTGATCTTCCACCCGGGCAGCCACGCCGACGAGGCCGAGGGGATCCGGATCGCGGGCGACGGGATGGCCCACGCCCTCGAGCGGTCGCCCGGGAAGGTGCGGCTCCTCGTCGAGACCACCGCCGGCCAGGGCGCCTCCCTCGGCTGGCGCTTCGAGCAGCTCGCGGCGCTGCGCGCGGCGGTCCCTGCGCCGCTCCGCCGGCGCGTCGGCTTCTGCTTCGACACCTGCCACGTCTTCGCGGCCGGGTACGACTTCACGACGCCCGCGGGGTACGCGAAGACCCTGGAGGAGCTCGACCGGACGGTCGGCCTCTCCCACGTGGAGGCGTTCCACCTCAACGACGCGAAGCGGCCGCTCGGCAGCCGCGTCGATCGCCACGAGCACATCGGCCAGGGGGCGCTCGGGCTCGCGCCCTTCCGCGCCCTGCTGAACGACGCGCGCTTCGCCGATCGCCCCGGGTTCCTGGAGACCGAGGAGCGCTTCGTGGAGAACCTCGCCGTCCTCCGGTCTCTGGTCCGCCGATGAGCAGGAAGCCAACGCCGCGCCGCGCCGCGAACGGCGCGAGGTCGTCCCGCGACGACGCCTTCCGCGGCCGGCGGCGCGAGCGCTTCGCCGAGCTCGTCGCCCTCGCGAAGAGGCGGCGGCGCGCGCTGGTCCTCACCCACGACAACCCCGACCCGGACTCGATCGCGGGCAGCGTGGCGCTCGCCTGGCTCCTGAAGCGGGTCGCGAAGATCGACGTGCGGGTGGCCTACGGCGGCATCATCGGGCGGGCGGAGAACCGGGCGCTCGTGAAGGTGCTGCACCTCCCGCTGGTGCCGGTCGCGCGCGTCGACTTCGAGGACTACGACCTCATCTGCATGGTCGACACCCAGCCGGACCAGGGGAACCACTCGCTCCCCGTCGGGGCGACGGCCGACGTCATCGTCGACCACCACCCGCGCCGCCCGGGGACCGAGCGCGCCGCCTTCGCCGACGTCGGCGGGCCGATCGGCGCGTCGTCGACCGTCATCGCCGAGTACGTGCGGGCGAGCGGCCTCCGGCTCCCGCCGCGCATCGCGACGGCGCTCTTCTACGGGATCAAGGCCGACACCCGCGACCTCGGCCGGATGACCACGAAGCAGGACGTGGACGCGTACCTGTGGCTCTTCCCGATGGCGGACAAGGACGCGCTGCGCGCCATCGAGTACCCGCGGCTCCCGGCGACCTACTTCCGGCTCCAGCACAGGGCGCTCGAGCGGCTGGAGCTCTGGGGGGACGTGGTCATCGTCGATCTCGGCGACGTCTACGCGCCCGACATGGTGGCGGAGGTCGCGGAGCGCTTCCACCTCCTCGAGGGGTCGCGCTGGGCGCTCGCGTTCGGCCGCTACGCCCACGCGCTCTGGTTCTCGCTGCGGACGAGCGACCTGCGCGCCAACGCCGGCCGGACGATCCGCCGCGTGATCGAGGAGCGCGGCGGGAGCGCCGGCGGGCACGGCTCGATGGCCGGCGCGCGCCTCCCCGTCGAGGGGCTGTCGAACGCCGCGGAGGGGAGGCTCCGGGCCGACGTCGTCCGCGCGTTCCGCCGCGCGCTCAGGGTGCGGGCGCGCAAGCCGCGCAAGCTGGTGTGACGACGGGGAGCGCGTCCGGCATCCGGATCACCTGCCAGGCGCCCCGGTTCCTCGCCAGGGCGAACTCGTGGTTCCTGACGACGTCGAGGATCTCCGCGACGCCGCACCTCGCCAGCGAGTAGGTGCAGAGCACGAGCAGCCTCGCGCCGTGGATCACCCGGTTGATCTCCGCCTCGTAGGCCGCGAAGTCGTCCCACTCCTCCTTGCCGTCGATCCAGGAGGGGCTCCCCGTCACGCGCAGGCCCGTGAAGCCCTTCGCCAGGGCCTCGTCGTGCTTCGCCATCCACAGGTCGATGGTGCGCTTCAGCTCGAACCGGCCGCCCCTGAGGTACCACTCCGTGTGGGGGACGACCTGGACCTGCCCCTTCGCGACGTGCTCCTGGAACCGCGGGACGCCGCGCCCCAGCCTGGCGAGCGCCTCGTCGTTCGTGAGCTCGGTCGTGACCCAGACGCAGAGCTCGCCCCCCTCGAGGCCGGCGCGCAGGTAGGGCACGACGATGTCGGCCAGGTCCTCGCGGGTCGCGTAGAACTGGCAGAAGTGGCTGCCCCACGGGAGGTCACCGACCACCCCGATGCCCGAGTCCCGCCTTCCGCCGTCGATTGGCAACATGGAGACCTCGCCGTCGCTATGGGCGAAGTCTATCCACGGCCGCACCCGACCGGCTCCCCCCATACCCGTTTGCGGCCCCTCTTCGTCGCGCCCCCTGCCGCCGCCTCACGCGGCGGCGCCGTCGCAGAGGCAGCGGGCGAGCAGCGCCTTGGTGCGGAGCTCGACCTGCCGCACGCGCTCGCGCGAGAGCCCCCAGCGCGCGCCGACCGTCTCCAGCGAGTGCGGGTCGTCGCGCTGGATCCGGTTGTGGACGATGTCCCACCCCAGCTCGCCGATCCTCGGCCGGTAGCGCTCCAGGGTGCCCCGCAGCGCCCGCCCCGCCTCGGCCGACATCAGCGCGGCCTCCGGGCCGGGACGCTCGTCCTCGACGCGCTCCACGAAGGTGGTGTCGTCCTCCCCGTTGATGGAGGCGTCGAGGGAGACGTCGGCCTGCGCCGCGGTGCCCCCGCGGGGGCGGACGATGCTCCTCGCCTCCGCCACGCACTTCCCGACGTACGCGCGGACCCACCAGATCGCGTAGGTCGCGAAGCGCGTCCCCGCGTCGGGGTCGAAGCGGTCCACGGCCTCGAGGAGCCCGAGGTTCCCCTCCTGGATGACGTCGTCGATCCGGACCGCGCCGAGGGCGTACCTCCGGACGACGGCGACGACGAGCCCCAGGTTGTGCCGGAGGATGCGCTGGCGAGCGACGGCGTCGCCGGCGCGCGCCCGGACGGCGAGCCCGTGCTCCTCCTCGCGCGAGAGGCGAGGGAAGCGGCCGACGGCCGCGAGGTAGCGCGAAAGCTCATCACGGTTGCGGTGCGCGGTCATCTTCGGGCCTCCTCGAGGCACGGGTGCGTGCCCCTCTCCGACGGCCTTGGAGAGCACGCGCCGTGCCGGCGCCCGCGGCCCAGTCAATTCAGCCCCTTGCCCCGGCTCGCGGGCCGGAGGCGCGAGCCACCTCAATCAAATTGACGCAACGTGGGCCCTCGCGGAGGCGGGGTAGGCCGCCATCTCACCCCGGTTCACCCACCTTTGGAGGAGCCTGGCGCGTGCAATCCGGCGTTCTGCGGCCGTTCCCGCGCGGGGGGTTGCTGGGCCAAATCAGAATGACGAGGTTCCCATCGAGACGATGGGGCGGGATCGCGATGCGGCTCGACGACCTCGACTACCGGGAGCTGCTCCTGATGGACCCCGCGGGGGGCGCCATCCGGTTCGCCGGGGAGCGCGCGCTGGTCCTGGATCCGATCGGGATGGGGCTCCTCCGGCGCCAGCTCGTCGACGCGCTCGGCTTCGAGGAAGCGCGCGCGCTCATCACGCGCGTCGCGTTCGCCCGCGGCGTCCGCCTGGCCGCGGCGGTGGAGCGTGAGCTCGAGTGGGACCGCGAGGAGGACCGCCCACGAGGCGCCGCGCGCCTGCTCGCGTTGGCGGGGCTCTTCCGGCTCACCGGCGCCGACGAGCCGCTCGCGAGCGAGGGGGTCGTCGCGGAGGCCTCCTACGAGGCGGAGCAGCACCTCGCGCACCTCGGCCGCTCCGACGTCGCGGTCTGCTGGACCACCTGCGGCCTGCTGAGCGGGCTCCTCAGCCGGATGGAGGGCCGGAGGATCTACGTCCTCGAAGGCCACTGCGCGGGGAAGGGGGACGCCGCCTGCCGCCTCCTCGCGCGCCCCGCCGAGGCCTGGGGCGCCGAGCACGCGGCGGCGCTGCGCGGCTACGAGTCCGCGG
>DATIVK010000118.1:0-4624 GCA_035465955.1 Anaeromyxobacteraceae bacterium | reverse complement strand
TCACGGCCGACCCGAACGAGTGCTCCTTCCAGTTCAACCCGACCGGCACCTCGAAGTTCACGAGCTCCTGTGACGTCGCGAAGGGCGCGGTGGCGAAGCTCGCCGTCCCGTACTCCAACGTCGCCGGCACGGGCGCCGCCTACGTCGAGTTCGGCAAGCCGGGCGACGCCGACTACTCGAAGGTCATGGCGTACGACATGAAGGCCCCGAACGCCAAGGAGGAGGGCGCGCGGTTCGGCGCTGAGCTGAAGGCGGCCGTCGCCAAGGCCGGCTACCCGGCGAAGGCGGACCCGAACAAGATCAACGTCCCGCTCGTCATGTTCCTCCTGTGGATCCTCGCGGTCTACGTGACGATCGTGTACGCGCCGATCGCGGCCTGGCTGGTCGAGCTCTTCCCGGCCCGCATCCGCTACACGTCGATGTCGCTCCCGTACCACATCGGCAACGGCTGGTTCGGCGGCTTCCTCCCGACCATCTCGTTCGCCATCGTGGCCACGACCGGCAACATCTACGCCGGCCTCTGGTACCCGATCGGCGTGTCGATCATGACGTTCGTCCTCGGCTCGCTCTTCATGCCCGAGACGAAGGATCGCGACATCCACCACGAGGCGTAGCGGCGCCGATGGGAGGGAGCAGCAGCGTGTAGCAGCGGCCCGTGTCGCGACGGGTGCAGTGACGCCGTCGGTGGGGCGCCTCCCACCGGCGGCGTTTTTTTGCGCGGGGCTCCCCCACGGGGCGTGCCCCCCGCCCCGCCTCAGGACGTCCGGGCGCGGACGACCGTCACCGTGCAGGGGGCCTCGGCGGCGACCTTCGTCGAGACCGTGCCGAGGAGACGGAAGAACGAGAGCGGCTCGGGCGCCGCGTCGGGCGCGACCCGCGTCGAGACGGCGCCCAGCATGCCGCGCAGCGCCACGTCCCGCGGCGGCGCGCCGATCACGATGTGGTCCACGTGGTTCGCCCGGGCGTACGCGAGCAGCGCCTCGGCGGGCTCCGCCGACTCGACGACGTGGAAGGCGACCTGCCCGGCGGAGAGGTGGAGCGGCTCCGCCCAGTGGCGCAGCGCGACGAGGTGGCGGATCCGCTGGCGCGAGGCGGTCTCCTCGCGCGTGCTCCCGCCCAGCTCGGGGGTCGGGCGGACCACCGAGACGACCGCCAGCCGGGTGTGCTCGCCCGTGGCCAGGATGCGTCGGACGGCCTCGCGGATGGCGTCGGCCTGGGCGGGGTCCGCGTGGGTCGAGGCCACCGCCGCGAGCACGATCGACGCCCGCGCCACCGCCGCGGAGGCGCGCGGCACCTCGGGGGGCTCGTAGCCGACGGCGCGGACCCAGCGCCGCAGGACGGAGAGGCGCCCGGGCTTGCGCAGCCCGCGGCCGCGATCCCCGACCGCGACGTGGTCGGGGTGCGCGAGGTCGAACGCGACCTGGGACGCGGATGGGTAGCGATCGCGCGCGTCCACCTCGAGGCAGTGGAGGATCACCTCCTGCAGCCACTCGGGGACGCCCGGCGCCACGGCGCGCGGAGGCTGCGGCGCGTGCCAGAGCCGCGCGCGGAGCCCCCCCTCCGAGGTGGGGCGGCCGAACGGGAGCTCCCCCGTCGCGAGTTCGTAGAGCACGACGCCGAGGGAGAAGAGGTCGCTCCGCGGGTCGGAGCGCCCGCCGGCGATCTGCTCGGGGGAGATGTACGGAGCGGAGCCGATGGGGCGCCGGTACTCCTCGGCGAGCAGATCGGGGAACTGCCCGTGGTGGGCGAGGCCGAAGTCCACGAGCACGGCCTCGCCGTCCGGCCGGATCATCACGTTCGCCGGCTTGAGATCGAGGTGGATCGCGTCCTGGAGGTGGAGGCTGTGCAGCGCGTCCGCGACCGCCGCGCCGAGCCGCGCGACCTCCTCGGCCGGCAGCGGGGCGCGGGCCACCCACTCGTGGAGCGACTGGCCCTCGACCTGCTCCATCACGAGGTAGGGCACCTTCGCGAGATCGCCCTTCGCCACGAAGCGCGGGACGTGCCGCCCCTCGAGCGCCTCCAGCACCATCTGCTCGACCTCGAACGAGATGAGGCTGCTGGCCGGCTCGCCGTGCCCGAGCCGCGGGACCTTCATGAGGAGCGGGAAGCCGGTGGGCGGCCCCGAGACGCGGTAGAGGACCGCCATGCCGCCGGAGTGGACCTGCGCCTCGATCCGGAAGCCGTCGAGCGTCGCGCCGATCTGGAGCGCCTCGGCCACGCGATCACTCCCCCCGCTCGATCCGGGCCGCGAGGTACTCCGGGAGGCCGGCGGCGCGGATCTTGGCGGCGGCCGCGCGCCAGTCGTACGGGACCCGGTGGAAGGTGAGCGTGTGCCGCGCGAGATCGAGCATGGCCCAGCAGGCGGCCGTGTCGTGGTCGCGAGGCTGCCCCACCGAGCCGACGACGACGAGCCAGCGCCGGTGGGAAGGCACGGGGATCGCCCTGCCGGGCACGGGCGTGAAGGGCACCGGGCGCTCCGCCGCGCTCGTATAGAAGAGCGTCGGCTCGTGGACGTGCCCGCACAGCACGTAGCGCGCTCCGTGCGAGGCCGCGAGCGAACGGGCCGCCATGTACTCGTCGCTCACGTACGTCCACTGCTCCGGCTCCTCGGCGCTGGCGTGGACGTAGAGCGCCTCCCCCTCACGCACGGTGAGCGGCAGCCCCTCCAGGAACGCGAGCCGCCGGGCGTCGAGCCGCCCGCGCGTCCAGTCGACGGCCGCGGCGGCGACGTCGCGCATCGAGGCCGTGTCACCGGCCAGCACCGCCTCGTCGTGGTTCCCGCGGACGACGATCGCGCCGCGCGCCGCGTAGCCCGCGACGAGGTCGATCACGGCGGCCGGCTCGGCGCCGTAGCCGACGAGGTCGCCGAGGAAGGCGTAACGCTCGGCGCCGTGGGCCTCCGCCTCGGCGAGGCAGGCCGTCAGCGCGTCGAGGTTCGAGTGGATGTCTGCGAAGAGTGCGACTCGCATGCGCGCCGTCGGGGAGCATAGACCGTCCCGGGCCGCCCACCAACGGCCGGTGGCACGGGTCCGTCGCCTGTCCTATCCTCGACCGGGAGGGCCGCGCATGACCGTCGAGTGCCAGAGCTGTGGCTGGAACCTGGAGGTCCCGTACGGCACCGCCGAGGGGCGCGAGTTCGCCTGCGGCCACTGCGGCCTGCTCCTGCGCAACGTGGAGCCGACGCGCCGGTTCCGCTGGGACAGCGTCGACCCGTTCGTGCGCCGCCACGGCGCCACCCGGCTCGGGCTCTGGGCGGGGGGCCTCGCGGGGCTCCTCTGGCTGCCCGCCATCGCGGCCTCCCTCGTCGTCCGCCACCGCTTCGACCCGGGCTTCCTCGCGGCGCTGGGCGTCCCGTGGTGCGCCATCGAGCTCTGGCTCGCGCGCCGCCGCATCGCGACGCCCTCCGTCCGCTGGCACGTCTTCCTCTGGATCGGCGCGGGGGCGTTCGCGATGTACGCCGCGCTCCTCGTCGCGGTGATCCCGTCGTGGCGGCCGCTGCTCGGTCTCGGCGACGATCCCGAGGCGCTCAAGCTGCTCTTCGTGCTCGGCGTGATGGCCACGATGGTCGGCGCCGCCGGCGCCTCGCTCTACGGGTGGATCCTCCGGCGCACGCCCAGGGCGCGCGCGACACCGCCCGAGGACGCGCGCGCCGGGTCGGGCGCGACGTAGCGCTCGCCGCCCCCATTCCATGCAGCTGCACGCTCCGCGGGCACGCTTCGCGGCGCGCACGCTCGCGCCCTGCCCATATAGAGGTGGTGATCGTGTTTCGCTGCGCCCGATTGCCGCACCCTGCGACCGTCCGATACCCAATTGCGTGCGCGCAGACTGTGCGTTTGGCTCCCTATTCTTCGCTACAAGTGGTCGCGCGACCATCCGCCGCCGGGTCGACGCACAAATTTTCGCGTTTACTTCTTCTCGGGACGCAAAGTCGCGTGCTATTCAAGTCGCCGGCTTCAGATGGACCCCGAAATAACCGTCCGGGGAGAGGTTCACCGACACGGAGGCGCAAAAATGGCGAACGCAGCGTTGAAGGTGGAGCAGGGATCGAAGCAGAGCTCGAAGGAGCTGCTGGACTCCCCCGAGTTCAAGCACCTCGTGGGCCGGCGGTGGAGCGTCAGCATGGTGCTCCTCGCGATGCTCTTCGTGTCCTATTACGGCTACATCCTCGTCGTCGCGACGGCGAAGGACTTCGTGAACCAGAGGATCGGCGAGGGCGCGACGACCGTGGCGATCCCGCTGGGCGTCGCGGCGATCGTGATCGCGTTCGCGCTCACGGCCTTCTACGTGTCCTGGGCCAACAAGTCCTATGACCCCGAGGTCGAGCGGCTCAAGGGCAAGCTGAAGCACTAGCCCCGCCCCTCCCACTCCCTCCATCCAGGAGACACACGATGCTGAGCACCCACGCCATCCTGAACTTCGTCCTCGGCCAGGCCGCCCCCGCCGCCGCGGCGCCGGCCCCGCTCGAGACCTCCCTCGGCAAGCCGACGCTCCCCGCCATCGGCTTCTTCTTCCTCATCGTCGCGGTGACCCTCGTCATCACCTACTGGGCCGCCCGCAAGACCAAGACCTCCAGCGAGTTCTACGCCGCCGGGCGCAGCGTCTCCGCGCTCCAGAACGGCTTCGC
>DATIVK010000117.1:0-17985 GCA_035465955.1 Anaeromyxobacteraceae bacterium | reverse complement strand
CCTGCCGCCCGGCCGGTCCCGCCCGCCGCGCCGGCGAGGCCGCCTGCGCCTCCTCCGCGTCCCGCCGGCCGCCCCGCGGGGTTGCCGACGATCCCGATCTTCTCGGACCTGGGACGGGACGCCTTCATGGCGCTCATGCAGGGGATGGTGCTGCACCGGGTCGCGCAGGGAGAGGCGATCCTGCGCGAGGGCGAGAGCGGCAACAGCTTCTTCGTCGTCGCGAGCGGCCGCTTCTCGGTGTCGAAGCGTGACGAGCGCGGGGAGCCGATCCTGCTCGCGCGGCTCGGGGAAGGGGACTTCTTCGGGGAGATGGCGCTGCTCTCGGGCGCCCCCCGCGCGGCCAGCGTCACGGCCGACGCCCCGGCCGAGGTCCTCGAGTTCCGGCCGGAGGTGCTGGTCTCCATCGCTCGCCAGCACCCCCAGTTGGCCCAGTCGATCCGGCGCTTCTACCGGCAGCGGCTGCTGGCCAACGCCCTCGCGACGAGCGCGGTCTTCCGCCCGTTCCCGACCGGAGAGCGGAAGCTCATCATGTCGAAGTTCGTCGCCCGCGAGACCCGGGCCGGCGAGCGGATCATCCACGAGGGGGAGCCGTCCGACGGCCTCTACGTGATCCTCGAGGGGGCGGTCGACGTCCTGAAGCGCCAGATGGGCAAGGACGTCATCGTCAGCCAGCTTCGCGAGGGGGATCTCTTCGGCGAGATGAGCTGCCTGCGGAAGATCCCGGCGACGGCCTCGATCGTGGTGAAGCGGCCGGGGACGCTGCTGCGCCTGCCGCGCAAGACCTTCGACGAGCTGGTCGTCGCGTACCCGCAGATCCTCGAGCTGGTGAGCGATCTGTCGTCGGAGCGGACGGAGAACCTCGACGCGATCCTCTCGGGGCACGCCGAGTGGACGGACGAGGGGCTCGTCCTGACCTGACGCCCGCCTTCGGGCGCCGTCGGGCGATCAGGTCAGGCGGCGGCGCCGGAGGAACCAGAGGAGCCCGGTCGGCAGCAGCACCATCGCGCCGAGGACCAGGGGGATCGCGACCGGCGGCGGGAGGATCTCCAGGTTCATCCCGAAGAAGCCGGCGAGGAAGTTGAGCGGGAGGAAGACGGTGGCGACGAGCGTCAGCCGGGTCGTCACCGAGGCGAGCCGGACGTTGGCGCGGGAGAGGTGGACCTCCATCGCGGAGGAGACCAGGTCCCGGCCCCCGTCGATCTCCTCCGTGAGCCGCACGACGTGGTCGGTGACGTCGCGGAAGTAGAGCGCCGTGCCGTCCCTCACGACGGCCTGGCCCGGCCGCGCGAGCGACGCGTAGACCTCGCGCTGGGGGGCGAGCCGGCGGCGGAGGAGGGCGTGCGCGCGGCGGGCCTCCACGATCCGCTCGAGGAGATCGGACTGGAGGTCCATCGTCCCGAGCGCCTCCTCGGTCAGCTCCTCGACCTCCTGGGTCAGCGCGTCCACCACCGCGAAGTGGACGTCGGTGATCGCGTCGTGGATGAGGTAGAGCGCGAAGTCGGGGCCCCGGGCGAGGAGCGCCGGGTCGCGCTCGCAGCGCGCGAAGACCTCGTCCAGCTGGGCGATGGGCGGCTGGTGGACGGTGACGAGGGCTTCGCCCGTCAGGAAGGCGTGCAGCTCGCTGGACTGGATCCCGCTCTCGTCCGGCGCGGGGTAGAGGCGGTGCACCACCGTGAAGAGGTGGTCGGGGTACTGCTCGAACTTCACCCGCTGCCCCTCGTGGACGCAGTCCTCCAGCGCCAGCGGGTGGAACCCGAAGCGCGCGCCGAGGAAGGCGATGTCGTCCTCCGCAGGCGCGAGATCGATCCAGATCGGCGCGCCGGGGCCGGCCAGCTCCCGGCCCCCCGTCAGCACCCGGCCGCCCTCGAGCCGCAAGACCCTCATGCCGTCGAACCCCCTGATTCGACGAGCCTACCAGACCGCGGCGTGGGCGTTGTCGCAGGGCGGCGGCCCCGCTATAAACACCGCGCACATGGCGATCGACAAAGACTCCGCCCTCGAGGCGCTCAAGAAGGTGAAGGATCCCGAGCTCGGCCGCGATCTGGTCACGCTCGGCATGGTGAAGGACCTCGCCGTCAGCGGCGGCGCCGTGAAGGTCACGGTGGAGCTGACGACCCCCGCGTGCCCGCTGCGCGAGACGATCCGCAAGGACGTCGAAGGGGCCCTCCGCGCGGCCGGCGCCACCGCCGTCGACGTCACCTTCGGCGCGAAGGTCCGCAGCGCCCCGGGCGTCGCGCAGTCGCAGCTCACGCCCGGCGTGAAGAACATCATCCTCGTCGGGGCGGGGAAGGGCGGCGTCGGGAAGAGCACCGTCGCCATCAACGTCGCGGTCGCGCTCTCGCGGACGGGGGCCCGCGTCGGCATCCTGGACGCCGACGTCTACGGCCCGTCCGTCCCGATCCTGACCGGCGTGACCGACCGCCCGACCTCCGCCGACGGCCAGCGGCTCCAGCCGCTCCATGCGCACGGCCTCTCGGTCATGTCGATCGGCTTCCTGGTCGACCCGGAGCAGCCGCTCATCTGGCGCGGCCCGATGGTCACCGGCGCGCTGATCCAGCTCCTGCGGGACGTGGAGTGGGGCGAGCTCGACTACCTCGTCCTCGACCTCCCGCCGGGCACCGGCGACGTGCCGCTCTCCCTCGCCCAGAACGTCAAGGCGGCCGGGGTGGTCCTGGTCTCCACCCCCCAGGACGTGGCGCTCGCGGACGTGATCCGGGCCAAGCTGATGTTCGACAAGGTCTCGATCCCGATCCTCGGGCTCGTCGAGAACATGTCCTCCTTCGTCTGCCCGCACTGCCGGCAGGAGACGGCGATCTTCGACCACGGCGGGGCGCGCACCGCGGCCGAGAAGATGGGGATCCGCTTCCTCGGCGAGATCCCGATCGACCTCGCGATCCGCCAGGGCGGCGATCAGGGGGTCCCGGTGGTCGCCGGCCAGCCCGACAGCCCGCAGGCGCAGGCCTTCCTGGCGGTGGCGCGGAACGTGGCGGGGGCGGTCAGCACCCAGGTGCTCAAGGCGCCGCGCCTCCCGGTCATCGGCGCCCAGGCGCCGAGCTAGCGCGGACGCTCCGGCGCGAGCAGGTCGGCCCGCTCCTCCGACGGGAGGGTGAAGCGGAACGACGCCCCACGGCCGACGTGCGAGCGGACCGAGACGGTCCCGCCGTGCGCGTCGACGATCGCCTTCACGATGGCCAGCCCCAGCCCGAGCGAGCCGCCGGGCCGGCCGGCCGGCGTGGCGTCCCCGACCTGGTAGAGGCGATCGAAGATCAGGTCGATGTGCTCCTGGGAGATCCCGGGGCCGCGATCCGCGACCGCCACCGAGAGCCAGCCGCCGGGCGCCCTCGCGGCGGCGAGCCGGATAGAGCCCCCCTCCGGGGTGAAGCGCTCCGCGTTGGAGAGCAGGTTCTGGAGGACCTGCAGGACCCGCCCGCGGTCGCCCCAGGCGCGGGGGAGGGGGTGCGCGAGCCGGATGCGGGGGCGGATCCGGCGCTCGGCGAAGCGCGGCGCGAAGCCGGTGACCGCCTGCTGCAGCACGTCGAGGAGATCGAACGGCTCCATCCGCAGCGCCTCGCGGGTCAGCTCGTGGCGCGAGAAGTCGAGCAGCTCGTCGATGAAGCTCCGCAGCCGCTTGCCGGAAGAGAGGACCACCGAGAGCGCGGCGCGCTGGCGCGGCTGGACGGGACCGAGCCGCTCGCCGAGGAGCAGGTCGGCGTAGCCGAGCACGGTGACCAGTGGCGTCCGCAGCTCGTGCGAGATGTTCGCCAGGAAGTTGTCCTTCTTCCGGTCGGTCTCCTCCAGCGCCCGGACGGCCGCCTGGAGCTCGCGGGTCCGCCGATCGACCTCGTACTCCAGGTGCGCCCGCTCCTCCTTGAGGGCCCCGAAGAGCCGGGCCTTCTCGAGCGCGATCGAGGCGAGGAGCGCGAACGCGTCGATCGCCTGGGGGTCGCTCCGGCGGCCCGGCGGCGCGGCCACCGCGAGGAGGCCGTTCGAGCGGCCCGCCGCGCGCAGCGGCGCGAGGACGAGGCGGCGGTAGCCGAAGATGCGCCCGATGGCCCGAGCCTGCTCCGGCTGCTTGCCGCCCAGCAGGTCGTGGACGGGCGCGCGCGCCTTGTCGGTCGCGATGGTGAGCCCCTCGTCGAGGACCCGCTTGATCAGCGGCGCCTCCTCCGGATCGATCGTGAGGTCCGCGAGGGAGAACCCGAGGATCTCCTCCACCGAGCGCATCAGCTCCGCCGGGAAGCTGTGGAAGCGCCACCTGAACCGGCGCCCGGCGTCGCGATCGCCGGGGACCTCGCCCAGGATCCCGACGTGCAGCCCCAGGCGGGAGAGGTCGCGGGCCAGCGTCGCGATGATCGCGTCCTCCTCCTGGAGCTCCATGAGGCGCGCCCCCGAGAGCGTCAGGGCGGTGAGCGTGTCCTTCGCGTCACGGAGGCCGTCGACGGCCCGCCGCTCCCTCGTCTGGTCGTGGGCGATGACGTGCAGGACGGGGCGATCGGGGAGCTCGATGCGGGCGGAGGTGAGGGCGACCGGGACGGGCTCGCCGCGCCAGCGGACGAGCTGGGCGTCGGAGTCACGGACCACCGCCGCCGAGCCGAGCCACGCGAGCAGCGCGGGGCCCGGGTGCGACGGGTGGGCCACGATGCGGTCCACCGTGAGCCGCCTCAGGTCCCGATCCCGGCGCCCCGTGAGCGCGAGGAGGGTCGCGTTCCCGTCGAGGATGCGGCCGGTGACGGGGTCGACCACGAAGATGGCCTCGCCCGCGTGCTCCATGAACGCGCGGTAGGCGGCGCTCTGGCCGACCGCGACGCGGCGCCAGTCCTCGGCCTCGAGCCGCGACGCGGCGAGCCGCACGACCGCCTCGAGGCTGCGTATCCCGGTGGCGCGGATCGGGCCGGGCAGGACGAACCGCAGCAGGGCGACGTCACGCGCCGCCGCCGGGAGGCGAAACGCCGCCGACCGCCAGCCGAGCCGCTCGGCGGCGGGCGGCAGGAGCGCGGCCAGCGCAGGCTCGCACCGGCCGATCTTCCGGGTGGCGCTCGCCCGCGGCTCGAGCAGGGGATCCTCGAGCGTGAAGCCCGGCAAAGCCGCCAGGAGCTTCTCGACGGAGTCGCGTGCGGGCCTCGCGGCGAGGAACGCCCCCTCGACGGCCACGGTGGTGCACCGGGGCTGGCCGCGCCACTCGGTGCGCGTGACCATCTGGACGAGGGGCGCCCCGGACAACCGCGCGGCATCCCTCACGATTTCGCGGTAGGCGCGCTGCATCCCTGTCTGGGCCGTCTGAGTCCCTCCGGCGAGCGGAACCGCGCCAGCATCCCCGCATTCGGTTGCCCTGACAAGGGCGTAAGGTCCCGTAGATGCAGGCGCTTCAGCTCATGGAGTCCTCGCGTCCATTATCCGGAGCCGCCGGGTCGGATTTCCCTAGTGAATCTGGATGGATCAGCGACGAAGTGCGATTGACATGCTCGGAGCCGGCCGTTAGGCAAAGCGACATGGGTGCGGATTACACGTCGGGAGACCTCGCGCGCGCGACCGGAAACACCGTCCGCACGATCCGGTTCTACGAGGAGGAAGGGATCCTCGAGCCGGCGGAGGTCAGCGACGGCGGGCATCGGCGCTACACCGACGACGACCTCGAGCGGCTCAAGCTCATCGGCGACCTCCGGGAGCTCGGGCTGTCGCTCTGCGAGATCAAGGACATCCTGACGCTTCGCAAGGGCTGCTCGTGCGTGGCCGAGTTTGCCGAGCGGCTGGAGGCGTCGCTCGCGGGCCACGTCGCCGAGGCGCAACGAAGGATGGAGCGGCTCGAGCGCGTACGGCACGAGATCCAGCGGACCATCGACCTGATCCACCACCACCTGGTCGCCGGGGACGGGAAGGACGTCCGGCCGTGCGACCTGTCTTGCTCGCCCGACGCGCCGAAGATGCTCCGCGTGCTCGCGCCGCGCGACACGCTCTGCGTGCTGCACGAGTCCGAGGAGGATCGTCAGCGCGTCGCCGAGCAGCGGAAGGCCGCCACCCCCAGGCCGGCGCAGGTGGTCGAGGCCGAGCCCAGCGGCTGGGTGCTCGGCGCGGAGGCGAAGGATCACCGCTCGTAGTCAGCGGGCGAGGGCGCCGGCGTTTCCCGGCGCGCCCCAGACATCGATGGCGCGAGTCGTCCCGACGGTTGCCGGTGACCGCCGATCGCGGGAGCCCGCGTTCGCGGTCATGCCCCAGATCCCCCTGGGCGCGTAGTTACCATAATCCATATTATCGGACGTTCCATGGGGCCCCGGGACCAGCGGAATTCGTTGGGCTGCAGCAGTTTCGCGACGCCTGCGAACGCGGTCGCGCAGATATCGGACCAGTCCGCGCGCGTTGCGATCTGCCCTGCTCGACGCGACGAGTAGCGCGGCTCTGTTGCCTACGACTTGAATCGGCGGATGTGGTCACGCGGGTCTCATCGCCGCGCCGGCGCGAGCTTCACCCGCCGCGGGGGTGGCGGCGGTGATGAGCGCTGCGACTGCCCCAGCCCCGATGGGCCTGACCTTGAGCATGTAGCCGAAGAACTGCCGGTCCCGCGTCGTTCCGATCTCTTCAGCGAGGTTCGAGAAGAACCGGGTGTCCGGCTCGACGATGATCACTTCCTCGCGGGTCACGACGTAGCCCTTCATGCCTCGTTCGACGGATCGGTAGTTCTCGTCCGATAGCCGCTCGATGATCGGTCTCAGCTCGGCGGCGAGATCGTTCCCGCGTCGCAGCAGAGCTTCCAGGGACGCCCCCTTGCCGGACGTCTCGGCGCGCGCAACCTCCTTGCCGAACTCGCGTACCGACTGCACCAGGTGGACCGCTGCGTCAACGGCGGCCGCGCCATTCGTGGCCTGGGCCCCCGTGCCTCCCCAGCACCGGCGCGGCGGACCCGTTCGGTAGTCCGTCTTGTAGTTGCAGCGGCGCCGGTCCACCCCAAGGCGCCTGGCCTGCTCGTCGGCGGCGGCCGTCAGGCGTTCGAGCGGGACGAAGCGGAGAACGGTGGTCTCCAGATCCTTCAGGTCGGGCATGTCGCAGGAGCCGACGCGGTCCATGGCGCCCCGGACGACGAGCGCGCCCCCTTCCCTCCAGACCTGCACGCGACGCCCGTCGCAGCTGTCCCCGGCGCAGGGCGTCTTCTGCTCCCCGTCGAAGTCGCGGCGCTCGAACGATCCCTCGGCATGATCATCCGCGACGAGCTCGGCGCGAAAAGGCAGCGGCGCGCACTCGGCGTCGAGGCCGTATCGAAGCTCGCCGGAGCGGACCTCCAGATACCCCCTCTGCTCGAAGCCGAGCGCGATACAGAGTTCGTCCAGCGTCGCCGCGCACCGGGCGTCGAAGACGGCCTGCTCCATCACGAACAGGCCATTCAGCTTCCATGGCGCAAGCGACCCGGTTGCGACCTTCGCTTGTCCGAGCACGGCGACGAGAACCAGCGACGCGATGGCCATGGAGAGCAGCCCTCCCAAGTTCGATACGATAGCGCAAGGCCTGTGCCACGAAGCGGTGCTCTGCGGGAGCCCACGTCACGCACGCATGAGGACACCCATGGTGACTCCCCAGGGCGCTGCGCTGCGTGCCCTCGGTGACCTGGCGCCCGATCTCGTCGACGGCGGTCACTTCGGCGACGCGTGGCAAAAGCACGCCGACGCAACCGGGGCAGTCATTCCGCTGCTCTGGTGATGCGGTGAAGTACCCGTCCCCTGAAGCGGGGCGCCACGGCAACCCTTGACGGGGTCCAACCGCTGGTTACCTTCGCGCTCGGTGAGAGCCCTGCGGCTCATCGTCACGCGACTCCGGCTCGCCCTCCTGGTGGCGGCGCTCGCGATGGCGTCCGCGGGGTTGCCGTCCTCCGCCGGCGTCGTCAGCCCCGAGGTCGCGGAGGTCGCCCACCTGACGACGGGTCGACTCCTCCAGCCGCGCGAGATCCCGTCTGCTTCGCCAGCGCCGCGGTCGGCGCCGGGTCGCTTCGCGCGCCCCAGGCGCGCACGCACCGACCCGCCCCCCGTCCCTCGCGCGTCCCGAGGCGCACCCTTCCTACTCAACCGAGCCCTCCTCCGCTGAGCGCGTTCCGGTCGCCGCCCCGCGTTCCGAACGAGCTCACCCTGAGGAGGTCCCATGTCCGTCGCCCAGCGCGCTGGCCGTGTCGCCGCGCGTTCCGCCAAGCTGCTTTCGCGCCTCGCCCGACGCCTGCTGCGCGTCGCCGCCCTCCTGCTCTTCTTCGTCGTCGCGCTCGTGCTGCCCGTGCCGATCCTCGGGCGTCCGCTCCGCTACGAACACGCGGGGCGCCAGAACGAGCCCACCGAGATCGAGAAGCGGCGCTGAGCGTTTCCCCAAGAGGCGTCAACCTGACGGGATGCGACGGGTGATAGGCTCGTCGCCGGCATGAAGGTCGAGATCCTGATGAGCCCGGGCTGCCGGCACGGCCAGAGGACGATGCAGTTGGTCGGGGAGATCCTTCGAGAGACCGGCCTCGCTGCCGTCGTGGAGGCGACGGTCGTTGCGACCGAGGTGGACGCGGCGCGGCTCGCGTTCCCCGGTTCTCCGACGCTCCGCGTGGATGGCATCGACATCGATCCATCGCCTCCGGCCGGCACCGGTCTGGGTTGACGGCTGTACGGCCTCGCGGGCGTGCCCCCGCGAACGATGATCGAGGCCGCGCTCCGCCGAGCCGGCTGAAGCCCGCGCCCGCCCTGGCAATCTCGCCCCAGATCGTGCGCCCGCTCCAGGTTCGCCCGCGCACAGGAGGCGTCTCCGGGGAGCATCCCGCCCAGGATCTCCATCCGCGCCTCCAGAACCCCGCCCCGCCCCGAATTCGCGGGCCTCCCGGCCTCACTTGCGACCCACGGTGAATCCGGCATCATGTCCCAGCCAACTCTGGTCGTCCCCGCATCCGGAGCGACATCGATGACCGAACGACGTCCCCGTCACCCCATGACCCTTCAGCCGGTGTTGTTCGAGCTGCCCGGCATGAGCGACGTCAACCCCCGTACCGTCGTCTACCGCGACTCGGCCGCGGGACCCCTGACCCTCGACGTCTGGGCGCCCGCATCTCCGTCGGACGGGCCACGCGGCGCGGTCGTCTTCGTCTCCGGTTTCCCTGATCCCGCGTTCGAGGCCCGGGTCGGCTGCAAGGTCCTGGAGATGGCCGCCTACCTCTCCTGGGCTCGGCTCGTCGCGTGCTCCGGGCTCGTCGCGATCACCTACACGAACCGCGAGCCGGCCGCCGACCTGGCGGCCGTTCTCCATCACGTCCACCAGCACGCCGCAGCGCTCGGCGTCGATCGCGACCGGATCGGGATCTGGGCCTGCTCCGGAAACGTGCCGACGGGCCTGGGTGCCCTGCTGAACGGTGCCGAGGTGCCCGTCGCGTGCGCGGCGCTCTGCTACGGCTACATGTTCGGCGCGGGGGCCGCAGCCACACGGATCGGCTTCGCCGATCCGTGCGCCGGGCGGGGGGTCCGTGACCTCAGGCCAGGTGTGCCGCTCCTCGTGGTGCGCGCCGGCGGGGATCAGACGCCGGGCCTGAACGCGACCGTCGACAGCTTCGTCGCGGAATCCCTTTCGCACGACCGCCCTGTCACGCTCATCAACCACGCAGGTGCGCCGCACGCGTTCGACCTCATCGACGACCACGAGAGGACGCGCGAGGTCATCCGCTCGGTCTTGAGGTTCCTGGGCACGAGCCTTAGCGCTGCATAGACGTTGGCCCACGGGCTGGTCACCGCAGGACCGCCCAGGAAGGGCTCTCCTCCTCGTCGTCGCCCATCGCCCACGCGGACCCCGGGAGCCTCAACCACGCGCTCGCCCAGGCGGCGGCCGCCGCTGCGCGGCGCGCCGGCTCGAATTCCCTCCTTCAGGTTCGCGTTCGACGATGCCTCTGCTGAAGCCTCCTCGGACCTGGCGCGTGGTGGCAAGCCACAGTGTGTCGCGCCCGCCGCTGTCCGGCGGGGCGCACTGGCGACGGCGCCCATGATACTTCGAGTGACATCGCCGTATTCGAAGATGACCGTGTCTGGCCGCCTTCTTGCAGCGCCACCCGACCCACCCTCAAAAGGACCATCGCGATGAAGGGCGGGGCAGTCCAGACCGGGCCAAGGCTTGCGACGATCGTCCTTGCGGCGATCGCGGTCGGCTCCGGCTGCGCGTGGGAGCAACACGCGCGTCCGCTGCGCGACGAGGATCGGCTGGTGCTGGAGTCGATGGTGCTGCGCGTCCCTTCGTCGGCCGGCTGGCGCGTGTCGAGGCGGTTCGATGCAGGGGTCCGTCTGTTCACGCTGAAGCACACCGCCGCGGACGGCCTGGAGGACGCGCGGATCGAGCTGATCGAGGTGGACGGCGCACCGCCGCTGACGGCGCGGAGCGATCTGCGCGCCGCCCTGGCCGCTCACGCGGGCGCGCTCATCGGCGATCCCTCGGCCACGGTGGTGGACCTGCCCCCCCTCGCCGACCCGCGGTTCGGGCCGGGCGCCGTCGAGGTCGGGCTGCGCGCGACGGAGAGCGACGCGCGAGCGGGCGCCCGGGTAAAGCGCGAGAGCTGGGAGTTCTCGCTCGCCTTCGTAGGCTCGACGACTCCCGCCCGAACCTGTCGCTTGACCTACTTCGCGCGGCGCGACCGCACCGAAGAGTCGGTCCCTCCGGATGATCGCTGGCGCGACCTGATCGCCGCGATCGAGCTCCAGAGCCCCGGCCCGTCCCGCGCCAGGGAGGCGGCCCGGGCAGACGACTTCCCGAAGGACTTCCAAGGGGGCCTCGCGCGGCGCTCCCTCACGCTGCCTCGCGGAGCATTTCGATGGAGCCTCGAGCGGGAGCGCTGGCTGGATCACGGGGGCTTCGACGGGGCCTGGGGCCTGTCGGTCGGCATCAGTGATCGGCTGCTGCTCGCGGCGCCCGGATTCCTCAACTACTCGTTCGGCGAGGCGGAGGCGCTGACGAGACCCGAGCACGCGATCGGCATCGGGTGGACTCACTTCGCCCACGACGTCGTCACCGGAAGCACCTGGGGCTTCGGCGTGACGGCGCAGTCCCGCAAGCGGCTCGCCGCCGACGTGTCCGCGAACGCCGATCTGATCCTCGAGTGGCTGCACGAGTCGCGGACGGGGCGAGACCGGGGCGAGGGGCAGGCCTCGGCGGGGATCCTCTGGGATCCCCTCACCTTCCTCTCGCTCGGGCTCGAGGCCGGCTATCGGACGCAGCCGTTCTTCGGGGACGGCGACGGGATCGCATGGGTGGGCGGCCAGACCCGTCCGCTGGTCACGCTCCACATCGCGCCCATCGACCTGGGGCTCGATGCCGCCGTCGTCTGGGACGGTCGGACCCTCGGAGCCCTGGCGGGCTTCAGCCTTCGCTTGACCCTGTAGCTCTGCCGAGGCGGCGCCTTCTGGGGCTGGCTCTCGACCCGTCGGGGCAATGGTGAGCCCGCGAAGACTCCGCGAACGGTGAACCCGGGTCCTGCTACCATTCTGGCGCGCCTGCAGGTGATGCTCACCCGGTGTGGCGCCCGGGATGGAGGGTCCATGGAACGCCGCTCGATCTCGAAGATCTGTCTCCCCTGGGTCGCGACCGGGTTGCTCGCCCTGTCGCTGCAAGGCTGCTGCCCGTGTCGGCGGACCGGTGCGTGCTCGGCCGGGATCTCGCGGCCAGAAGCGAAGGCACTGGCGGAGGCCACAGCCCTGCCGTCGGGGGTGCAGGAGATCGCCGCCGCGCCGTCGCCCGACGGCCGATAGTCCGACGCACCGCGCCCGCTTCGGCAGTCGGCCTGTGGCGTCGGCTGCTCCGCTGCCGCCAGCTTCGGCGGACGCCGGCTTCGGTGCTCACGAGCGGCGCTTCAGCTCCTGCGAGATCCGCCCGACGACGGCGAGGGCCCGCTCCACGTCCCTCGCCCTCACGCCCTCGAGCGCCCTCCGGATCGCCACCTCGACCGTGCCGTCCGTCCGGCGCAGGGCGGTCCGTGCCCGTCGTCCCAGGGTCAGGACGCGCTGCCGCCCATCGTGGGCAGCGCGGCTCACGACGAGCAACCCGCGGGCGTTCAACGTCTGGACGAGCCGCGAGACCGACGCGGGGTGGAGGTGGAGGACGTGGGCCAGCTGGGCCTGCGTGATCGGCCCGAGCCTCTCGGCGAGCCGCAGCACGAGCCGCTGCGGCCCCGTGAGGCCGAGCCCGCGGTTCATGGCCTTGGAGCGCGCGTTGAGCCCGTGCTCCATCTCCCAGAGCGCGCGCATGAACGACAGGACCGGGCCCAGCCGGGTCGCGAGCTCCCCTTCCTCGTCTGGCCTCGATGCGTCCATGCCCCCTTCCTTCCGCTCCTCGCCTCGTGAGGTCTTTGCACCTGCAACCAGTTTCGGTAGAACACCGACGCTGCGCCCAGGTCAACCGTGACGTCCAGCGCGTCCCAGCATTCCGCTTCCAGCGGGCCCGGTGTCCCCCGCGTGTGCACGCGCGCGCCGCGCGCCTCGGAGGCGCGCGGAGGATGATCCGTAGGGTCAGGAGCCTGCCGTCGGCCATGCAGCGCCTGGTCGCCCGCCTGCCTTCCCAGGTGACCGCCCTGCTCCGCCCGAGCGTCGGTCAGCTGGAGCTGAAGCTGCTGGGGCGAGCGATCGTCCTGGCCGCCATCGTCGGACTCCTGGGAGGGCTCGTCGGCGCCGCCTTCGTGGGGGCCGTGGACCGGCTCCAGGGGTTCCTGCTCGGCCACCTCGGCGGAGCGTCGATGCTGCGCGCCGCGGGCGAGGCGGCCGATGTCCGGGAGGAGCCGCTCCGGCTCTGGCTCCTCGCGCTCCTGCCCGCCCTGGGCGGGCTCGTCTCCGGGCTGCTCAGCCGCGTCGCGCCCGAGGTGGCGGGCGGCGGCGGCGACGGGGCGATCGAGGCCTTCCACCGGGGCGGCATCCTCGCGCCGCGCGTGCTCCCCCTGAAATGGCTGGCCTCGGTCGCCGCGCTCGCGACCGGCGGCGCGGGCGGTCGCGAGGGGCCCGCGATGCACATGGGGAGCGCCGTCGGCGGCCTCGTCGGCACGCTGCTCCCGGCGACCCCGCGCGAGCGAAGGACCTTCCTCGTCGCGGGGGTGGCGGCCGCCATGTCCGCGGTCTTCCGGACTCCTCTCGGTGCCGCCCTCCTGGCGACCGAGATCGTCTACCGCGACGACTTCGAGGCGGAGTCGCTCGTCCAGGCGGTGATCGCGAGCGTGGTCGCCTTCGCGACCAGCGAGGCCCTCCTGGGCCAGCGGGCGCTCTTCGGGCGCCTCGAAGCGCATCCATTCCACGCGGCGCACCTGCCGCTCTACGCGGGGCTCGCGCTGGCGGCCGGCCTCGCCGGGCTGCTGCTCGTGCGGGCGCTGGAGACCGTGAGGCGGCTCGCGGCGTCGAGTCACCTGCCGGTGTGGCTCCGGCCGGCGATCGGCGGACTGCTCCTCGGCGGCGCGCTCGTCGGTCTCCACCACTCCCCGTTGCCGGGGCTGCTCGGGGTCTCTGCCGCGAGCGCCGTACTCGGCGGCGGCTACGGCGTCGCCCAGTTGGCCGTGACCCCCACGCAGCTCGCGGGCTGGACCGCCGCCGGCGTCCTCCTCACGCTCGCGCTCTTCCGCGTCGCGGCCACGGCGCTGACCGTCGGGACGGGGGCGAGCGCGGGCGACTTCGCCCCCTCCCTGGTGATCGGCGGCCTCGTGGGCGGAGCGTACGGCTTCGCCACGCAGGCGCTCCTCCACGATCCGACGATCGCTCCCGGCTCCTTCGCGCTCGTGGGGATGGCCACGCTCTACGCGGGGGTCGCCCACGTCCCCATCAGCGCCGTGGTGCTCGTCTCGGAGCTGGCGGGGTCCTACGACCTGCTCGTCCCCCTCATGCTCGCCGCCTGCGGCGCGCACGTGGCGCTCCGCGGCGTCCGGCTCTACTCCGCGCAGACGACGGCCCGCGGGGCCGCGCATCCCCGGGACTCCGCGGAGGTGGCAGGGTCGGCCCCCCGCGTTCGGGACGTCATGGCCTTCCACGGCTACACGACCTTCACGCCGGCCGACCCCCTCTCCGCCGTGCTGACCGCCATCGCCGACGGCGACGGGCAGGTCGTCTTCCCGGTCGCGGACGCGTCCGGCCGGCTCCTCGGGATCGTCGACTCCTCCGTGCTCCTCGAGGCGGAGTCCCTCTCCGGGCTTCGCGCCGCGATCGTGACCGATCTCGCGGCGCCTCCCTCGTTCGTCACCCCCGACGCCCTCCTTCGCGACGCCGTGGCCGAGGCGCGTCACCTCGGGCTGCCCCAGCTCCCCGTCTGCGCGGCAGGGCGGATCATCGGGATGTTCTCGGTGGAGGGCGCCGTCCGCCTCCACGCGTCCGAGCAGCGCGCCTTCCGCCCCGTGGATCCGGCCCCCTGACCCGGCCGAAGGGCGGACCGGGCTCGCGCGTCGACCTCACGCGGTCGCGTGCGTCGCGTGCTCCCCGAGGGAGCGGTAGATGTCCGAGTCGGAGACGATCCCGACGAGGACGTCGCTCGTCGGGTCGACGACCGGCACGTAGTCGTAGGGCCCCTCCCGCAGCACCCCCTCCGCGTCGGCGACGGCGTCGTGGGTGCGGATGAACCGGACGTCCGGATCCATCACCTCGGCCACCTGGACCCGCCGCCACTCGGTCATCGGGACGGTCCGGAGGTGAGCGAGGGCGATCATCCCCTTGAGCATCCCTCCCTCGTCGACGACGGGGAGCGCCTTGAAGTGGTGCTCGAGCAGCACGGAGTGGGAGAAGACCTCCAGCGTGTCCTCGGGCCGGGCCGTCACGAGCTGGCGCGTCATCACCGCGGTGACGGGGACCTCGCGCAGGCGCTCCCGCCACGTCTGGCGACGGAGCCGCTGGGAGCGCGAGTTGGACACCCCCGCCGCGACCACGAAGGCGACGGTCGACGCGACGAGCGACGGGACGACGAGCGCGACGTTGCCGGTCGACTCGGCGACGAAGACGGCCGAGAAGAGCAGGCTGTTGTAGCTGGCGCCGGAGAACGCGGCGATCCCGAGCAGGGTGAAGACGCCCGGGTGGCTCGGCGCGAAGACGGCGTCGAACGCGGCGCCGAGCGCGGCCCCCATCGTCGCCGACGGCACGAAGAGGCCGCCGACGCCCCCGGCGCCGAAGGTGACGGACGTCGCGAGGAGCTTCAGGCCGAAGATCGCGAGGGCGGCCCAGAGCCCGAACCTGCCGTTCAGCAGGGCGTTGGACACGGGCAGGCCGGCCTGGAGCGTCACCGGAGCGCCGACGACCCGCCACGCGACCCACGCGATGGCGACCAGCAGCAGCCCCCCGAGGCCGTAGCGGACGGGCCCGGCGACCCGGAGCCCATCGAACCGCCGCCGCAGGCGCGCCAGCGTCGTGAGGAACAGGTGCGACGCCAGCCCCGCGGCGACGCCGAGCGGCAGGGCCACGAGCAGGTCGCGCGTGTTCAGGGCGTACTGGAAGGTGATCGGGAAGTACGGGGTCGCCGGCCGGAAGTGGGCGAAGGTCCAGAAGGAGGTCGCGGAGGCGACGAGCGCCGGGATGAGCGCCTCGTGAGCGAGGTCGCGCTTGTAGGGCGACTCGACCCCCATGATCGCGCCCGAGAGCGGCGCACGGAAGATCGCGGCGATCCCCGCCGACCCGCCCACGATGAGCGTCGACTTGGTGCTCCAGCGGAGCGCGCCCGGCCCCAGGCGGTTGACCAGCCCCTGGAGGCCCGATCCGATGGTGGCGCCGAGCCACTTGCTCGCGCCCTCCATGCCGGCGCTGCCGCCGAAGCCCATCGTCGCGAACGACGCGGTCAGCTTCCAGGCAGCCGTCTTCAGCGGCATGTCCCGCTCGGCGTCGTGGTACGCCTTCACCACCTCGTCCGCCATCGACGGCGACGGCACGCGGAAGAGGCGCACGATCACGCCGGCGAGGAGCATCCCGAAGAACGGCGCCACGATCTGGGCCGCGACCGAGTGCTCGGTGACGCGCCTCCAGAGCAGCTCGTTCACGACCCAGTCGTACCCCGCGATCGCGAGCCCGACGAGGACGCCGAGCGGCGCCGCGACGAGGAGCAGGTGTCGCCCGAGCGTCAGGCTCTCGCCGAGCGAACGACCGAAGGGGGACGGGCTCTCGTTGGCGGGTCGGCTCTGCACGCACTCCTCCTGGGGGAACGTTGGTGCTGCTCGCGCTGTCCCAGGAGTCATCATCCGGTCCGCTGCGGCTGGACCGGCGGTTGGAGGCGGAACCCCATCGCCTTGAAGCGTGCGAACCGTAGGCGATCCGCGTGATCCGAGTCAAGCGGCCTCCGGGCAGCGCGGGGAGCCGTCGGCCGCGCGTGGATCGCCCGGGGCGTCCGCACTAGATTCCCCGGTCGAATGCCGTCGCCCCCAACGCCGCCACCCGCCCGCCGCGAGCTGACCGCCCGCGCCGTGGCGGTCGCCGTCCTGGTCGCCGCGCTCATGGGGGCGGCCGAGCCGCTCATCGTGCTCAAGATCGGGTACGGCCCGAACCTCTCGGTGGTGAGCGCGTTCCTCGGCTTCGTGGTCCTCGGTGCACTCGGCTGGCTCACGGGCGCCCGGGGCAGCCGCTGGGAGAACAACCTCGTCCAGACGGCCGGCACCTCCGCCGGCGCAGGCGTGGGCTTCATGGCGGTCCTCCTCGCGGCGATCGACCTGCTCGACGCGCGCGGCCTGCTCTCCATCCACCTGACGCCCCTGCAGATCTTCGCGTGGCTCGCGCCGGCCGGCATCCTGGGCGTGTTGCTCGCGGTCCCGCTGCGGCGCCACTTCCTCGACGAGGAGGACCTGCCCTTCGCGGACGGCACGGCCGCGGGCCAGACGCTCTGCATCCTCGACGAGCGGCCGGAGCAGGCGGGCCCCCGGCTGGCCGCCCTCGGGCTGGGAGGGCTCACGTCGGCCGCGCTGGCCTTCCTGCGGGAGGGGCTCCGCTGGCTCCCCGGCGCGATCCCGTTCACCGCCCTCACCCCGCACGCGGCAGCGCTCCGGCTCGGCGTCGAGGTGGGGGTGCTCTCCGTCGGCGCCGGGATGCTGGTCGGGCTGCGGGTCGCCCTCTCGATGGGGCTCGGGATGCTGCTCGCCTGGGTGGTCGCGCCCGCCCCGCTCGTCGCGCACGGCATCGCCACGGAGCTCTCCTTCAACGGCCTGCTGCAGCGCTTCACGATGTGGCCGGCGACGGGGCTGATGGTCGCCGGCGGCCTGACGGCGCTCGCGGTCAACTGGCGCGCGGTGACCCGGTCCTTCGCCGGCCTGGCCGATCGCGGCGGCGCCGGGGACGACCTGCCGATGCGGTGGGTGATCGCCGGCTCGGTCGCCGCGGCGACGACCCTCGCCCTCGTCCAGTGGCGCTCGCTCGGCTTCCCGATCTGGCTGACGCTGGTGTCGATCGCCCTCTCCTTCCTCCTGATGCTGGTCGGGATCCGCGTGCTCGGGGAGACGAACTGGGCGCCGATCAGCGCCATGGCCAACGTGATGCAGGCGGTCTTCGCGGTGCTCGTCCCCGGCCACGTGCCGGTGAACATGATCGGCTCCGGCATGAGCGGGACGATCGCCGGGAACGGCGAGCACCTGATGCAGGACTACCGGGCCGGGAAGGTGGTGGGCTCCTCCAACCGGAACCTGACCCTGCTCCAGCTCCTCGGCGTCCCGGTCGGCGCGCTCGCGCTCGCGGTCGTCTACCCGGCGGCGCGCGCCCGGTTCGGCGTCGGCGGCGAAGGAGGGCTGACCTCGCCGATCAGCGTGAAGTGGGCCGGGTTCGCGGAGCTGCTGTCGAACGGTTTCGGCGCCCTGCCCCGGAGCGCCTTCGTCGCCCTCGTCCTCGCCCTCGTCGTCGGCGTGGCCCTCACGCTCGCCGAGGCGACCCGCGCCGGCCGCTGGCTCCCCTCCCCGACGGCGGTCGGGATCGGCATGCTCATCCCCGCCTGGGCCGTCGCGCCGAGGGTCGTCGGCGGCGCCGTGACCGCCCTCTGGCGCCGCCTGCATGGACCGAGCGAGCAGGCGCTCGGCACGCCCCT
>DATIVK010000116.1:0-24459 GCA_035465955.1 Anaeromyxobacteraceae bacterium | reverse complement strand
GGCGGGCGGGACGAAGATCACCGTGGCGTTGGCGCCGGTCTCCTGCACCGCCTCGCCCACCGTGTGGAAGATGGGGGTCCAGTCGTTGAACTTGGTCCCGCCGCGTCCCGGCGTGACGCCGCCGACCACCTGCGTCCCGTAATCGATCATCTGCTCGGCGTGGAAGCTCCCGGCCGAGCCGGTGATGCCCTGGACGAGGACCCGCGTGTCCTTGTCGACGAAGATGCTCATGACGCCCTCCGGAGGTCCGCCGCGTCGCCGGCCGCCTCGACCGCCCGCGCCGCCGCGTCGCCGAGGTCGTCGGCGGGGATGATGGTGAGGCCGCTGCCCGCGAGGATCTCCTTGCCCAACTCGACGTTGGTCCCGGCGAGCCGGACGACGAGCGGCACGGAGAGGTGCACCTTCCTCGCGGCGGCGACGATGCCGCGCGCGATGACGTCGCAGCGCATGATGCCGCCGAGGATGTTGACGAGCAGCGCCTTCACCTTCGGGTCCGCGAGCAGGATCGAGAAGGCGGCCGCGACCCGCTCCTCGTCCGCGCCACCGCCCACGTCGAGGAAGTTGGCCGGCATGCCGCCGGCGAGCTGAATGGCGTCCATCGTGGCCATCGCCAGCCCCGCGCCGTTGACGAGGCAGCCGATGTTCCCGTCGAGGGCGACGTAGGAGAGGCCGTGCTCGGAGGCCTCCGTCTCGCGCGGGTCCTCCTCGTGGACGTCCCGGAGGGCCGAGAGCGCCTCGCGGCGGAAGAGCGCGTTGTCGTCGAAGCTCACCTTCGCGTCGAGGGCAATGACGGCGCCGTCCTTCGTGACGACGAGCGGGTTCACCTCCACCAGCGAGGCGTCCAGCTCGACGTAGGCGCGGTAGAGGCCGACGGCGAAGCGCGTGAACGCCTCGATCGTCTTGCCGTGCATCCCGAGGGCGACGGCGAGCCCCCGCGCCTGGCTCGGCCAGAGCCCGACGAAGGGATCGACGTGGATCCGGTGGATCTCGGCCGGGCGCGTCGCCGCGACCTCCTCGATGTCCATGCCGCCGTGGGTGGACGCGATGAGCACCACGCGCCCCCTCTCGCGGTCGAGCGTGAACGCCAGGTAGAGCTCGCGGGCGATCTCGCAGCCCTCCTCGACGTAGACGCGGCGGACCAGCCGGCCCTGCGGCCCCGTCTGCGCGGTCCGGAGCTCCTTGCCGAGCATCGCCTCGGCGTGGGCGCTCGCCTCCTCCGGCGAGCGGGCGAGCTTCACGCCGCCCGCCTTGCCGCGCCCACCGGCGTGGATCTGCGCCTTGACGACCACCACCTTGCCGCCGAGGGCGAGGGCCGCGGCCTCCGCCTCCAGCGGCGAGACGGCGAGACGGCCCTTCAGCACCGGGAGCCCGAAGCTCCGCAGCAGTTCCTTGGCCTGGTACTCGTGGATGTTCACGTTCGTTCCTCGTGGTCTTCGCCGGCGCGTGCCGCGCTCCGCGTTTCACCGTTTTGGATTCGGGCCGCTCGCCACCAAGGCGTCCCGGCCGCGCTGCGAAAGGTGAGATTGCACGCCCCGCGCCACGCCCCCGTCCGGGCGGGCCCGATCGAGCCAAGCTGCCGCCGCCCCTGGGCATTTGCCCATGGGCCTCCGCGCCACCCGGGACGACCCCGTCGGGCTCATGTCCCGTTTTCGGGACAGACGAGCCTCGCGCGTGCGACACTCCACGGACCCGCGGTGACGTCACCCCCCGCCCGAGGAGAGCGCGCATGGCCACCCGCCAACCGGTCATCTGGGCCTTCAGCACCAGCCTCCTGCGGGAGAGCTTCGAGAGCGTCGCGCCGACCCTCGGCGAGGTCGCCGAGGTGCACGTCTTCGACAAGGCGTTCGAGGACGCGCTCCGGACCGTGCGGGAGCAGGTGGAGGCCGGCGAGACCGTGGACGCGATCGTGGCCGCCGGCGCCAACGGCGGCTACCTCCGCGCCCGCTCGGCCATCCCGGTCGTGATCGTCAACCCCACGACCCTGGACGTGCTCCAGGCGCTCGTCCGCGCCCGCCGCATCTCGACGCGGATCGGCGTCGTCAACTACCGCCAGACCGTCGCCGGGCTCGAGGAGGCGATGGCGCTCCTCAGCGACACGCTCCTCGAGCAGCGCGCGTACCTGACGCTGGAGGAGGCGCGCGCCCACGTCGCGGATCTCGCCGCCCGCGGCTTCGGCGCGATCATCGGCCCCGGGCCGATCTGCGAGATCGCGGCGGGGATGGGGCTGAGATCGGTCCTCATCTTCGGCCCCGACTCGCTCCGACGCGCCATCCGGAAGGCCGCCTGGCTCTTCCGCATGGCGCAGTTCGAGCAGGACAAGTCGGCCTACATGCAGGCGGCCCTCAAGCACCTCGACGTCGGCGTCCTCGTGGTGGACACCGAGGAGCGGATCCAGTCGGTCAACCCGGCGCTCCAGCGGCTCGTCGGGGCGGCGGCGAGCGAGATGGTGGGGCGGCGGCTCACCACGGTGGCGCCGGACCTCTCCGCCGCGCGCGTCATCGAGACGGGGTTCGAGGAGCGCGACGTCATCCAGCGGCTGGGCAACGCCGCCGTCGTCACCTCGCGGGTGCCGATCCGGGAGCACGGCGTCCTGCGCGGCGCGATCCTCACCTGCCAGGAGGGATCCACGATCCAGCGGCTCGAGCGCGGCCTGCGCTCCGAGCACCGGCCGCCGCTCTTCGTGGCCCGCTACACGCTCGACGCGCTCGTGGGCCGCTCGAAGCCCATGGAGCGCGTCCGCGCCCTCTCGCGCCGCTACGCTCGGACCGACGCGACCGTGCTCATCACCGGCGAGAGCGGCACCGGCAAGGAGATGGTCGCCCAGGGGATCCACGCGTCGAGCCGCCGCCGCGAGGGGCCCTGCGTCGCCATCAACTGCGCCGCCTTCCCCGAGTCGCTCCTCGAGTCCGAGCTCTTCGGGTACGAGGAGGGGGCCTTCACCGGCTCGCGGCGCGGCGGGCGGCCCGGGCTCTTCGAGGCGGCCCACACCGGCACGATCTTCCTCGACGAGGTCGGGGACGTCCCCGTCACGCTGCAGAGCCGGCTCCTCCGCGTCCTGCAGGAGAGGCAGGTGCTCCGGCTCGGCAGCAACGTCCCCACGCCGATCGACGTCCGCGTCGTCGCGGCCACCCACCGCGACCTGCGCGAGATGGTGCGGCGCGGCGAGTTCCGCGAGGACCTCTACTTCCGGCTCCACATCCTCCCCATCCACCTGCCGCCGCTGCGCGAGCGCGGCGACGACCTCGCCCTCATCGCGGAGGAGCTCCTCAAGCGCGCGCTCCTGCGCCACGGCGCGCCGGAGATGCAGCGGCGCGCCCTCGCCGCCATCGCGCCCCACCTGCGGTCGTACGCCTGGCCCGGGAACGTCCGCGAGCTGGAGAACGTCGTCGAGCGGCTGGCGCTCCTCTTCGCCGACCCCGAGGCCGGCCACCGGCCGGGCGAGGCGGACCTGAGGGCCGTGGTGCCCGAGCTCTTCGACGCCCACGGCGGCGAGCAGCCTTCGCGCACGGATCTTCGCGCCGCGCGCGAGGCCCAGGACCTCGCCCACGTCCGCCGCGTCATGGAGGAGTGCAACGGGAACGCCGCGCGGGCCGCGCGCCAGCTCGGCATCTCCCGCTCGACCCTCTACCGGAAGCTCGGGACGGCGCGGTGAGGGAGCCCCTGCGGGCCCTCCTCCCGACGCCCCTCCTCCCGGTGGGGGCTCGGGGAGGACCCGGGTGCACGGCCTGTTAAGGTGGACGCGATGAGCGACGCCGTCATCTCCCTGACCCTGCCGCCTTGGCTCCCCGCGTTCCTCGCGCCGAGGGGGCACGCCTACCCGCGCGCGCCCGATCGGATGGCGCTCCTCGTCGCGCTCGCCGCGGAGAACGCGCGGCGCGGGACCGGCGGCCCGTTCGCGGCCGGCGTCTTCGAGCGCGAGGGCGGGCGGCTCGTCGGCGTCGGCGTCAACGTCGTGGTCCCCGCGCGCTCGTCGCTCGCCCACGCCGAGGTGATCGCCCTCGGGGCCGCGCAGCGCGCCGTCGCCACCCACGACCTGGGCGCGACGCACCTCCCGCCGCTGCTCCTCGCCTGCTCCGCCGAGCCCTGCGTCATGTGCCTCGGCGCCACGCTCTGGTCGGGCGTGCGCGGCCTGGAGTGCGGGGCGTCCGGCGACGACGTGGAGGCGGCCGGCTTCGACGAGGGGCCCAAGCCCGAGGACTGGGAGGGGGAGCTGCGCCGGCGGGGGATCGGGGTCGCGCGCGGGATCCTGCGGGCCGAGGCGGCCGAGGTGCTGCGCGCGTACGCGGCCGCCGGGCGCCGGGTCTACAACCCCACGCGGTGAAGCCCTCCTCGCGCCGGCGCCGCCGGGGGCATCACCGGGGCCCCGGGCCTCGCCGCCCCAGCACCTCCCGGACGACCGCGATGAACCGGGCGGCCGCCGGCGGGGGCGGACCCGGGCGGCGCAGGGCCGCGAGCCGCGTCCGCGGCGCCGGCGCGGCGAGGGGGCGGTAGTCCACGCCGCCGCGGCGCAGCTCCCGGACCGACGTCGGCACGAGCGTCACGCCGATCCCCGCCGCGACGAGCGCCATCGCAGTCGCCAGGTCCTGGGCCTCCTCCCCGACCCGCGGCTGGAACCCCGCCCCGCGGCAGAGCCCCTGGACGAAGTCGTACCAGCCCGGGCGCCGATCGCGCGGGAAGAGGACGAACGGCTCGCCCGCCAGCGCCCGGAGGCGGAGGGTGCGCGCTCGGCCGAGGGGGTGGCCGGCCGGGAGCGCCACCACCACGGGCTCCTCGAGCAGCGGCTCGGCCTCCAGCGTCTCGTCGCCGAAGGGCGGGCGCGCGATGCCGAGCTGGAGCTGCCCGGCGCGCAGCGCCGCGACCTGCGCCCCCGTGCTCATCACGGCGACCGAGAGCGCCACCTCGGGGTGGCGCTCCCGGAAGACCCGGAAGACCCGGGGCATGAGGCCGTAGCTCGCCGAGGCCACCATCCCGATCGACAGCGCCCCGCGCTCGCCGCGGGCGGCCCGCTGGGCGGCCACGGCGGCCTGCGCGACCCGGTGCAGGATCGCGCGCGCCTCCTCTAGGTAGACGCGGCCGGCCTCCGTCAGCTCCACGCGCCGCCGCGAGCGCGCGAGCAGCTCCACCCCGAGCTCCGCCTCGAGCTGCCGGATCTGCTGGCTGAGCGGTGGCTGCGCCATCCCGAGCCGCGCCGCGGCGCGGCCGAAGTGCAGCTCCTCCGCGACGGCGACGAAGTAGCGCAGGTGGCGCAGCTCCATTGCAGAGACTTAGTACGTCTCACAGGCGCCGGAAAGATATATTGGACGTCTCAGGGCACGGCGCCGCATCCTCCGCCCATGCCCCCCGCCGCCGACTCCACGCTCCCCCTCCCGATCGACGGTGATGCGCGCGAGGCCCCGCCGGGCGGCGCGGCCTGCCTCGCGCGGCCCGCCGGCCTCTTCGCCCTCGGGCTCGCCGGCTTCTCCGCGTTCCTGGGCGTCTACGCCACCCAGCCCCTCCTCCCGATGCTGGAGCGGGTCTTCGGCGTCTCCAAGGCGGCCGCGGCGCTGACGGTCAGCGCCCCCACCGTCGCCGTGGCGCTCGCGTCCCCCTTCTTCGCGATCGCCGCCCGCCGCTTCGGCCACCGCGCCGTCATCGGCGCCTCCCTCCTGGCCCTCCCCGTGCCGATGCTCCTCGCCGCGACGTCGCCGGGCGTCCCCGCGCTCGTCGCGTGGCGGTTCCTGCAGGGGCTCGTGGTCCCCGGCGTCTACGCCGTGACCATGGCCTTCATCGCCGAGGCGTGGCCGGCGCACCGGCTCGGGCAGGCGATGGCGACGCTCGTCACCGGCAACGTCATCGGCGGCTTCTCCGGGCGCGTGCTCTCGGGGTTCGCCGCCGAGGCGGACGGGTGGCGCGCCTCGTTCGTGGTGCTCGGGATCGTCACCGCGATCGCGGGCGTCACCGCCTCGCGCCTGCTGCCCCGCGTCGCCCGCCCCCACCCGCCGACGGACGACGGGCCGACGCTGGACGCCCGCGCCCTCCTCGGAGAGCCGCGCCTCCTCGCCACCTTCGCGGTCGGCTTCAACGTCCTCTTCACGCTGGTCGCCACCTTCACGTACGTGACGTTCCACCTGGCGGCCCCGCCGTTCGGACTCGGCACGGGGGCCCTCTCCGCCATCTTCACCGTCTACCTCGTGGGGGCGGTGGTGACGCCCCTCGCCGGCCGATGGATCGACAAGGTCGGCTCGCGCCGCGCCATCTCGATCGCGCTCGCAGGCGTCCTCGCGGGGCTGGCCCTCACGCTCGCGCAGGCGCTCTGGCTGGTGGTGCTCGGGCTCGCGGCCGTCTCGAGCGCGGTCTTCGTCAGCCAGTCCGCCTCCACGGCCTTCCTGCGGACCGCGGCGCCGGCGCGGGTCCGTACCGTGGCGTCCGGGCTCTACGTGACGGCCTACTACTTCGGCGGCGCGGTCGGGGGCGTCGCGCCGGCGCTGTCCTGGCGCCTCGGCGGCTGGCGGGGCGTCGTCACGCTGTTGGCGCTCGTCCAGGTCGCCACGCTCGCCATCGCCCAGCGGCACTGGCGCTCGCGCGCGCACGAGCCCGTGGACACCCCTCCGGGTGCATGATGGCCGCCGGAGCAGGCCAAGGACGGGGCCGTTCGCGCGCCGCGGCCGGGCTCCCCGAGGAGGAGCCCGGCCGGGACCGCGCGCCTACTTCGCCGCCGGGGCCGCGGCGGCCTTTCGGGCCTTCAGGTGCCGCGACGAGGCGGTGGCCTTCGACGCCTTGCGCCCCTGCGTCTTCTTCGCCGCGGTCTTCGCGGCGTGCGACTTGCGGGCGTGCGCCTTCGCAGCGGGCTTCACGCCGGGCTTCGCGGCCTCGGTCCTGGCCGCGGCGGGTTGGGCCTCGGCACCGCCCGCGGCCAACGCCGGCCCCGCGAACCCGAGACCGGTCAACACGGCGAGCAACCTCAACGTGCGGGTCATCTCCATGCTCCTTCGCGGGGCCCGTCCTCCTCCCCCGACGGCCACCGCGCGTCGATCGATGGACGTACGTGAGTGTAGGAAATTCAGCGACGCCGTTCCGTGTGACCCCAGTCCCTGTAGGGGCTCGCGCTTTCGCGGGGCCACACCTACATGGAGAATGAGCGGACGCCGAAACCCCGACCGGAGACCGACGCCATGACCCTCAAGGACGCCATCACGCTCGCCCTCGACTTCGAGCGCAAGGTTCGCGACCACTACTTCCGCTTCGCGAAGGCCATCCAGGACCCGCACGGGAGGCGCGTCCTGGAGATGCTCGGCGCCGAGGAGCAGGGGCACGTCGACTACCTGGAGTTCTGCCAGGCCGAGTGGATGAAGAGCGGCAAGGTACCGAACGTCCCGCTGAAGAGCGTGCTGCCGAAGGGCAAGAAGTGGATCGCCGAGGCGCAGAAGAAGCTCCAGGCCCGCCCCGGCAAGCGGGTCGCCGCCGCCGACGAGGTCGAGGCCCTGCGGATGGCCCTGCAGTACGAGAAGGACGCCGACGGCTTCTACCGCCGCTTCGTCGCCGAGCTGCCGGAGGGCGACCGGGCGATGTTCACGAAGTTCCTCGAGATCGAGGACGGCCACCTCGAGCTGGTCCAGGCCCAGCTCGATTCGGTCCTGGGCGCGGGCTTCTGGTTCGACACCATGGAGTTCCGCCTGGAGGTCGAGTAGCGAAGGGGGCGCCGCCCCCCCATCCTCCCCCGCGGGCCGGCCACCGCCTGGTGCGCCGGCCCGCGCCGCGCTGCGCCATCGTTCCGCTTGGCGCGCCGCCTCCACCGTGCGATCAATGCGCGTCCGACGCTCGCCGTGAAGGCGCGCCAAGGCGATGGGAGGTCACGTGGGACGCGCATCCCGACTCGCCGTGCTCGCGCTCGCCGCCGCGTGCGCGCACCCGCCCAGCGCTGGCCGCGAGGCCGCCGGGGAGGCGACCGCCCGGACCTGCGTCTCCTGCCACGGCCCGACGTTGGCCCAGGAGCGGACGCGCCGCGCCGTGCACGGCGCGGTGCTCGACGACGAGGGCTGCGGGAGGTGCCACGAGGTGCATCCGGCCCCCGCCGAGGCGCCGCCGCTCGTCGACCCCGAGCCGCGCCTCTGCAACGCCTGCCACGGCGAGCGGCCGTTCATGCGCCCGCACGCGGGCGATCGCGAGGTCCTCTGCACGCGCTGCCATGCCGCCCACGCCTCGGACGAGCCGGCGCTGCTCCGCGCCGCCCCGGGCAAGGTGTGCGGGGAGTGCCACTCCGATCTGAGGCCGAAGCACGGCGGCTACCCCGTCGAGCGGGCGCGCTGCACCGGCTGCCACGAGCTCCACGGCGGCGGCGGGAAGCTGCTCCCGGCCCGGGTCCACGAGGTGGCCTCGGACTGCACCAACTGCCACGCGCCCCCGGCGTCGCCGCAGCCGTTCGCCACGGCCCGGGCCGTCCCGGCCCTCTGCTTCGACTGCCACCCCGACGTGGAGAAGGGGATCGCGGCGAAGCGGTCGCCGCACGCCCCGGCGCGCAGCGGGGCGTGCACCGCCTGCCACTCGCCGCACGCGAGCCCGCAGGAGGCGCTGCTCCGGGCCCCGGCGACGGAGCTCTGCGGCGGATGCCACGCCCCCGTGCTCGCGGCGTCCCGGCGCGCCACCCCGCATCGGCCGGCGGCGGACGGCCGGTGCGGCGCCTGCCACCGGGCGCACGGCGCCGACCAGCCGAAGCTCCTCACCCGCCCCGTCGACGGGCTCTGCGCCTCGTGCCACCCGGCGACCGCCGGCTGGGCGGAGCGGAAGAGCGTCCACGCCCCCGTGCAGCTCGGGGAGTGCACGGCCTGTCACGATCCGCACGGGGGCGTGAAGGGGCTGCTCAAGGGCGACGCGGTCGCCCTCTGCAAGGGCTGCCACGACCCGGGCAAGGAGGGCTTCGCCCCGGGCTCCCACGTCCACTCCCCGGCGCCGGCGGGCGACTGCCTCGCCTGCCACGACCCCCACGCCGCCGACCAGCCCCGCCTCCTCGTGCGCTCCGACGACGCCCTCTGCAAGGGCTGCCACCAGCCGATGATCGAGGCCCGGCGCGCGCGCGGCGAGAAGCTCCACACGCCGTTCGCGGGGGCCGCGTGCGTCGCGTGCCACACGCCGCACGCGGGCGGGAAGGCGGCCCTCCGCAAGGACACCGACGTCTGCGCGGCCTGCCACGTCGGCACGCGCAAGACGTGGACGCGCGGCCAGTCGATCCACCCCCCCTTCGTCGACGGCGCCTGCCAGGACTGCCACGACGCGCACGGCTCGAAGCAGCGGGCCCTCCTCCGGCTGCCGGCGTCCGACCTCTGCAGCGAGTGCCACCCCGAGGTGAAGGCGTCGCTCACGGAGAAGGGGGCGATCGCCCATGATCCGGTGAAGGACGGCTCCTGCCTCGACTGCCACCGCGGCCACGGCTCGGACCAGCGCGCGCTCCTCGTCCGCGAGCCCGGCCGCCTCTGCGCCGACTGCCACGACGTCGAGGACGCCGGGGCGGTGAAGCGCCATGGGGGCTACCTCTTCGCGCAGGCCGACTGCACCGGCTGCCACCTCCCGCACTCGGCCACGAAGAAGAAGCTCCTCCGCGCCGAGGAGCACATGCCCTTCGGCTCCGGCGACTGCAAGACCTGCCACGTCGAGCCGGCCGACCCGCCCCGCGAGCCGCGCCTCAAGAGCGGCGGGCTGGCCCTCTGCAGCGACTGCCACGACTTCGCGTCGATGCCGAAGACGCCCAACGCGCACGCCCCGCTCGCCGACGGCAAGTGCTTCGACTGCCACGCGCCCCACGTCGGCGAGGGGAAGGCGCTCCTGATCGCCGGCGGGTCGGCCCTATGCCGCCGCTGCCACGATCCGCGCGATCCGGCCACCCAGGCCGCGCACGCGAAGGCCGGCGCAGGGACGGCGGCCTGCGAGTCCTGCCACCCGCACCACGCCCCGCGCGCGGTCGCGCCGAAGCGCCGTTGAGCTCATTCGCCCTCGAATACCACCTCCACGCACACCGAACCCTCCGCTCCACACGCCAGATTGTTGCGTGATGTCGGCTGGTTATCGGTGCGGCAAATAGCCGCATCTTCACTCGAATCGCTTTCCGGGGCGTTCGGCTCCACCCCACCGATTGCATGCGGCCAGCGCCCGACGCGCCGGCCAGGAGGCGTGAATTGAGAGATCCCAACCGATTCTGGAACCCCTACCTCGGAGGCGTCGCGCTCGGCCTGGTCCTGCTCGCGGCGTTCCTCGTGATGGGCAAGGGGCTCGGCGCCTCCGGCGCGACCTTCCGGACCGGCGTGTGGGCCGTCAACGCGGTCGCCCCCGCCCACGTCGCGAACGTCCCGGCGATGAGCGCCGTGACGGAGGAGAACCATCCGCTCAACGACTGGCTCGTCTTCGAGGTGGTCGGCGTGCTGATCGGCGGTGCGATCGGCGCCCTGACCTCCGGCCGCTTCGGCCGCGAGCTGACCAAGGGCCCGACCTTCTCGTCGGGCGGCCGGGTCGCGCTCGCCATCGCCGGGGGCGTGATGATGGGCTTCGCCGCCAAGCTCACGCGCGGCTGCACCTCGGGCCAGGCGCTCTCCGGAGGGGCGGTCCTCTCCGTCGGGTCCTGGGCCTTCATGTTCTCGGTCTTCGCCGGCGGCTACGCCGCCGCGTGGTTCAACCGGAGGCAGTGGCGATGATCTTCCCCTTCGAGTCGCTCTCCGACGAGCGGCGCGCCCTCGGGCTCGCGGTCGCGGTCCCCGTAGGCATCGCCTTCGGCTTCGTCCTGGAGCGCAGCGGCTTCGGCTCCTCGCGCAAGCTGGTCGGGCAGTTCTACGGAACGGACATGACGGTCCTCAAGGTCATGTTCACGGCCATCGTCACGGCCATGCTGGGCATGGTCATCCTGTCGGGCGCCGGCGTCTTCGACATGAGCGCGGCCCAGTTCAACTACCCGACCTTCCTCTGGCCGATGGTCTTCGGCGGGCTGCTGCTCGGGGTGGGCTTCATCACCTCCGGGTGGTGCCCCGGCACGTCGCTCGTCGGCGTCGCCTCGGGGAAGCTCGACGGCGTCGCCACCGTCGGCGGCGTGATCCTCGGTGGCCTCCTCTACGCCGAGGTCGAGCCGAAGCTGGGCGCCTTCCCGAACTCCGGGAAGCTCGGCACGTTCACGCTGCCCCAGCTCCTCCACCTGCCCCCGCCGGTCGTGGCGGCCCTGGTCGTCGCCATCGCCGTCGGCGCGTTCCTCGGCGGCGAGAAGGTCGAGCAGCTCGTCACCGGGACGCAGCCGGCCGAGCCGCCCACCGTCCGCCGCCGGGTCTTCTACGCGCTCGGCGCGCTCGCGGTCGTCGCGCTCGTCACGCTCGCCCTCCCGACCCCTCCCCCCTCGTCCGACTTCTGAGCCCCCCGTCGCCGTCCCAACCGCAGGAGCCACACACATGAAGAAGCTGATCTCCGCCGTCTCGCTCGCCGTCGCCTTCGTCCTCGTCACCCCCCACGCCGCCCGCGCCGAGGAGAAGATGCTCGGCACGGTGACGAGCATCTCCGTCGCCAAGGACGGGAAGTCGGCCGTCGCCACGCTCAAGGACTCCAAGTCCGGCGGCCCGGTCGACATCTTCGTCGCCGACGACGTGACGCTGAAGAAGTTCGCCGACCACCGCATCGGCAACGGCGACGAGATCAAGTGCAAGTACGAGAAGAAGGACGGGAAGAACCTCGCCACCTTCTTCAAGAAGGCCGGCGGCTGCTAGTCGCGCCCGGCCCTACGGGGCCGGACAGGAAGGGCTGCGGCGTTTTGTCGCACGCCGCAGCCCTTCGTGCATCCGCAAACACACACCCTTGGTGAACCCATGAATGCGCCTCGAATCGCCGCGCTCGTCATCGCCCTGATCGCCCTCCCCGCGGTGGCCGCGAACAAGCAGACCCCCGCCGAGCACCCGGGCAACGACTACATCAAGCAGAACGGCTACGCCGGCCCGAAGACCTGCGAGGAGTGCCACCCGGGCACCGCGAAGGCCTTCACCGACACGGTGCACTGGAAGCACTCCTCGAAGATCCCGAACGTGGACGGCCTCGACCCGAAGCAGGAATACGGGATGAAGAACCGCATCTACACGTTCTGCAACGGCAACGACATCGTCAACGACCTGAAGCCGACGGCGAAGAACGAGCAGGGCAAGACGAAGCTCGCCGGCTGCAACTCCTGCCACCCCGGCACGCACGTCGCGGGCGTCGGCTCCACCGGCCCCGAGGCCGAGGCCGCGATCGACTGCCTCGTCTGCCACTCTTCGAAGTACGACGTCTCGAAGCGCAAGCCCTCCCTGACGGCGGACGGCAAGGTCGTGATGAGCCAGGACCGCTCCGTCGAGGCGGCGCTCGCGGTCGGCAAGCCGGGCGTCAAGAACTGCATGACCTGCCACGAGAGCGCCGGCGGCGGCGTCCTGATCAAGCGCGGCTTCGCGTTCGACGCGGAGCACGACGCCCACGCCGCGAAGGGGATGGTCTGCGTCGACTGCCACAAGTCGAAGGAGCACAAGATCCCGACCGGCTTCGACCCCAACAACTGGGCCAACGACGGCGTCCGCCTGTCCTGCGGCGGCTGCCACGGCGACAAGCCGCACAAGGACGCCGACTACGACGCGCACGTCGCGAAGATCGCCTGCCAGACCTGCCACATCCCGACGGCGGGCGGCGCGGTCGCCAAGGACTTCACGAAGTGGACGAAGGACGCGGCGACGGGCTGGTGGGAGCCGACGACGATCAAGCGCGGCCCGGGCGAGGTGCACCCGGTCCTCGCCTGGTTCAACGGCCAGGTCCGCAACGAGCCCCACTTCATCGGTCCGAAGGGCTCGCGCCAGGACGGCAAGAGCAAGATCACGCCGTTCAAGGTCTACGAGGGGCGCGCGTACTTCGACAAGAAGACGGGCAAGCTCCTCTCGATGGACTTCGGCCCGCCGACCGGCACCGGCGATACGCTCGCCGGCGTCGCCTCTGCGGCGAAGACGCTCGGCCTGAAGGACGTGCAGCCGGTCCCGGGCTGGCAGACGATCTACTTCGCCAACAGCCACCTCGTGACGAAGACGAAGGCGCTCTCCTGCGACCGCTGCCACGTCGCGAACGGCGCCGTGGACTTCGAGGCCCTCGGGTACACGAAGGCCGAGATCGAGAAGCGCCAGCTCCGCAGCGCGGCGCTCTGGTTCAACAAGCTCGACGCCAAGGAGAAGAAGAAGGAGGAGTGGTAGGCGCCCCTCCGGCGCCCGCCGCCTCCACCCGGCCCCCTTCCCCGTCCGCGGGGGAGGGGGCCGCTTCGTTGGAGGACAGGCTCGCTGTCGGACGACGCCGGCGTCGAGCACTGGTGCGCAGTCGAGCTCCACCCGGCCGAGTGCTCGGCGATCACGGTCGAGGAGGTCCTCGCCCGCGTGAAGCGGTAGGCGCAGACGGCTCGCCCCATGACGATCATCTCCCCTCTCCCCCACCGGGGGAGAGGGTCAGGGTGAGGGGGCGACCTCGGGTGCGCGGGGCCGCTCGGGACAGGTATCGTGGCCAGCATGGCTGACGCGATCGTCCTGCTCGCACCCTGGAGCGACCCCCGCGGCGGCGATGAGGCCGAGCGCGAGCTTCGCCGGGAGGTGTCGGCGGGGCACCTCCTGTCCGGACGGCCGGTCCGCGCCATCGCCCGTCGCCACGATCGCGACGACGTGCTCTTCGAGGCCGCGGACACGGGCGAGTGCTTCGTCGTCCACCTCACGTGGTCGTCACGGGCCGAGCGCCCTCCGCTTCCGGCGACCCACGCCTATGCGAGTGTCTCGTCATGGGCGGCCACCCGCATGCTGGACGATCATGCCGACTTCGAGAACGGCGGGTGAAGCCGCATCTCTCGACGGGCTGCTGGCTCGCTGCCTGCCTGCCGCGCGCCTATGCGCCCCAGGTCACGAGGTAGCGCGCGACGCCCGGCTCGACGAGCTCGACGGCGGACCGGGGTGACGGCGCCCGGGCGAGCTCCAACGCGGCCGAGAAGGCCTCGCCGAAGACCTTCAGCATCAGCCCGTCGAAGAGGCCGGGCGGGAAGCGGAGCAGCGCGCGGACCCCCGCGTCGGTGATCCCCTCGATCTCCAGCGTGGAGCCGCGGTGCCAGTTGGACCAGCGCATCGTCGCACCCCGCAGGAGCGTCGCCGGCGAGCTGACCGCCATGAGGATCCGGTAGGCGGGGTTGCGGAAGAGCGCGCGGTTGCGATCGCGCGACCAGGCGAGCACCTCGTCGTCGGCGAGGCCGCGAACGTCCGCCACGCCGAGGTAGATGGCGACGAAGCGGACCTCTGACATCCACTCCGAGTCGACCGGCGGGTCGACGACGAGGGCCCGCAGCGCCGCGGGCAGCCGCGCGGCGATCTCCGCCACGGGCTGCTGGACGAGCGTGGAGCGGAGCACGGAGCCCTTCGCGACGCACTCGGGGAACGCGTCGAGCCCCGCCGGCAGGCCGGCGAGGTAGCGCTCCATGCGTGCGAGGCCCGCGCTCTCGGACTTCACTTCACTCCCCCCGGTCGCGACCGTCTCCGTCCGCGACCACGGCCATCCTAGCGCAAGGGCGGACGCGGCGCGTGTCACCGGGACAGGGTGTGCGGAGGATCACTCCTCGCCGGCGCCCGCCGCTCCCTCCAGGCTGGCGAGCAGCGAGTAGAGACGCCTGCGCGTGATCCCGAGGAGTCGGGCGGCGTGGGTCTTGTTCCCACCCGCCCGCTCCAGCGCCGCGTGGATCAGGTCGCGCTCGAAGGCGTCCAGGCTGAAGCCGTCGCCGAGGAGGTCGCCGGCGCGCCGCCCGCGGGCCGCGGCCCCGCCGCCGGCCGCGACGTGGGTCGCCTGGATCTCCCCCTCGCCCGCGAGGATGAGCGCGCGCTCCAGCGCGTTCTCGAGCTCGCGGACGTTGCCGGGCCAGGCGTGCTGCAGCAGCCGGTCGCGCGCGCCGGCCGACAGCTTCTCCGCGGGCAGGCCGCGCCCGGCGAGGAACCGCTCGGCGAGCGGCACGACGTCCTCCGGCCGCTCGCGGAGCGGGGGAAGGACGATGCTGAAGACGTCGAGCCGGTACAGGAAGTCCTCGCGGAAGCGCCCCTCGCGGACCGCCTCCCGCAGGTCGCGGTGCGTCGCCGCCACGACGCGCGCGTCGACCGACCGCTCGGCGGTCGCGCCGAGCGGCACGAAGCGGCGCTCCTGGAGGAACCGCAGGAGCTTCACCTGCGTCGCGGGCGTGATCTCGCCGATCTCGTCGAGGAAGAGCGTCCCCCCGTCCGCCGCCGCGAGGTGGCCCGCCTTCCGCTGCGTGGCGCCGGTGAAGGCCCCCTTCTCGTGGCCGAAGAGCTCCCCCTCGAGGAGCGTCTCCGGGAGGGCGGCGCAGTGGACCTCCACGATCGGGCCGGCGGCCCGGCGGCTCGTGTAGTGGATGAAGCGCGCGAGCCGGCTCTTGCCCGTCCCGCTCTCGCCGAGGAGCAGCACCGTGGCGTCGGACGCCGCCACCTGGCGGGCCGACGCGAGCGCCGCCTTCATCGCGGCGCTCTCCGCGCAGAGGTCCGGCACCAGCCGGGCGAGCAGCCGCTCGCTCCGCGCCTCGGCGTCCCGCTGCCCCGCGAGGCGCCGGACGCGCAGCCGCAGCTCGTCCATGGAGAAGGGCTTGGTGACGTAGTCGGCCGCCCCCGCCCGCATCGCCTCGACCGCGCTCTCGGCGCTCCCGTACGCGGTCACCAGGATCACCTCGGGCGGCGCGGGGAGCGCGCGCGCCGCCTTCAGGACGGCGATCCCGTCCACCTCGGGCATGCGGAGGTCGGTGACGACGACCTCGTACCGCTCCGCGGCGAGCCGGACGAGCGCCTCGCGCCCGCCGGCCGCGCGCACGACCTCGTGCCCGTCCAGCTCGAGCATCTCGGCGGTCAGCTTCCCCAGGCGGGGCTCGTCGTCGACCACGAGGACGCGTGCCATCGGAGGATCCTAGCCGCTCGCCAGCGGCAGGCGGAGCTCGAAGCGCGCGCCGCGCTCGGAGGGGAGGTTGACGAGGGCGCCCCCCTGCCGCTCGACGATGCGGCGCGAGATGGCCAGCCCCAGCCCCGTGCCGCCCGCACGGCCCGTGACGAAGGGGTCGAAGAGCCGGTCGCGCAGCGCGGGATCCACGCCGGGGCCGTCGTCCTGGAGCGTCAGGCGGGCCGTCCCGCCGTCCACCGTCGCGCCGAGCTCCACCGAGGTCGCGCCTGCCTCCGCCGCGTTGGCCAGGAGGTTGGCGAGGACCTGCCGCGTGCGCGCCGGATCGACGAGGGCGCGCACGGCGGGGACGTCGGCCCGCACCCGGACCGACGGGTGGGTCCGCGAGAGGGAGCGCACGGCGTCGGCGGCCAGCTCCCCCAGGTCGACGGCGACCGCCTCGAGCCGGGGCTCGCGGGCGAGGTCGAGGAAGTCCTCGGTCATGCGGCGCAGCCGCTCCACCTCGCCGAGCACGTCGGCGAGCGCCGCGCGGTCCCGCTCCCCGAGCGCCGGGCCGGCGCGCGCCGCCACCAGCTCCGCCGCGCCGCGGATGGTGCCGATGGGGTTCCGGAGCTCGTGGGCGACCATCGCGGCCATGCGCGCGAGGGCGTCGCCGCGCGCCGCCCGCTCGGCGTCGGCCCGGCGCCCGGCCTCGACGCGGGTCCAGCGCAGGGCCGCGATCGCGAGCGCCACCGCCCCCCCCAGCGACAGGACGATCCCAACCCCCAGCGCGCGCCGGAGGGCCCCGCGGGCGGCCGCGAAGCCCTGCCCCGCCTCGAGGCCGAGGACGGCGTGGACGGCGCCGTCGCCGGCGCGGATCGGGAAGTAGCCGGTCGCGATCCGGAGGTCGCCCAGCTCCCAGCCGAACGCGATCGACCTCCTCCCGTGCAGCGCCTCCCCCACCCTGCGCGGATCGACACGGAGGAGGTCGGCGGTGCCGCCCGCCGTCCCCGCGGCGTCCGCGAGCACGCGCAGGTCGGGGCCGACGACGAAGGCCCCCTCGAGCCCGTTCGCCTGCATGATCGTGCGCAGCGTCGCCGCGTCGAACGCGCCGCGCCCCAGGAGGCCGGCCGCCGTCTCGCCGGCGCCCGCCAGCCGCTCCTCGAGCACGCGGTCGAGGGCGCCCCCCGCGGCGCGGTGCAGGTAGAGCGTCGCCCCGAGCGAGCCCGCGAGCCCCAGCAGCGCGGCGATCGCGGGGACCGCGATGCGGGGCAGTCGCGTCATGGGGTGAAGACGACCCCGACCGACGCCGAGGGTACGACCTTCGTGTAGTCGAAGGCGGGCACGTTCGAGTGCGACCAGCGCGCGAGGAGCGCGAGCCGCAGGGTCACCCCCGCGCCGACGTCGTGCTCGAACGCCGCGCCCCCGTCGAGGATCACGTCCCGCTGCGCCGCGCCGGCGGCCGCCGTGGTCGCGTAGACCACGCCCGGATCGTGCTGGTCGTAGGTGCGGAAGGTCGCGCCCGCCTCGGCCGCGACACGGCTCCGCCTCCCCAGCAGCAGGCGCAGGTCGGCCCGCGGTCCCTGCTCGCTCCAGCGCAGGACGGCGAGGTCCGTGGCGTCCCGCGCCCACCCCCAGCCCGCGCCGAGCCGGAGCCGGGGGCCGAGGGCCACCGACGCCCGCGCGTCCGCCCGCTGGAGGAAGCCCGAGTAGTCCGCGTACGCCGAGGCGTACGACTCCCAGCGCCCCTGCCAGGCGCCGGTCAAGGTGAACGGGCCGAAGGTCGCCGCGCCCGTCGCGAGGAGCCGGTGGGTGAGGAGGTACGAGGAGCCGCCCAGCGTGCGATCCGCGAGCGAGTACTCCGCGGTGGCGCCGCTGCCGTCGCGCCACCAGCGCGCGCCGACGGCCCCCTCGAGCAGCGTGAGATCGTAGCGATCGAGCCGCGCGTACTCCTGCGCCGCCGCCGCGCCGCGCAGGAAGAGGCCGTTGGCGCCGAACGGGCGCGCGAGGGCGAGGGCGCTGAGGCCGCCGAACGCGTCGCCCTTGTCGGCGGGCGCCACCTGGTCCGAGGTGAGGCTGACGTTGGAGTCGTAGCCCCCCTCGGCGACGAAGGAGAGGAGGAGCGGGGAGTCCCAGCGCGCCGACCGCTCGAGATCCCGCGCGAGCGAGGCGATCGCCGGGCTCGCCGACGCCTCGCCGAACAGGGAGGCCGCCTCGCGCGCCGCCCCTTCGCGCCAGGCGAGCAGCCCCAGGTAGAGCCGCGCGGTCTCGCGGTGCGCGGGGTCGGCCTCGGCGATCCGGAGCAGCCGGGTCGCCTCGGCGTCCTCGCCCAGCTCGTAGCGGCTGATCCCCTCGAGGAGCGCCGCGTCGGGCCGCTCGGGCCCCTCGCGCGCCGCGCGGAAGCGCTCGGCCGCCTCCGCGTACCGCCCGGCGTCGAGCGCGCGGATGCCGTCGGCCAGCGGATCGCGGGAGGGGGTCGCGCGCGGACCGACCTCCGCGCAGAGGCGGGCCAGCGCCGCGCGGGCCGTGGGCTCCGACGGATCGAGGGCCGCGGCCCTCCGCCAGGCGATCGCGGCGGTGTCGGGATCGCCGGCGGCCGCCTCCGCCGCCGCCACCGCGCGGTACTCCGCCGCGCCGGCCGCGTCCGGGACCGCGGCCGGCTCGACCGGCGCACAGGGGTCCACGGCGGCCAGCGCCGCCGCGGCGAGGAGGGAGAGCATCACGGCCTCCCCGGCGCGAGCGCCTGGACGAGCCGCTCCGCCTCGGCGCGCCGGTAGTGGTCGCCACGCCGCGCCGCGAGGCCGATCGCCTCGCGCCCGAGCGCGGCCGCGAGCGCGCGGCGGCCGACCCGCTGCTCGTCCGCGCACCTCCCGAGGTACCAGTCGATGCTCGCCGGGGTCGGCTCGCGGCGAAGCTCCGCCGCGATCGCGCCCCGGAGCCGCGCCGCCTGCTCCGCCACCTTCGGGCCCGAGCGGTCCCCGATCCCCGCGAGCAGCCGATCGGCGCAGCCGTAGAGCCGGGCGCCCCAGCACGCGAGGGCGCGGTAGTAGTCGATGAGCGGATCGGCCCCCGGCCCGTCACCGCCGCCGAACGCCTCGACCGCCTCGTCGTAGCGCCCGAGCTTCACGAGCGTGGACGCGACGTAGCCGTCGACTCCCTGCGCGCCGAGCCGCTGCGCGACGCGGAACTCGACCAGGGCCTCGTCGAACCGGCCGTCCCGGAAGCGCTGCGCGCCGGCGAGCAGGTGCTCGTCGGCGCCAGCGCTGGCGGAGGTTGCTGCGAGGAGCAGTGCCAGCGCCTGTGCGATCACGGTGCCCCCGCGCCTACTTCATCATCCCGCCGGGGCCCGTCGTCCCGCCCGTGCCGCCCGTCCCGCCCATGGCGCCATGGTGCATGTCGCCGCTCCGGGTGGTCTCGGCCGCCTGCGTCCCGTCGCCCATCCCGCCGCCCATGCCGCCGCCCATGCCATGGCCACCGGCGCCGGCCCCGCGGTGCATCGCCTGCGCCTCGCTCCCCTGCCCCTGGGCCGCCATGCGCTGGGTGTGGCGCAGCGCGGCGCGCTCGGTGTCCATCGTCCGGGTGCGGGCCGCGTGGTGCTCCGCGGCGGCGCCCGACGCCTCGCCGGGCAGCGACGGCCGGTCGGTCGGCGCGCCGGCCTGATCGGCCAGCGCCTGGTGGACGGCGTGGTGCGCCTTGCACTCCGCGCTGCCGTTCACGTCGCAGCCGTGGGACTGCGCCATCTCGCTGACCTTGTCGCCGATCCCCGTCGTGCCGTCGCCCTTCGCCTGCGCCCTCGCCATGTCCTGCACCTGGGCGCCGATCCCGGCGGAGGCCTCGTCCCGGGCCTTCGTCTGGTCCTGCGTCCTGGTCGCGTCCTGGTCGTCCGCGAGCGCAGGCCCGGCGAGCATGAGCCCGGCCGCGATCGCGATTGAAAGCCTGTTCGTCAGCATGTGGTCACCTTCGAGTTCGCCGCTCCATGCGGCTCGCCCGGGGTTGAGCAACCCCCGTGCCCGCCGGCCACAGCGTAATATCGCGGACTTGCGGCGGCGCAACGCCCCAGGTGTACCGAACGGAACGGTCCGCCGTACCGAGGGGTACGGCTCCGCGTCGGTGGGAGCGGACGCGCGTAACCCGGACGGGGTGCGAAGGGACCTCGGACGCTCCGGCTACACGACGCGCGTGAGCTCGAGGGCGCGGGCGACGACCAGCGCAGAGACGACGACGACCCCCTCCCCGAGCAGCGTCCGGTCGCCGTCGGCCCGCCCGCGCAGGATGCGGCCCAACCCCAGGTAGGCGATGGCGAGGTTGGCCACGATCATGGCCCCCCGGCCGTCCTCGAGCGACAGGCCGGCGTAGATCGCGGGGAGCGCCACCACCATGAGCATCGCCTCCCCGCGCGCGAGCGGGTCGACCTTCTCGCGCCGCAGCCCGAGGACGAGCAGGATCGCGGCGATCACCGCGAGCGGCGCGACGGCGAGCAGCAGCGTCGGCGAGCCGGGCGACGCGATGTGCGCCGCCTTCGCCACCTTGGCGAACGAGAGGGCCAGCGCCACGGCCAGGAAGAGGGCCCGGCCGGCGACGCGCACCGCGCCCGTGACCCGCTCCTCGCGTGGGTCCCGGGCGACGAGCGGAAGTGCCGCGAGCGTCGCCCCGACCGTCAGTGGCACGAGCACGATGACCTGGTTCATGTGTCCTCCGGGGCGCGCAGCCTACCTCGGCCCGTGCGGGGGAGCGGCGACGAGTCAGTGCGACGTGGCGCCGCACTCACACCTGGTAAAGCCGCCCCTGGACCAACGGCTCGACCGCGCCGTCGGGCGCGACGAACTCGTCGGAGTAATGGATGAGGCGGAGCTTCCTCCGGATCGGCTCGGGCAGCGCCGCCAACCGGTCGTACGAGGCGTGGATGCCGTCGCCCGTCTCGTGGAGGACGAGGTCCGCGGAGGAGAGCCACTCGATCAGCGCCGGGTCGAAGGGCGTGTCGGACGAGATGCCGAGCGTCCGGCCGCCCGCCGCGACGCGGAGCGCGTAGGTGGGGACGTGGTGGCGCGTGGCCCGGCAGGAGATCTCGAACGGGCCGATCCGGACGGGGCGCGCGTCGTCGAGCGGCGCGAGGTCGAAGTAGTCGGCGAGCGCCTGCGGCCTCGCCTGATCGTCCTCGTCCATCCCGGGCGCGAGGCGCTCCCAGAGGCGCTTCGACACCCGCGGGTGCGACGCGAGGACCGGGCGCCGGTCGAGGACGTAGCGCATGTAGAACCCGAGCCCCTCCACGCCCGAGGAGTGGTCCGAGTGCAGGTGCGTGAGCACCACCGCGTCGAAGCGCGCGAGGTCGAGGGGCGCGCCCGCCGGGGAGCCATCGCGCAGCACCTTGCGGATCGGGTGGGGGCAGTCGATGAGGAGCCAGCGCCCCTCCGCCTGGATCGCCACGCACGAGGTGTGGTGACGCGCCGAGAAGGCGTCCCCGACGCCGAGCGGAATGAAGGTCATGCCCACGGGGCCCCGACACCTTCCCCGTCGCCAGGAGCGGCGACGTCGACGATCACTATTACCCCGAACGCGCCCCGCGCGGCGCCGCGGGCGCGCGACGACCTCACCGCACCTGTCGCACACGCGCGCAGCCGATATCGTGCGACCGGCCAACGGTGGTACACCGCGGTCCACCGATGCGCCCCTCCTGCCCGCGCTGCCTCCGCCCCGACGAATTCTGCGTCTGCAAGGACCTCGTCGCAGTGACCGCGCGCACACGCGTCGTGATCCTCCAGCACCCCCGCGAGGCGCGGCTCGCCATCTGCTCCGCCTGGCTCGCGCGGATCTCGCTGGTCAACGCCGAGCTCCACCGCGGGGTCCGCTTCGGCGAGGGGGCCGAGGTCCGCGCGCTCGCCGCGCGCCCCGGCGCGGCCGTCCTCTTCCCCGGGGAGGGCTCCACGCCCGCCGAGGCGCTCGCCGGCTCCCCCCCGTCGATCCTCTTCGCCGTGGACGGGACCTGGCAGCAGGCGGGGAAGATGCTCTCGGTGAACCCGTGGCTCGGGGCGCTGCCGCGCGTGTCGATCGACGCCGGGCGCCCCAGCGGCTACGCCGGGCTCCGGAAGGAGCCGGGGGAGATCCACCTCTCCACGATCGAGGCGATCGCGCTGACGCTCGGCGCCCTCGAGCGGGACCCGGCGCGCTTCGACCCGATGGTCCAGGCGTTCCACCGGATGGTGGCGCTGCAGCTCGCCTGCGCGAAGGGCGAGCGCCGCAGCCCGCGCCACCGGACGTACGGCGCCGACCGCCCCTGAGATCGCCCCCACTCCAGCGCCGCGCGTCCGCGCTTGACTCGGGCGGCGCGCCCGGGGCATCCTGCGCGTCGATCCTGCAACTCATTCTCATAATCACAAAGGACCCCCGATGCCCCTCCGTCCCACCGCCGCCGTCCTCGCCCTCGCCGCCCTGCTCGTGCCGACGCTCCCCCGCGCCGACGAGCGCCCCTTCGCCTTCACCTACGAGGCGCGCACCGAGGCGGCCGGCGAGACCGAGATCGAGCTCTACGAGACCTTCTACGCGCCGCACGAGGGGGGCCGGGACGCCCGCGCCTTCCTCCACCAGCTCGAGCTGGGCCGGGGGCTGACCGACCGCGCCAGCGCCTCGCTCTACACCGTCTTCCGGACGACGAGCGGCGACGCCTTCCAGCTCGACGCCCTGAAGCTCGAGGGGCGCTACTGGCTCTTCCGGAACGGCGAGGCGCCCGTGGACGTCGTCCTCTACCTCGAGGGAGAGAAGGAGGTCGTCGACGACAAGCCGTGGGCCATCGAGGAGAAGCTCATCTTCGGGCGGGACCTCGGCGCGCTCTCCTTCGCGGTCAACCTGGTCGCCGAGCAGGAGTTTCCGAAGGGCGGCGACCTCGAGACCAGCTACGGCTGGTCCGCCGGCGTCGCGGCCCGGGTGGTCGACGGCTTCAAGGTCGGGGTGGAGTCGGTCGGCAAGATCGAGGCGGGGGAGACCGCGACCTGGCTCGGCCCCTCCGCGCTCGTCCCGCTGCCCTTCCTGGCGCGGGGCCCGCTCATGTCCGCCTGGCTGACCCTGGGCGTCGGCTTCGGGCTGAACGCGAACAGCGACGACGTGCGGGCGCGCGCGCTCGTCGGCGTCGACTTCTGATCGGCGCCGCCGGCGCCCGCCACGGAGGAGCGCCCCGAAAGCTCCGCCACCCCTCCGTGGCGCGGAGGTGCTCTCTCCGTCAGAATATCCTCCTCCATGTCCACGCCCCGTCTCGCGCTCGCCGCCGCCGCCCTGTTCGCAGCCTTCGCACCCGGAGGCGGCGCCGGCGCCGAGCCGTGGGGGGACGCGCCGCTCTCGGGCGATCCCCAGGCCATCCTCGCCGCGGCGCGGGCGCTCCCCCCCCCGAAGGGCGCGCCGGTCGACGTCCTCCTGGAGGAGGGGAGCTTCGTCTTCGACGCCCGCGGAGCGGTGACCTTCACCTACCGCCTCGTCTACCGGCCGCTCTCGCGGGAGGCGGCGCGGAGCTGGGCGCGGATCGAGCGGACCTGGGCCCCGTGGCACCAGGCGCGCCCGGAGGTCCGCGCCCGCGTCATCACGCCGAGCGGCGGCGTCCACCTGCTCGACCCCCGGACGCTCGTCGAGGCGGGGGTCGGCGACGAGGGCGAGGAGATGTACTCGGATCGCCGCGTCCTGCAGGGGCCGCTCCCCGCCGTCGTCACCGACGCGGTCGTGGAGGAGGTGAGCGTCGTGCGCGACGAGAGCCCCTTCTTCGAGGCGGGCACCCTGTCGCGCTTCTGGCTCTCGCAGCCGAACCCGGTGCGGCGGGTGCGGCTCCGGATCGACGCGCCGAAGGGGCTGCCGATCCAGTGGCTCGTCCGCGGCACGGACGTGCGCCCGGTCGAGTCGGAGCGGGACGGCCGGCGGGTCCTGGTCTTCGAGCGGCGCGACGCGCCCGCGCGGGGCGAGATCGAGCCGTACCCGCCCCGCGACGCCGAGATCGCGGCGAACGTCGCCTTCACGACCGGCCGCTCGTGGGAGGAGGTGGCGCGTCGGTACGCCGAGATCCTCGAGGGACGGCTGCGCGGCAGCGACCTCTCGGGCGTCGCGGCGCGCGTCGTGCCGCCCGGCACCCCCCGGCCCGCCGCGGTCCGGCTCCTCGCGGGCTGGCTCGCGCAGAACGTCCGCTACACCGGCCTCGAGTTCGGCGAGGGGGCCATCGTCCCGGCGCCGCCCGACGAGACGCTCGGCCGGCGCTACGGCGACTGCAAGGACCTCTCGCTGCTGCTCGTGGGGCTGCTCCGCGCCGCCGGGATCGACGCCCACGTGGCGCTGCTCCGGACCGAGTGGTTCGAGGTGTCGCCCGAGCTGCCCGGGCTCGGCGAGTTCGACCACGCGATCGTGCGGGTGGACGGCAAGGACCCGATCTGGATCGACCCGACCGACCCCTTCTCGCCGCCGGGGCAGCTGCCGCCGCCGGACGCGGGGCGGCTCGCGCTCGTGGCCCGCGCGGGGACGCGCGCGCTCGTCCCGACGCCGGCGGCGCGCTCGATCGACAGCCGGACGACGACCGTCCGCGAGATCTGGCTC
>DATIVK010000115.1:0-23933 GCA_035465955.1 Anaeromyxobacteraceae bacterium | reverse complement strand
TCGAAGGTCAGCTTGAAGACGAGCCACATCGCCGCGAGGAAGATGGGGATCCCGAGGAACCGGTCGAGGACGATCCGATCGATCCGCTCGGTCAGCTCCTCCTTCGGGATCGACGGGCGCTGGAGCACGTCGCGGGTCAGGCCGGCGGCGGCGCCGTGGCGGGCCTCCGCGACGAGCGCCTCCGTGTCGTCGTCGCCGTGCGCCTCCCGGAGGGCGCGCAGGGGCGCCGCGAGGAGCGGGGCGGGATCCACGCCCAGCTCCTCGGCGACGCGCGCGTCCCCCTCGATGAGCTTCAGCGCGAGCCAGCGGGCCGGCCCGGCACCGGCGCGGTCCGGGTGGGCGGCGGTGAGGGCCGTCATCACCGCCTCGATCGCCGCCTCGAGGTCGGCGCCGTAGGTCACGCGGTGCGTCGGCGCCGCGGGCGCGCCGCCGGCGCAGGCGAGCGCCTGGTCGAGGAGGTCCGCCAGGCCGGTGCCGCGGGTGGCGGAGGTCGGCACGACCGGGACGCCGAGCCGATCCTCGATCCCGCGGACGCTGATCCAGTACCCCTTCGCCTCCGCCTCGTCGAAGATGTTGAGGGCGACGACGACCGGCAGGCCGAGCTCCAGGAGCTGGAGCGTCAGGTAGAGGTTCCGCTCCAGGTTCGTCGAGTCCACGACGTCGATCACGACGTCGGGCCGCTCGCGGGTGAGGTAGTCGCGGGCGACGATCTCCTCCTGCGAGTAGGGCGAGAGGGAGTAGGTCCCGGGGAGGTCGACCAGCCGGATCTCCCGGCCGGCGTGCTCGAAGGTGGCCTCCTTCTTCTCCACCGTCACGCCCGGCCAGTTCCCGACGTGGAGGCGGGAGCCGGCGATGGCGTTGATCAGGGTCGACTTCCCGGAGTTGGGGTTCCCCGCCACCGCCACCACCAGGGGGCGCGCCGGTCCGGGCGCCGCGACGGCCGCCGCGCGGCTCACGCCCGCACCTCCACGACGATCCCCTCGGCTTCCTTCTTCCGGAGCGAGAGGTTGTAGCCCTTGATCGTCACCTCGATCGGGTCGCCGAGGGGGGCCACCTTCTCGACGCGCACCCCTTCGCCGGGGACCACCCCCATGTCCATCAGCCGCCGCTTCATGGCGCCGATCGCGCCGATGGAGATCACCTTCGCCCGGGTGCCGGGCACGCACTTCGCCAGGGTCGTCGTCACGCCTTCCTCACCTTGATGCGCATGGCCACGCCGCGGTCGATCGCGATGCGCGACTCGTCCACCTTCACCAGCACCGGGCCCGCGCCGTTCGCGAGCATCCGGATCCGCCGCCCGATCCGGAGCCCCATCTCCTCGGCCCGGAGCGCCGCCGCCGTCGCGCTGGCCGCGGCTGCGGCCGCGGTCGCGACGATGTCCGCCTCTTCCCCTTCCTGCAGCAGCCCCAGCGGGATCATCAGAACCTCCACGCCGCGCCGGCGAGGAACGCGAAGTCGGTCTCGGCGTCGTTGAGGCCGCCGCGGACGCCCACGTCGAGATCGAGGGAGGCGCCGGCCGTCCAGACGGCGCCCAGGATCCCGTAGGCAGGCCAGGCGCCGGCGCCTCGCGCGGCGGGGCTCGCCGTCCCGACGTCGGCGACGAGCTGCAGGGCCGGGGCGACCTGCGCGGCGGCGGCCAGCGAGACGGTCCAGGTCCCGTGGCGGGTTCCGGCCGCGTCCTCCGGCCTGGCGAAGTCGGCCCAGGCGTAGCCGGCGTTGGCGTGCACGGTGACCGGCCCCGCGGCCTGCGAGGCGATGAGCGTGAGCCCGTAGCCCGGCCGACCGGTCCCGAGGCCGCGGCGCGCGTCGCCGATCGGGAAGGTGAGGGCCGGCTTCACGGCGGCGCGGAAGCCGCCCGCCTCCAGGACGCGCCACTTGAGCGCGACCCCGGCGTCGGCGACGCCGGCGCTGGAGGCGACGACCGCCCCGTCGACCCGGCTGCGCCCCCAGGCCGTCGGGACGCCGATCACGAGGTCGACGCGATCGTCGAGGCCGCGCGCGAGGGAGGCGGCCGCCTGGGCGGAGTCGTCCACCGACGCGGGGGCGGGGCGGTCCCAGCCCCGCGCGGCGGTCAGCTCCAGCTGGGAGCGCCCCTCGCCCTGCGTCGCCGCGTCGTCGGTGGCGAGGGGGTGGCCGGCGAGGGCGGCCGACGGGAGGAGGCCGAGAGCGAGAGTGCGAAGCGTTCTCAACATGCGCCGCACCCTAAACGAACATGAGAAGCAGTGTCAACATGGATCCGCGCGGCCCGCGCCGCGCGAGGGGGCGCTCCGCCGGCCGCCGCGTGGCAGAATCACGGTCCAATGAAGCCCGCAGCGAGCACCGGCCTCGACGCCTGGATCCCCCGCCTCCTCTCGGTCTGGCGCGCCGCGCGCCGCGGCCCGGCGCGCCGGGGCGCGCGCCCCCCGCCCGACGCGCTCCTGCCCGACGAGCTGCGCGAGGTGGGCGCGGCGGTGAAGCGGCTCTCGACGGGGCTGACGCGGGAGCGGGAGCTGGTCGGCGCGCGCTACATGGACGACGAGCGGCTGCTGGGCGCCTACCTGCTCTTCTACTGGCCGACGAGCTACCTGCAGGCCCGCGGCGTGCTCTCCGAGCTGCCCCGCCGGCCGCGCGCCGTGCTCGACCTCGGGAGCGGCCCGGGGCCGATGGCGTTCGCGGCGCTCGACGCCGGCGCGGCGGAGGTGATCGCCGCCGACCGCTCGGCGAAGGCGCTCGCCACCGCCCGCGAGCTGGCGCGGGAGGCCGGGGAGCCGCTCTCCACGCGGGAGTGGAACCCGACGCGGAGCCGTCCCCTCGCCGAGCTCGCCGCCGGGAAGCGGCCCGACGTCGTGCTCATGGGCCACGCGCTCAACGAGCTCTTCCGCGGCGAGGGGGAGGACGCGCGGCGGGCCGACCTGCTCGAGGAGGCGCTCGGCCTCGTCGCCCCCGGCGGCTCGCTCGTCGTCGTGGAGCCGGCGCTGCGCGACACGTCGCGGGCGTTGCTGCGGGTCCGCGACCTCCTCGTGGCGCGCGGGTACGCCCTCCGGGCCCCGTGCCTCTTCCGCGGCGCCTGCCCCGCGCTCGCGCGGGAGACCGACTGGTGCCACGCCGAGCGGCCCGTCGAGCCGCCCCCGCTCGTCGCGCAGGTGGCGAAGGCGGCGGGGCTCCGGCGCGAGGCGGTGAAGATGAGCTACCTCGTGGTCGCGCCGAAGGGCGAGGCGTGGGCGGAGCCGCCGCCCGGCCGGGTCTTCCGCATCGTCTCCGAGCCGCTGCCGTCGAAGGGGCGGCTCCGGTACATGGGCTGCGGCCCCGAGGGGCGGATGGGGCTCGCCCTCCAGGAGAAGCACGTCACCGACGCGAACCGCCGCTTCGAGCGGCTCCTCCGCGGCGACGTGATCGGGGTCGACGGCGGCGAGCCGCGCGGCGACGGCGTCGCGCTCGGCCCGGAGAGCGGCGTGCGGGTGATCGCGGCGGCGGGGCGGGCGGTGCCGCCGGGGCAGCCTCCCGGTGTCACACCGGAGGGCGCGTCGCGTGGCGAGTGACGCCACGCCGCCCGCTCCCTCACCCTGGCCCTCGCCCTCGGTGAGGGAGAGGGAAGGTTCCCGTGGCTGGCGCGGGGTCGCCGCGCTCCAGCTGCTCGCCGCCGCGATCCTCGGCGCCGCTCCGGCCGCGGCGCAGGCGGCGATCGCGCTCACCCCATGCCGCCTCTCGTCCCCGCTCGCCTCCGCCCACGTCGCGGCCCGGTGCGGGACGCTGGAGGTGCCCGAGGACCGCGCGCGCCCCGGCGGCCGGCGGATCTCCCTCGCGGTCGCCGTCGTCCCCGCGGAGGCGCCGCAGGCGGCGCCCGCTCCGGTCTTCGTCCTCGCGGGCGGGCCGGGCCAGGCGATCCGCGAGGTCTTCCCGCTCCTCGCGCCGGCCTTCGGCCGGATCGGGCGCGCCCGCGACCTGGTCCTCGTCGATCAGCGCGGGACGGGCGGCTCCGGCCGGCTCGCCTGCCCCGCGCTCGACGCGCCGGAGCGCGTCCTCGACGATCCCGCGAAGGAGGTCGCCGCCGTCGCCGCCTGCGCCCGGTCGCTGGACGCCGACCTCGCCCGCTACGGCACGGACGACTTCGTGGCCGATCTCGAGGCGGTGCGGGAGGCGCTCGGCTACGCGCGGGTGGACGCGATCGGCTTCAGCTACGGCACGCGGGCCGCGCTCGCCTGGGCGCGCGCCCACCCGGCGCGGATCCGGACCCTCGTCCTCGACGGCGTCGTGCCCTTCGAGGAGGTCGTGGGGGGCTCGTTCGAGGAGGACGGCCAGGCGGCGCTCGACCGGCTCTTCCGCCGCTGCGCCGCCGAGCCGCTCTGCGCGCGGAGCTTCCCGGCGCCGGCCGCGGAGCTGCGCGCCCTCGCGGCGCGGCTCGCCCGGCGCCCCGAGCGCGTCCGCACCCGCCACCCGCTCACCGGGGCGCCGCTCGAGTCCACCTTCGGCCTCGATCAGCTCCGCGGGGTGGTGGGCGCGTTCCTCTACCAGGCCGAGACGGCGGCCGTCCTCCCGCCCATGCTCCACGCAGCGGCCTCCGGCGACCCGGGGCCGCTCGCGGCGCAGGGGGTCGCGGCCACCGCCGACCTCGAGGCGGGGCTCTCGCGGCCGCTCCAGCTCTCGATCCTCTGCGCCGAGGACGTCCCGCTCGTCGTCGACGCGCCCCCCGAGGCCGACGCGCGCCGGCTCCTGGGCCGGTCGGTGCGGGACGCGTTCCGGAGGGCCTGCGCCGCCTGGCCCGTCGCGGCGGTCCGGCCGGCGTGGCGCGCCCCGTGGCGCGCCGACGTCCCGGCGCTGCTCCTCTCCGGCGAGGCCGATCCCGTGACGCCGCCCCGCTGGGCCGATCGGCTCGCGCGGGACCTGCCCCGCGCGCGCCAGGTGGTGCTCGCGGGGCAGGGGCACGGGATCTTCGCGCGCGGCTGCGTCCCTCGCCTGGTCGCCGAGTTCCTCGACGCCGGCGGCGCGGAGGGGCTCGACCTCTCGTGCGCCGACGCGATCCGGCCCCCGCCGCCCTTCGTCGACTTCCTGGGAGGGGCGCCGTGATCGTCCTCGAGGAGGTGAGGAAGTCCTTCGGCCCCGTGGAGGCGCTGCGCGGCGTCTCCTTCGAGGTCGGCAACGGCCAGATCACCGGGCTCCTCGGCCCGAACGGCGCCGGGAAGACCACGGCGCTCCGGACCGTCTACGGCGTGATCGCCCCGGACGCCGGGCGCGTCCACGTGGACGGCATCGACCTCGCCACGAACCGGATCGAGGCGCAGCGGCGGCTCGGGATCCTGCCGCACGCGCAGGGGCTCTATGGGCGGCTGACGGCGCGCGAGCACGTGCTCTACTTCGCAGGGCTCCACGGGATGGCGCGGGCCACCGCGGAGGCGCGGGCCGACTCGCTCGTCGAGCTGCTCGGGATGCAGGAGTTCGCCGACCGGCGGACGGAGGGGTTCTCGCAGGGGCAGCGCGTGAAGGTGGCGCTCGCGCGGGCGCTGGTGCACGACCCGCACAACGTCGTGCTCGACGAGCCGACCAACGGGCTCGACGTGGCGGCCACCCGCGCGGTCCGGGCGCTGCTCTCGCGCCTGCGCGAGGAGGGGCGGTGCGTCCTCTTCTCGTCCCACGTCATGCAGGAGGTCTCGGCCCTCTGCGACCGCGTCGTGGTCATCGCGCGCGGGCAGGTGGTCGCCGAGGGGACGCCGGACGAGCTGCGACGCGCCACCGGCAAGGCGAGCCTGGAGGACGCCTTCGTGGCGGCCATCGGCTCCGAGGAGGGGCTCGGGTGATCACGCGGGAGACCTGGCGTCCGGCGCGCGTCGTCCTCCGGAAGGAGCTGGCCGACGGCCTCCGGGACCGGCGCACGCTCCTCATGGCGCTCGTCTTCCCCCTCCTCGGGCCGCTGACGCTGGCGGTGGCGCTCCACTTCGCCTCGCAGACGCTCCAGAAGGTCGAGCGCGAGGGGATCACGCTGCCGGTCGCCGGCCGTGAGCACGCGCCCAACCTGATCGCGTTCCTCGGCGCCGAGGCGCGGATCGTCCCGGCGCCGGCCGACCCCGAGGCGGCGGTCCGCGCCGGCGACGTGGACGCCGTCCTCGTCATCCCGCCCGAGTACGGCGCGCGGCTGCGCGAGGGGAGGCCCGCCCCCGTCCGGCTCGTGGTCGACGAGTCGCGCCAGCAGTCGGCCGGCGTCGTCGCGGCCGTGAAGGCGCTCCTCGCCGCGTGGGGTCGCCAGGCGGCGGCCCAGCGGCTGGTCGCGCGCGGGATCCACCCGTCCCTCGTCGAGCCGCTCGCGGTCGAGACGGTCGACCTCGCGACGCCGGAGAGCCGGGCCGCCATCTTCCTCTCGATCCTCCCGTACTTCGTCGTCATGTCGATGTTCATGGGCGGGATGGCCGTGGCCATCGACACGACCGCCGGCGAGCGCGAGCGCCAGTCGCTCGAGCCCCTCCTCGTGAACCCGGTCCCGCGCAGCGCCTTCGTCGTCGGCAAGGCCGCGGCGGCGGCCGCCTTCTCGGCGCTCGCCCTCGCCGAGACGCTGGCCGGCTTCGCCCTGCTGCCGGCGCTCCTGCCCCCGGAGCGGCTCGGCTTCGCCGTCCGGCTCGGCCCGGGCGTCCTGCTGCGGGTGCTGCTCGTCGCGCTGCCGCTGCTGTTGCTCGCGAACGCCCTCATGGCGCTCGTCGCCGTCCGCGCGCGCAGCTTCCGGCAGGCCCAGACCACCATCTCCTTCCTGATGCTCGTCCCGGCCATCCCCGGCGTGCTGCTCGCCCTCTCGCCGGTCAAGGCGCACGGCTGGATGCTCGTGACCCCGTTCCTCGCCGAGCAGGTCATCGTCTCGCGCCTCGTCCGCGGCGAGGCGGTGGAGCCGGTCGCCTGGCTCGCGGCGGGGGGCGCGAGCCTCGTCGCCGCGACGCTCGTCCTCCTGTTGACCGTGAAGCTCTTCGAGAGCGGGAGGCTGCTCTTCGACCGGTGACTCGTGCCGCGGGCGGGGCGCCCCATGCGGGACTTGTTAGTGTCTACTAACTAACTATCTCTCCGGCAGGACCCCACGCGCCGCGCCCTCGCGCGGCGTGGGTCGACGGAGAGAGACCATGAATGCGACCCCGCTCACCCTCGCGACGCTCCTCGCGTCGCTCGCGCTCGTCCCCGCGCCCGTCCGCGCCCACTGCGACACGCTCGACGGCCCCGTCGTCGGAGCGGCGCGCAAGGCCCTGGAGACGGGCCAGCTCGCGCCGGTGCTCGCGTGGGTGCAGCCGGACGACGAGCCGGAGATCCGCGGCGCCTTCGATCGGGCCCGCGCGGTCCGCAAGGCGGGCGGGGAGGCCCGCGCGCTCGCCGACACCTGGTTCTTCGAGACCCTCGTCCGCGTCCACCGGGCCGGCGAGGGGGCGCCGTACACCGGCCTGAAGCCGGCCGGGCTGAAGCTCACCCCCGCCGTCGCGGCGGCCGACGCCGCGGTCGCGAAGGGGAGCGCGGCGGAGCTGGAGCGGCTGCTCGTCGAGGGGGTCCGCCACGGCCTCCACGAGCGCTTCGCGCGGCTGAAGGCGCAGAAGCCCCCCGCGGGCGACGTCGCCGCCGGCCGCGCCTGGGTCGCGCAGTACGTCCCGTTCGTGCACTGGATCGAGGCGGTCGACGCGGCGGCCGCGGGGGGCGGCGCCCACGGCGAGCCCGGCGCCCACGAGGGGCACGGCGCCCCCGCAGGGACGGAGGCGGCGGCCGAGCCGGCCCGTGCAGCCCCTCACCACGGTGACTAGGATCCCGCCATGCCCGGCCCGATCACGCGCTTCCTCTCCGCCGACCACGACCGGCTCGAGGCCCTCCTCTCGGAGGCGACGGCCGTCCCCGGCGAGATCGAGCGGACGTCCTACGAGGCCTTCCGCTCCGCCCTGCTGCGCCACATCGGGATCGAGGAGAAGATCCTCACCGCCGCCTTCCGGAGGGCGGGCCCCCCCGACCCGGAGTTCGAGGCGACCGCGCGGCTGCTCCGGATCGACCACGGCGCCATCGCCGCGCTCCTCGTCCCGTCCCCGAGCCACGACCTCGTCCGCGAGATCCGCTCGATCCTCCGGCCGCACAACGGCCTGGAGGAGGGGGAGCTCGGGTTCTACGCCCGCTGCGACGCGCGGCTCGCCGCCGAGGCCGAGGGGATCGTCGCGCGGATGCGCGCCTACCCGGAGGTGCCGACGATGCCGCACAACGACGGCCCGCGCGTGCACCGGACCGCCGCCGAGGCGCTGGCGGTCTCGGCGAGGCAGTTCGACCGGCGCTGAGCGTCAGCCGCCCGCGCGCGCCGAGCGGAAGAGCTCCGAGAGCACCTCCTCCAGCGGCGGGTCCTCGACCGTCAGGTCGGTCACCGTCAGCTCCCCCAGGATCCGCGCGACCGCCGCCGAGACCTGGTCCGCCGGCACCTGGAAGGTCACCGCGCCGTCGCCGCGCGCCACCACGGCGCCGAAGCGGCCGAGGTCGGCGCCGTCCCCGTTCGCCACGCGCACGACGATCCGCTTGTCCGGCCGGACGCGGTGGGAGAGGGCCCGGAGGTCGCCGTCGTAGATGAGCCGCCCCCGGTCGATGACGATGACGCGCGGGCAGAGCTGGACGACGTCCTCCATGTAGTGGCTCGTCAGGAGCACGGTCGCCCCGAACCGCTCGTTGTAGGCCTTCACGAACTGGCGGACGGTCGCCTGCATCGAGACGTCGAGGCCGATCGTCGGCTCGTCGAGGAAGAGGACCCTCGGGCGGTGGAGGAGGGCGGCGGCCAGCTCGCACTTCATCCGCTCGCCGAGGGAGAGCTGGCGGGTCGGCTTGCCGACGAGGTCGCCGATCTCCAGCAGGTCCACCAGCTCGCGCAGCGTCTCCTCGAACTGCCGCCGGGGCACGCCGTAGACGGCCCGGTTGAGCGCGAAGGTCTCGGAGGGGGGGAGGTCCCAGAGGAGCTGCTGCTTCTGCCCCATCACGAGCGTGATCTGCTGGAGGAACGAGGTCTCGCGCCGCCGCGGCAGGTGGCCGGCGACGGTGACCTCCCCCGAGGTCGGGTGGAGGAGCCCCGAGAGGATCTTGAGCGTGGTCGTCTTGCCCGCGCCGTTCGGCCCCAGGAAGCCGACCCGCTCCCCCTCGCCGACGCGGAAGGAGAGGCCGTCGACCGCGCGCACCGACTCGTAGCGGCGCCGGACGAGCGAGCGGAGGGCCGCCGCCAGCCCCGGCTCGCGCCGGTGGACCCGGTAGTGCTTCTCGAGGCCTCGGACGTCGATCACGGGCGCATCTTGGCCCGGGGCGGGCGGCCGGGCAACGGCCGGGCGGACCCCGCCGGGAAGGCGCGGGGGGGGCCGGCTACCGCGCCTCGCGCGCGAGGACCAGCCGCGCGGTGATCGCGAGCCGGTCCTCGACCTTCACGAACAGGAGCGACGGCCGCGCGACCCCGTGGGCCGTGAGGCTCACGGGGAACTCGGCCACGACCTCGGCGCGGTCGGGCGCGGTGAAGCGGACGTGCGCCGTCACGTCGAGCGCCTGCGTCACGCCGTGGAACTCGAGGGCCCCGCGCAGCGGCACGTCCACGGTCGCCGGGAAGGCGTCGGCGCGGACCCCCTCCGCCGTCCCCTTCAGCGTCACGAAGGGGAGGCGCGCCCCCTCGACGACCTCGAGCATGTGCGCGTCCCGGTTCGAGTTCCCGGAGTCGAACCCGGCGACCCGCGCGCGGACCGCGAACTGGAGGGCGCCGTCGGGGGAGAGGAGCGCCTTGCCCTCGACGGCGCGCGCGACCCCGTCCACCGAGTGGAACTTGTGGACCAGGTGGAAGGAGATCGTCGAGCCGTCGGCGACGGACCAGGTCCCCGCAGCGCCGCCCGCGGGATCGGCGGCGGCGAGGAGGAGCAGCAGCGGGAGCGCGGTCACGGGGAACCCTCAGAAGAGGAGCGTCACGGCGCCGATCGTCATGGCGCCGAGCGTGGCGTAGCCGACCCCCTGGTGCGCCTGCGCGAGCCGCCTCTGGTCGACGCCCGCCGGCGCGTCGTGCGTCACGTACCCGAGGGCGATCTGGCTCACGATCCCGAGCGTGGTGAGCGCCATCGACACCTTGTGGACGGTCGCGGTGTCGAGGCGGGGGCGCGTGGGGTACGGCTTCGGCGCGGCGAAGGCGAGGACGCCGGTGAACGCGAAGCTGGCCGTCGTCGCCCCGGCCAGCGCCACGTGCGTCTCCCGGTACCGCTGCGTGTAGCCGCCGCCGCCATAGAGGTCGTTGTAGTTGAGCTGCCCCACGACGACCGTGGCGGCCATGAGCCCCCACGTCGCGAGCCCCGCCGCCTGGTGGACGTTGAGGAGCGTCCGCCGGCGCTGCACCGCCTCCTCGACCGCCCGATCGCGCACCGTGGCCGGCGGCTCGCTCAGGAGGAGGTCGAGGTCGGGGCGGGGCTTCAGGTCGGGCGAAGGGGCCGCCGTGGGCGGCGTGGGCGCCGCCGGCTCGGCGCAGCGGGGCCGGTCGGGAACGAGGAGCGCGAGCGGGACGAGCAGGGCGATCACGGGTGGGCGCACGGCGCTGACCTCCGCGGCGCCGACCGGGCACCCTCGCCCAAAGGAGCGCCGCAGGAATGACCTATTCACGAATGGCGGGTGCCGTCGGCCGCCGCCCGGTCTCAGTTGGGGCGGGTCGGCCGGTGGAGCGGAGTCCCCCCTTTCGCTGCGGCCGGCCTTCACTCACACTAAATGGGTAACAGGACGCTCACCCGCACGCCCGCCGGCTGGAGGGACCATGGCTCGCAACGGTCAACCGCGCCCGGGACGCCGCGCCGCCATCGTCGCCGGCCTCCGCACCCCGTTCGTGAAGGCGGGCACCGACTTCGCGTCGCTCGCGGCGATCGACCTCGCCGCCCTCGTCGCCAACGAGCTGGTGGTCCGGTCCGGCATCGCCCCGAAGGAGTTCGACCTCGTCACCTTCGGCGAGGTGATCCCGTCGACGACGGCGACGCTCATCGCCCGCGAGGTGGTGCTGCGGACGCAGCTGCCGAAGCGCGTCGAGGCCCACACCGTCTCGCGCGCCTGCGCCACCTCGATCCAGGCGGCCACCTCCGCGGCCGACCAGATCGTGCTCGGCCACGCCGACGTCGCGCTCGCCGGCGGCGCCGAGTCGGTCTCCGACGCCCCCATCTTCGCGGGGCGCAAGCTCGCGCACTCGCTCGTCGACCTGTCGAAGGCGCGGTCGATGCGGGAGCGCATGGCGATCCTCGCCCACCTGCGCCCGCGCGACTTCGCGCCGGTGGCGCCCGGGCTCACCGAGCCGACGACGGGGCTCACGATGGGGCAGAGCGCCGAGATCATGGCGCGGAAGAACGGCATCCGGCGCGAGGCACAGGACGCCTTCGCCCTCCGCAGCCACCAGCGCGCCGCCGCCGCCTGGGACGAGGGGCGCTTCGCCGAGGAGGTGATGCGCGTCGCGGTGCCGCCCGACTACGCGTCGGTCTCGGCGCGCGACAACATCGTCCGCAAGGACGCGACGCTCGCGGCGCTCGCGGCCCTGAAGCCGGTCTTCGACAAGCGTTACGGCAGCCTCACGGCCGGCAACTCGTCGCCGCTCACCGACGGCGCGGCGGCCCTCGTGCTGATGTCCGAGGAGAAGGCGAAGGCGCTCGGCCTCGCGCCGATCGCCTTCATCCGCAGCTACGCCTACGCGGCCCTCGACCCGTCCGACCAGCTCCTGCAGGGGCCGGCCTACGCGGCGCCCGTCGCGCTGGAGCGGGCGGGGCTCGGCCTGAAGGACATGGACCTCGTCGACATGCACGAGGCCTTCGCCGCGCAGGTGCTCTCGAACCTCCAGGCGTTCGCCTCCCGCGAGTTCGCCCAGCGCGAGCTCGGGCGCCCGGAGCCGCTCGGCGAGGTGGACCCCGACCGGCTCAACGTGAACGGCGGCTCGATCGCGCTCGGCCACCCGTTCGGCGCGACGGGCGCCCGCATGATCCACCAGGTGGCGCGGGAGCTGCGCCGGCGGGGGGGGCAGTACGCGCTCCTCACGGTCTGCGCGGCGGGGGCGATGGGCGCGGCGATGGTGCTGGAGCGGGAGTGACGGCTCGGGACGGAGGGACGGCGATGGCGACGGCGACGGCGAACACGGCGGCGATCGGCAGCTCCCTGCGCAACTTCCGCGTCTCGCTCGACGGCGGCGTCGCGACGGTCCTCGTGGACGTACCGGGCGAGCCGGTCAACACGATCTCGCCCGAGGTCGGCGCCGAGCTCTCGAAGCTCGTGGACGCGCTGCGCGCCGACGGCGAGGTGAAGGCGGTCGTCGTCGCGAGCGGCAAGAGGGACGGCTTCATCGCCGGCGCCCACATCGACACGTTCCAGGCGCTCAAGACGGCGGCCGACGCCGAGGCGCTCGCGCGCGAGCTGCAGGGCGTCTACGGCCGCCTCGAGGCGCTCGGGAAGCCGGTCGTCGCCGCGATCCACGGCGCCTGCCTCGGCGGCGGCCTCGAGCTGGCGCTCGCCTGCACGTGGCGCGTGGCCTCGGACGATCCGAAGACCGTGCTCGGGAACCCGGAGGTTCAGCTCGGCCTCATCCCCGGCGCGGGCGGTACGCAGCGGCTGCCACGCCTCGTGGGGCTCGAGGCCGGCCTCGACCTCGTCCTCACCGGCAAGAGCGTGAAGGCGAAGAAGGCCCGCAAGCTCGGGCTCGTCGACGAGACGCCGCCGAGGGAGCTGGTGCTCGAGGTGGCGCGGCGGCGCGCGGCCGAGCTGGCGGCGGGGACGCTGCAGCCGGCGGCGACGCGCCACCACGACGGGGCGCTCGCCACGGTCCGGCACGCGGCGCTCGCGGGGAACCCGGCGGGGCGCGCGCTGCTCTTCCGGCAGGCGAAGGCGGCGCTGCTCCGCGGCACGAAGGGCAACTACCCGGCGCCCGAGCGGGCGCTGGAGGTGATCGCGCACGGCGCCGCCCACGGCCTCGAGGCGGGGCTCGCCCTCGAGGCGAAGCGGTTCGGCGAGCTGGCGGTGACCGACGTCTCGCGCCGGCTCGTCGAGATCTTCTTCGCCTCGACCGCGCTCAAGAAGGACCGCGGCGTGGACGACCCGAAGGTCGAGCCGCGGCGCGTGGAGCGCGTCGGCGTCCTCGGCGGCGGCTTCATGGGGAGCGGCATCGCCTACGTCACGGCCAACGCCGGGGTGCCGGTGCGGCTGCGGGACCGCGACGACGCCCTCGTCGGCAAGGCGCTCGCGATCGTCCGCGGCCTGCTCCAGGAGCGGGTGAAGCGGCGCTCGATCGACAAGCGGGAGCTCTTCGCGACGATGCGGCTCGTGACCGGCACGACCGACTGGTCGGGGCTCGCGGCGGCCGACCTCGTCATCGAGGCGGTCTTCGAGGACATGGAGCTGAAGCGCCAGGTCCTGCGCGACCTCGAGGCGGTGAACCCCCGCGCCCTCTTCGCGACCAACACCTCGGCGCTGCCGATCTCGCGGATCGCGGAGGCGGCGCAGCGCCCGGAGAACGTCGTCGGGATGCACTACTTCTCGCCGGTCCACAAGATGCCGCTGCTCGAGGTGGTGGCGGCCGAGCGGAGCTCGCCCGAGGCGATCGCGACCGCGGTGGCGTTCGGGAAGCGGCAGGGGAAGACGCCGATCGTCGTGAAGGACGGGCCGGGCTTCTACGCCAACCGGATCCTCGCCCCCTACGTCAACGAGGCGGCGCGGCTCCTCGTCGAGGGGGCGGCGATCGACGAGCTGGACCGGGCGCTCGTCCGGTTCGGCTTCAAGGTGGGGCCGATCACGCTGCTCGACGAGGTCGGGATCGACGTGGCCGCCAAGGTCTCGAAGGTGATGCACGAGGCCTTCGGCGAGCGGCTCGCGCCGCCGGGCGCCATCCAGGACGTGCTCGCGGCCGGGCGGCTGGGGCGCAAGAACCAGCAGGGCTTCTACACCTACGGCGCCGGCAGGAAGCACGTGGACGAGACGGTCTACGACCTGCTCCCGGGCGGCCGGGATCGGAAGACCTTCCCCGCGGAGGAGCTGGTCGAGCGGGTCGCGCTGCCGATGGTGAACGAGGCGATCCGGTGCGTCGGCGAGGGGGTCGTGCGCAGCGCCCGCGACGCCGACCTGGCGGCCGTCTTCGGGATCGGCTTCCCGCCCTTCCGCGGCGGCCCCATCCGGTACGCCGACGCCCTCGGCCCCGCGGTGCTCCTCGCGAAGCTCGAGGCGCTCCGCGCGAAGCATGGCGATCGGTTCGAGCCGGCGCCGCTCCTCGTCGAGTACGCCCGCGCGGGGCGTCGCTTCCACGGCTGACCGGCAGACTTTGCGTCGCCCGCGCGCGCTTCGTCCCGTGCGGGGTGCACGCGGGGTGCAAGCGGTCGCTGGCCGCACGTTTCACCGCGCGCGAACCCCGATGGGTTGCGTGAAATCCCCGGGACCGCGGTGAAAACTCCCAGCAAACATGCCCGATTGGCACCTTGCCGCGATGTCGACGCGTGTCCTTTTTGGAGGCCTGTCATCTTGGCGGCGTCGCTCCGGCGCCGCCTTTCTTCGGGAGAGGCCCAGACATGAATACGTTGAGACGAAGCGCGGCGCTCGCCTTCGCCGCCGTGGTCGCCATCGCCGGGTGCAAGGGCAAGGATGGCAAGGACGGCTCACCCGGCACCTCGTGCACGGTGCAGCCGAACGTCCCCGCCTCGGGTCAGACGACGATCAGCTGCGCGGACGGCACCTCCGCCGTCGTGCCGAACGGCACGAACGGCACGAACGGCCAGTCCTGCGCGCTCGCCTGGAACACGGACGGCAGCCGGACGGTCTCCTGCCCGGACGGCAGCACGATCCTCCTCTCCCCCAACGTCATCCCGGGTCGTCTGACCGTCAGCAACGAGGCGGTCGCCGACGCCACCAGCACCACCGACCTGGCCTTCAACGTCGACATCAAGGTCGACGGCGTGCCGCGCAACGAGTTCACGAAGCTCACGACGGTCCGCACGTGGGTGTTCAACGACACGGCCGGCGCGGGCACCCGCACGACGCTGACCCTCACCGGCTTCACGGTGAAGGCGAACGGGAACGGCAACTACACGATCACGATGCCGGGCTACGGCTCGACGGGCGCGACGCCCGCCGCCGCCGGCACGGTCTTCCTCGTCAACCTGAACGCCGGACTCCCGCAGCCCGCGGCCACGGCCGTCGCCGTGCTCGGCGGCGTGATGAACGCCAACGTGCTCGTGGAGAACACGGCCTGCATGAACTGCCACGGCGAGAACGTGTTCAACAAGGTGGACGCGAACGGCATCCAGCTCGGCCACGAGGACAACTACAACCCGAAGGGTGTCACCGCCTGCGTCGTCTGCCACGACCGCGACAACACCGCGGAGACCCGGCTCGCGACCCTTGGCACGCGCCTCATGGGCTACGTGCACGGCATCCACAACTCCCACAACATGCCGGGCGCCACGAAGCTGGATGGCTCGACCCTCGCCGGCGGCACCTACTACCGGAACTTCAACGGGACCACCGGGGTGTCGGCCACCAGCCAGTTCTCCATCGGCTTCCCGTCCTACATGAACAACTGCAGCGTCTGCCACACGGCCGCCTCGCTGTCGACGGTCGCTGCCGTGCCGGTCACCTGGGCGCGATGCATGTCCTGCCACGCGGGGCCGCCCACGATCGTCACGCCGGGCGGCACGACCGCCGAGGTCGCCGCGGGCTTCGCCTGGGCGGGCTTCGGCGTCCCGAACACGGGCACCGCCACCGCGCCGATCTTCTCCTTCGGCGGCGCCAACCACGCCTCCTTCACCTCGGCCACCAACTGCGCGGGCTGTCATGACGGCACGACGGCGCCGGCCGACATCTCCGCCTTCCACAACGGCCTGAAGACCGAGCGCAACGGCCTCCTCTGGAACGCCACCGACGTCTCGGTCGACGAAGGCGCCAGGTTCGCCCTGGCCGTGACCGGCGTCACCCGCTCCGGCACGAACTACCTGGTCACCTGGACCGCCTCCTACAACGGCACCCCCGTCGACCCCTGCAACGCCGACGTCGCCGCCGGCCCGGTCTTCCTCGGGCTCACCGCCAACGCGACGACCGGGCAGTCCGCCAGCAACATGCAGTTCATCAAGGCGTACGGCCAGGGCGACGACTGGGTGAACGCGGGGCGGACCGGCACCGTCTCCCCGGGGCAGCCGGCCACCAGCGCGACCCTCGCTGCCGCCAACACCACCTGCGCCGCGAACGTGGCCACCACCACCACGCCGGTCGACGCCTTCGCCGCCGCCGGGATCCGCGGGGCCATGGCGCTCCAGGGGAAGCCCCAGGTCCGCTTCGCGGCCGCCGCGGGCACCGCGGGCGAGATCATCCAGGTCCGCGCCAAGAGCCCGGTCTTCAACTACGTGGTCCCCGCGGCCGATGGCGCCGCCGCGGCCGGGGCGGCCCGCCGCCCGGTCGTCGACACCGCCAAGTGCCTGGCCTGCCACAAGGGGTCGCTCTATCAGCACGGCGGCAACCGGGTGGACAACGTCGACCTCTGCGACACGTGCCACAACCCGGCGTCGAGCGAGCAGAACAACCGCGTGCTCTTCCAGGTGGACGCGACGGAGGCCTACGACGGCAAGCCCGGTGAGACCTACGACATGCGCACGATGATCCACTCCGTCCACGCGGCGGGGGAGAACGGACGCTCGTACGTCATCTACCGGACGCGCGGCATCTACTTCTTCGGGAACGCCGCCTCCTTCGCCGACGCCGTGGCGACGCGGCACTGGCCGACCACCGGCGGCTTCAGCTGCGACTCCGGCGAGGGGATCGTGACCTACTACCCGGTGTTCGGCTCGCTGGCGAACGGCACGACCGACCGGATGCCCGTCGTCGGCACGAACGGGCTGTGCGACACCACGACCGGCCCGATCCTCGCCAACACCGAGCCGCTCTGGCAGATCCACAACGTGACGCTCGTCGAGTACCCGCGGCCGCTGAACCAGTGCTCCGCCTGCCACACCGGCGGCAGCGACCAGGTCTTCCCGGATCCGACCCGGGCCGTGGGGGTCACGGTCGACACCGGCCCGGCCCCGTACGGCGTCCAGACGGACGACACGCTGATCGGTCCGTCCACGCAGAGCTGCATGACCTGTCACCAGTCCGGTGACGCGCTCGCGCAGATGCAGCTCCGCAGCCACGCGTACTCGAACGGCTGGACGCCGCAGATCTTCGCGAACGGCAGGGCCGGCCCGCTGAGCCTCGTGGCGATCGAGTCCTGCGCGGTGTGTCACGCCGCCGGGAAGACCGCGGACTTCACCGCGGCCCACAATCGGTAGACGGAGGGTCACCGCCGAAGGGTGACCTGAGGTGAGAGGGGCGGGGGCGCGATGAAGCGCCTCCGCCCTTCGCGTGCGTGTCCGCCGGCGACGAGCGTGGAGGCCGGCTCACGACGTCTACGCCGATTCACCGGTGGGTGAAATCCCCCCTGGTTGAGCGCTATGCCGCAGGCCCCGCTGGGGGGCCAGCGCGCGCTCGCAGGGCCAGCCCCGGCGTCGGTCTGCCGCCCATGTCGGAGTCGCCAGGGCCGTCCTTCCGCTGTAAACGTGCGCTTCTTGCGTCGCCTCGCGTCGATGGCGTCTTCACGGAACGTCACGGTTCGACGGAGGGTGCGCGGCGCTCCGCCTATGTCGATGTGGGGTGGGTGCGCTGTCGTGACCACCGGTGACGCGCGCTGAATCTGATTCACCGGCAGGCGATATGCATCGGTGTCGTTGCCCCGTTCACGATTCGTCGGGGCCCGGTGGCGGCGTCGCAGGCCGGCCGGCTCCAGTCGGACCCGCTCAGGACTCCAGGCCGACGCGGGATCGACCCGCAGCACTGACCAGCAGGCTCGTGGAACCACACGAGGAGGAAGTCAAAACATGCATAGCTTCAAGCGCAGCGCAGCTCTCGCGCTCGCCGCGGTCTTCGCGGCCGCGGGCTGCACCAAGACCGAGACCAAGACCGTGACGAACACCGTGGAGGTGCCCGGCCCGCGCGTCGCCGTGAGCGGCGACTTCGCCGTCGTCGCCGGCGCCACCGTCCAGCTCGGCGCCGCCACCACCAACGGGACCGACGCCTCGTACACCTGGGCGTCGAGCAACACGGCCGTGGCCACGGTCGGTGCGGACGGTCTCGTCACGGGCGTCGCCGCCGGCTCCGCGATCATCACCGCCACCGGCGCTGCGACCGGCGCCGTGGGCAGCTACAACGTCGTCGTCACGGCTCGGCCGCCCGACATCGTCGCGATCTCCTCGGGCTGGTCGGCCTCGGGCCACAACAACGTCGGGGGCGAGCAGTTCCGCCACTGGGACGCGACCCCGCCCATCCCCACCACCTGCGCGCGCTGCCACTCCTCCCCGGGGTTCGCGGACTACCTCGGCGCCGACGGCTCCGCGGCCGGTACGGTCGAGGTCGCCCCGCAGCCCGACTACGCCGGCATCAACTGCGCGGCCTGCCACAGCGCCGCCGCCACCGCGCTCACCTCGGTCACCTTCCCCTCGGGCGCCAAGATCGACGGCCTCGGCGCCGAGGCGCGCTGCATGACCTGTCACCAGGGGATGTCCTCCGGCGTCCAGGCCGACGCGCACATCGCGTCCAACGGCGGCGCGACGGCCGACACGCAGTCGGCGACGCTCACCTTCCAGGCGGCCCACTACTTCGCCGCGGGCGCCACGCAGTTCGGCGGCGCGGCGCACGGCGGGTACCAGTACGCCGGCAAGCTCTATGACGCGAAGTTCGCGCACGTCTCGAGCAACGACTCCTGCATCGAGTGCCACGACAAGCACTCCCTCGCGATCGACACCGCGAAGTGCGCGACGTGCCACGCCGGCGTCACGGACCTCGCGAGCCTCAAGAACATCCGCGAGATGTCCTCCAAGGTCGACTACGACGGCGACGGCGACGTCACCGAGGGGATCGCCGGCGAGATCGAGGGGCTTAAGGCGAAGCTCCTCACGGAGATCCAGGCCTACGCCGCCGGCACCATCGGCACCGCCATCTGCTACTCGAACGCCAGCTACCCCTACTTCTTCAAGGACACCAACGCCGACGGCGTCTGCGACGCGGGCGAGGCCGTGTACGCCAACCGCTACGCGGGCATCCTCACGTCGCGCCTGGTGCGCGCCGGCTACAACTACCAGTACGCGTGGAAGGATCCCGGCGCCTTCGCCCACAACGCGAAGTACGTGATCCAGCTCCTCGTCGACTCGATCGGTGACCTGAACCCCGCCGCCCTCGCGAGCGTCGCCCGCGACGACAACGGCCACTTCATGGGCTCCGGCGAGCCGGCCCGTCACTGGGACGCCGACGGCAACGTCTCCTCCGCCTGCGCCAAGTGCCACTCGGGCTCGTACGGCTTCCGCGCCTTCGTGGCGACCGGGGCGGCGCCGGCGGTCCCGGCCAGCCGCGCCAACGGCCTGAACTGCGAGACCTGCCACACGGCCTTCATGCCGACCGAGGCCGCTCCCAACCTCGTCGCGGTGACCTCGGTGAAGTTCCCGAGCAACGTGACGGTCACCGCCGACGCGGCGGACGGTTCGGACAAGCTCCTGGCCCCGTCCTTCATCTGCATGACCTGCCACTCGGGGCGTGAGGCGAAGGCGACGGTCGACGCGAAGATCGCGGCGGGCACGCCCGGCTTCCGCAACATCCACTACGCGGCGGCGGGCGCGACCCTCCTCGGCTCGGAGGCCCACGTCGGGTACGAGTACGACGGGAAGACCTACGTCGGCCGCCGGTCCCACATGGGCGGCATCGACTGCGCCGATTGCCACGACGTGAAGGGCCACACCTTCGCGCCGAAGGCGCTGAGCGCGTGCCAGTCGTGCCACGGCGCCGCGAGCTCCATCGCCGCCATCCGTTTCAGCACCGTCGACTTCGACGGCGACGGCAACACCACCGAGCCCCTGGGCGACGAGCTGGCGGCGCTCCGCGCCGCGGTGCTCGCGCAGATGCAGACGGTCGCGAAGGGCCTCGGGACGCCGAGCCCGATCTGCTACAGCGCGACGACCTACCCGTACTTCCTCCAGGACACCAACGACAACGGGGTCTGCGACACGGGCGAGACGGCGGCCTTCACCGCCTGGACGGACGGCCTCGCGAAGGCTGCCTTCAACTACCAGATGGCGACCAAGGACGCCGGCGCGTGGGCGCACAACGTCAAGTACGTCGCCCAGCTCCTGATCGACTCCGTCGCCGATCTGGGCGGAGACGTCAGCACCTTCCATCGGCCGTAGCAGGCGGCTGATCCGTTGGACAGGGCGGGGCCCCCTCTCCGGAGGGGCCCCGCCCTTCGTCGTTGTATAGGATGGTCCCAATGAAGCTCTCGCGCATCCTGGGGCTCATCATCGGGTTCGTCTTCGTGCCGGCGGCGGCGCTCCTCACCGTCGGCATCCTGATCCTCGTCTTCGGGTCGCGGGTCCGCGACTACCTCTTCGGCGGGCTCGTCGTGGCGATGGTCGTCACGACGGTCATCGGCGGGATCGCGGCCATCGTCGTCCTCCGGCGCGAGGCGCGGATGGCGCGGCTCCAGACCGACTTCGTCAACAAGGTCTCGCACGACCTGCGCACGCCCCTCACCTCCATCCGCATGTTCGTGGAGACGCTCCAGCTCGGCCGGCTCCGCGACCAGCCGGCCCGCCAGCAGGAGGCCCTCGAGATCATCGCCGAGGAGACCGAGCGGCTCTCCGCGCTCATCAACCGGCTCCTCGACTGGGCGCGGATGGAGTCCGGGCGCCGCACCTTCGACCTCCACCCGGAGCCGCTCCCGCCGATCGTCGACGCGGCGGTGTCGGCCCTCGCGCCGCTGCGCCTCCACCAGCCGGCCGACGTGCGGGTGCGCGTCGCCGACGGCCTCCCGCGCGTCCGCGTCGACCGCGCGGCGCTCGTCGAGGCGCTCGTCGACGTGCTCACCAACGCCTTCAAGTACACCGGCCCGCAGAAGCGGATCGACGTCGAGGCGTCCCGCGCCGGGCCGGCCGTCCGGATCGTGATCCGCGACAACGGGCCGGGGATCGGCAAGCAGGACCTGAAGAAGGTCTTCGACCGCTTCTACCGGGCGCGGGACCCCCTCGACCGGATCATCGAGGGGTCGGGGCTGGGGCTCGCCATGGTGAAGCACATCGTCACCGCCCACGGCGGCTGGGTCGAGGCGGAGAGCGAGCTGGGGAAGGGGACCGCCTTCACCATCACGCTCCCCGCGATCGAGGAGGAAAAGCGGTGAAGGGGCGCATCCTGATCGTCGAGGACGACCCGTCCATCCTCCGCGGGCTCCAGCTCAACCTCGGGATGGAGGGCTTCACCGTCCGCTCCGCGATGGACGGCGAGGCGGGGCTCGCCCTCGCCCGCAGCGAGCAGCCCGATCTGCTGCTGGTCGACGTGATGCTGCCGAAGCTCGGCGGCCTCGAGCTGGTGCGCCAGCTCCGCGAGACGGACCCCGACATCCCGATCCTCATCCTCTCCGCGAAGGGGCAGGAGACCGACAAGGTGAAGGGGCTCCAGTTCGGCGCCGACGACTACATGACGAAGCCGTTCGGCCTCAAGGAGCTGCTCGCCCGGATCGAGGCGCTCCTGCGCCGCCGGCAGCTGCGCGCGGGGGGCACGCCCCACGAGACGGTGAAGCGGGCCGGCCCGATCGAGCTCGACCTGGAGTCGCGCCGCGCCACCGTCTGGGGCCGCGCCCTCGAGCTCACCTCCCGCGAGTACGACCTGCTCGCCTGGTTCGTCACGCACCCCGACCGCGTCTTCTCCCGCGAGCAGCTCCTCGAGGCGGTCTGGGGCTCGCGCTACTTCGGCACCGCGCGCACCGTCGACAACTTCGTCGCCCGCCTGCGCTCCCACCTCGGCGACGACGCCGACGAGCCGAGGCACCTGGAGACGGTGCGCGGCGTCGGGTACCGGTTCAACCCGTGAGATCGGCGCACGATCGCTGCCTGCGGCCGGCGGGCTCGTCGCTTCGCTGCTCGACGTGCGAAAATGCACGCCTGCGCTGCTTCGCTCCTCACGCACCGCCCTCTGCGACGCGCTCGTGCGCCTCTAGCCCAGGATGGCCTCCCGCACTCTCCGCAGCAGCGCCTCGTCCTCGCCCGGCAGCACCGTGCGGGGATCGAGCACGACGCGCCCGTCCTCGATCCGCGCGACGAGGGGCGGGTCGCCGCGGCGCAGGCGGGCGGCGAGCGCGTCGGCGTCCCCGGGCGGGAGCGCGAGGAGCGTCGTGGGGAGCGTGACGTCGGGGAGCGTCCCGCCGCCGATCGCCGACCGCCCCTCGACGAGCGCGGCGCCCGGGGCGTCGCCGCCGAGGGCGGCGAGCCAGCGCCGGGCCCGCTCGGCGAGCGCCGCGGGGCTCGTCGCGATGGCCCGCCAGACGGGGATCTCAGCCGCCGCCTCGCCGCGCTCGTAGTGGGCGAGCGTCGCCGAGAGGCCGGCGAGCGTCACCTTGTCGACGCGCAGCGCGCGCAGGAGCGGGTGGCGCTTCACGCGCGCGATCGCCTCCGCGCGCCCGACCAGGATCCCTGCCTGCGGTCCGCCGAGCAGCTTGTCGCCGGAGAAGCAGACGACGTCGGCGCCCGCGCGGACCCGCTCGGCGACGGTCGGCTCGTGGCCGAGGCCGAACGGCTCCGTCGGCAGGAGCGCCCCCGAGCCGAGGTCCTCCACGACCCGGAGGCCGCGCCGCCGGCCGAGGTCCGCCAGCTCCTCCAGGGAGGCCTCGTGCACGAAGCCGGAGAGCCGGAAGTTGGAGCGGTGGACCGAGAGGAGGATGCGCGTGGCCGGCCCGATGGCCGCCTCGTAGTCGCGCAGGTAGGTCCGGTTGGTCGTCCCGACCTCGACGAGGGCCGCGCCGGACTGCCGCAGGACGTCCGGGATCCGGAAGCCTCCGCCGATCTCCACGAGCTGGCCGCGGGAGACGATGACCTCGGGCACCGCCCCCTCCATCAGCGCCCCCAGCGCCAGCAGGACCGCGGCGGCGTTGTTGTTCACCACCACCGCGTCCTCGGCGCCGGTCAGCCGGCAGAGCGCCCCGGCGGCGTGGTGGTACCGGTCGCCTCGCTCGCCGGCCTGAAGGTCGTACTCCAGCGAGACGTAGCCCCGGGCCGCCACCGCCATCGCCTCCAGCGTGGCCGTCGAGAGGGGGGCGCGCCCCAGGTTCGTGTGGATGACGACCCCCGTGGCGTTGACGACGGGGCGCAGGGAGCCGGGCCCCTCGGCCCGGAGCCGTTCGAGGAGGCCCCGTTCGATCCGATCGGCCGGGGGGCAGGGGGCGCCGGCCAGGATCTCGGCCCGCAGCCGGTCCAGCTCACCTCTGATCGCGGCCATCACCGCCGGGTGACCCAGCCGCGCGACCAGCCCCTCCTGATCCGCCGCTTGTAGGAGCCTGTCGGCCTTGGGGAGCTTGCGCGCTTCTGTCGCACCGCCGGCGGGGCAATCTGGAGCCGTCATGTCCGATTTTACCTCAGGGATTTCGCCTCATTACTTCTTGTCTCGGAGCATACAAGAGGGTAATCCTTCGCCCCACTCTTATGCCCCCGGTCTTCGCTTCTCCCGTCGCAGCGGAGTCGTATCTCTGGGCCATCATCCTCTTCCCGCTCCTCGGGGCCGGCATCAACGCCCTGATCGGACGGCGGCTGGGGAAGGCCAACGCCGCGTTCATCGCGGTCGCGGTCATGGTGGCATCCTTCATCCTCTCGCTGGCCGCCTTCGTCCACACGACGAAGGGGAGCGTCCTGCGCTACGCGGGGCCGCCCTGGATCCAGATCGCGGGCCCTGACGGCCGCGCGCTGATCAGCGTGACGTGGGGGCTCCTCGTGGATCGCCTCTCCGGGACCATGATCATGGTCGTCACCGGGGTCGGCACGCTGATCCACATCTACTCGGTCTCGTACATGTCGCACGAGGACGAGCAGGGGTTCGCCAAGTTCTTCACGTACCTGAACCTGTTCGTCTCGGCGATGCTCATCCTCGTCCTGGGCGACAGCCTGATCCTCACCTTCGTCGGG
>DATIVK010000114.1:0-28686 GCA_035465955.1 Anaeromyxobacteraceae bacterium | reverse complement strand
CTTCCGTCCTCGGGCAGGTCTCCTGGCTCGTGGGTTCGGGAGGCTCTCACCTCCCACGCCGCCTCCGCCTTCCCCGGGCCGTAGGGCCGAGTGGCGCTTGGAGGCGGCTCCCTCACTCACAGTGGCGGGACCGCGCCGGATTCTCACCGGCTTCCCTGGTTGCCCTCTCGGGCACCCGAGGCGTGTTCGTGTTGTGCAGCCCTGCTATCGCGCCGCGCGACGCCCTGTCAACGCCGCCGCACGGGCGGGCGGCCAACGCCGCGTAATCACGGGCCGTGAGCGTGCGGCCGCCGGACGGGTTGACAGGGGCCGACCGGGTTTGACCTGATGGCGGGGCAGCAGCGCCCAACGCGGGGGGACCCCATGGCCGACGGCCCGATCGAACGCTGTCGCGGGGAGATCGCGCGCCTCGCCGACGAGGCGCTGGCGCCGCCGACCGCCGCCGCCCGCCTCGCGCGGCTGATGGGGGCGGTGCAGGAGACGATCGAGCGGGAGCTCGAGTCGGCGCGGGTCGCCGGTCAGCCTCCGCCGGCCTGCGCGGCCGGCTGCGCCTCCTGCTGCACGGTCAACGTCGCCACCCTCGCGGTCGAGGGGGCGGTCGCGGCCGCGTGGCTCGCGGAGCGCCTCCCGGAGGCGGAGCGGGCCGGGCGCGCGCGGGCGCTCCTCGCCTTCCACGACCGGGTCCGGTGGCTGGAGGACGAGGAGCGGATCGCGTGGCGCGAGACCTGCCCATGCCTCGACTCGGCCGGGCGCTGCGCCATCCACCCCGTCCGGCCCCTCGCGTGCCGGAGCCTGAGCTCGCTGGACGCGGCCGACTGCCGGCGGGCGCTCCGCGAGCGGATGGAGCGCGACGGGGGCGGGGAGGTGCGCATGAACCTGCTGCAGCAGGCGCTCTACTCCGACGCGGTGGTGGTCCTGCAGGAGGCGCTCGCGCGGCGCGGGATCGACACCCGGTGCCGCGACGTCTCGGGCATGGCGGGCATCTTCCTCGCCGACCCGGCGCTCGTGGACCGCTTCCTCGCGGGGGAGCGGCTCCCGATCGAGTAGGCGCGTGGGCTCGCTGGCGCGCCTGCCGCCGCCGTGCGAACGTCGCCGGATGCGCGTCCCCCTCGAGCTCCGGCGCTCCTACCGCCTCCTGAACCACGGCCCCGTCGTCCTCGTCTCCGCCGCCGCCGGCGGCGTGGACAACCTCATGCCCGTCGCCTGGAGCGCCCCGCTCGACTTCGAGCCCGCGCGGGTGGCGCTGGTCCTCTCCGCCGAGTCGCGGACCCGTGAGCTCATCGAGGCGTCGGGCGAGCTCGCCATCTCCGTGCCGCCCGCGTCGATGCTGGACGCGCTCTACGAGGCGGGCCACGTCAGCGGCCACGACGTCGACAAGTGGGCCCGCTGCGGCTTCGAGCGGCTGCGCGCGGACCGCGTGAAGGCGCCGCTCGTCGCCGGCTGCCTCGCCTGGCTCGAGTGCCAGGTGATCGATCGCTCCCTGGCGGCGCCGTACGACCTCTTCGTCTGCGAGGTCGTCGCGGCCTCCGTCGACGACGCCTGCTTCCGCGGCGGCGAGTGGGTCTTCCCCGACGACGCGCGGACCACGGTGCACCACATGTCCGCGGGCAGCTTCTTCCTCACGGGGCGGCCGGTGAAGGCGGCGGGGAGCCCCCCCGCCCGCTGAAGCGGCGGAACCGCGCCGCGGCCTCCGGGAGCCCCTCGGCCTCGCAGAGCTCCGCGAAGCGCGCGAGGAGCTCCTCGCCGCTCCGCCACTGGACCGCCTGCGCCAGCACGTGCGCCGCCTCGTCGAGGTCGCCCGAGAGCGCGTGGAGGAGCGCGAGCCGCACCGCCTCGCGCTCCGAGAACGGCTCGCCGAGCCCCTCGCCGGCGAGCGCCGTCACGCGCTCCCAGTCGCCGCCGCGCGCCGCCTCCCGGGCCTGCCACCAGCGCGCCTCGTGGAGGAGCGACGGCGGGCCGCTGAGGCGGAGCGCCTCGGCGATCCAGGCGTCGGCCTCGGCACGCGGGGGATGCCACGCTGCGTCATGCGCGAGGAGCTGATCGAGCGGTTCCATGGCGCGAACGAATAGCACGTGCGGCGGACGCTGGCCCCACGGCCGAGGGACACGCTGCCCACGCCGCCGCGCCCTCTTGGGTTCGTGGACCCGCCCGAGGCATCGCTTTCGCTATGAGTGATGTAACGTTCAGCGAACGCGGCGGGCCGGAGAGCCGCGGTCGGGGGGAGCCACTTGCACCGGGTCGAGGCCGTCTCAGCGGTCGCCTTCGCGGCCCTCGCGGCGTTCGAGGCCGCCGAGGCCGCGAGCGGCGGGGCGGGGGCGCTCCACGCGCTCCTCTCCGGGGCGGCGGCGCTCGCCTCCGGCGCGCTCGCGACCGCGAGCCTGCACCGCGAGGAGCGGCTCGCGCAGGCGGTCGTCAGCGAGCGCAAGGAGACCGAGGCCCGGCTGGCGGCGTCGGAGCGGCTCGCGTCGGTGGGCCGACTCGCCGCGGGCGTGGCCCACGAGATCAACAACCCGCTCTCCTGGGTGATGAGCAACCTCGACCAGGCGCTCGACCGGCAGCGCCGCGAGGGCGGGGACCGGCTCGTCGCCGAGCTCCTCGGCGAGGCGAAGCAGGGCGCGGAGCGCGTGCGCGACATCGTCCGCGACCTGAGGGGCTTCGCGCGGGCCGGTGAGGAGGGGGACGGCGGCAGCGACGCCGTCGCGGTCGTCCGCGACTCCCTCGCGATGGTGCGCAACGAGCTCCGGCACCGCGCCAGGGTCGAGACCGCGTTCGCGGCGGTGCCGAGGGTCACCATCGCCCCCCGCCAGCTCGGGCAGGTGCTCGTGAACCTGCTCGTCAACGCGGCGCACTCGATCCGCGAGGGGGAGGCGGCCGCGAACAGGATCCGGGTCGACGTGCGGAGGGACGGCGACGCCGTGCTGATCGAGGTGCGGGACACGGGCTGCGGGATGGCCCCCGAGGTCCTCGCGCGCGTGTTCGAGCCCTTCTTCACCACCACGGGGCGGGAGGGCATGGGGCTCGGGCTGGCGCTCAGCCAGACGATGGTCCAGGAGGCCGGCGGCCGGATCGAGGCGGAGAGCCGTCCGGGGGAGGGGAGCACCTTCCGCGTCCGGCTCCGGCCGGCGTCGGAGGCCGAGGCCACGCCCGCCGACGGCGTCGCGGTCCCGGTCCCGGGGGCGGCCGCGACGCCGGTGCCGGTGCCGGGGCGCGCCCGGCTGCTCGTCGTGGACGACGAGCCGCTCGTCGGCCGGGCCGTCGTCCGGGCGCTCCGCGAGCACGACGCCGAGTGGGTCTCCGAAGCCCGGGAGGCGCTCGCGCGGATCCGGGCCGGCGTCCGCTACGACGCGCTGATCTGCGACCTGATGATGCCGGAGATGACCGGCATGGAGCTGGCGCAGCGACTCGCGGACGACCACCACGAGCTCTCGCGGCGCATCGTGTTCCTGACCGGCGGAGCGTTCACCGATCGCGCCCGCGAGTTCGTGGCGCTCACGCGCGCCCCGGTGATCGAGAAGCCCTTCGAGCTGCAGCGGCTCCGGGCCGGCGTCGCCGCGGTCCTGCGCGGCGCGTGAGCTACGGCGCGGGCGCCGGCGGCTCCCCGAACAGGTAATACCAGAGCATCACGCCCAGGAAGATCGGCACGAGGATCGCGACCAGCCCGCCCACGGCCATGTAGGCGATGACCGCCCAGCGCGCCGGCCCGGACGGCGGGAGGCCGGCGTCGATCGAGAAGAGGGAGCGCTTCGCAGACACGGCGGCGGATAGTAGGCGGACGCCAGCGATTCGACAACAGCGCGGGGCGTGCGCTCCCTCGCGTCGTCCGCCGCTCCCTCCGGCGTGATATGGAGATCGGACCCATCGCGCCCAGCCACGGAGGAGCGACATGAGCACGCTGTCGAGCATCAACCCGGCGAGCGGCGAGACCCTCGCCCGCTTCGAGGAGCTGACCGACGCCGAGCTGGAGGCGCGGCTCGCCCGCGCCGCGGAGCGCTTCCGCTCGTGGCGGCGGCTCCCCGTCCGCGAGCGCGCGGGCCTGATGGCCCGCGCCGCCGAGGTGCTGGAGGGGCAGAAGGAGCGCTTCGGGCGGACCATGACGCTCGAGATGGGGAAGACGCTCAAGGCCGCCGTCGGCGAGGTCGAGAAGTGCGCCTGGGTCTGCCGCTACTACGCCGAGAACGGCGAGCGCTTCCTCGCCGACGAGGAGGTGAAGTCGGGCGCGTCGCGGAGCTGGGTGCGCTGGCTCCCCATCGGCCCCGTCCTGGCGGTGATGCCCTGGAACTTCCCGTTCTGGCAGGTCTTCCGGTTCGCGGCCCCCGCGCTCGTGGCGGGGAACGTCGGGCTGCTGAAGCACGCGTCCAACGTGCCGCAGTCGGCCCTCGCCATCGAGGAGGTCTTCCGGCTCGCCGGCTTCCCCGAGGGCGCCTTCCAGACGCTCCTCGTCGGCTCCTCGCGCGTGCAGCGGATCGTCGAGGACGAGCGCGTGATGGCGGCGACGCTCACCGGCTCGGAGTGGGCCGGCGCCGCCGTCGCAGCGGCCGCCGGGAGGGCCATCAAGAAGACCGTGCTGGAGCTGGGCGGGTCCGATCCGTTCATCGTGATGCCGAGCGCGGACGTCGAGGGGGCCGCACGGACCGCCGTGACCGCGCGCTGCATCAACAACGGCCAGTCCTGCATCGCGGCCAAGCGCTTCATCGTCCACGAGCAGGTCTACGACCGCTTCGCGCGCGAGTTCGTGGGGCGGATGGCCGCGCTGAGGGTGGGGGATCCCCTCGATCCGGCCACCGACGTCGGGCCGATCGTCAGCGGGGTCGAGCGGGACAAGCTGGTCCTGCAGGTCTCGGCGGCCGTCGCGAGCGGTGGGGAGGTGCTCACCGGCGGCGCGGCGCTGCCGGGCGCCGGCTTCTTCTTCCCGCCGACGGTGATCGCCGGGGTTCCGCGGGGGACCCCGGCCGCGAAGGAGGAGATCTTCGGGCCGGTCGCGCTCCTGTTCCGCGTCCGCGACGTCGACGAGGCGATCTCCGTCGCCAACGAGACCCCCTTCGGCCTCGGCTCCTCGGTCTGGACGCGTGACGAGGAGGAGCGGCGGCGCTTCGTCGACGAGATCGAGGCGGGCGCCACGTTCGTGAACTCCATGGTCGCCTCGGACCCGAGGCTGCCGTTCGGCGGCGTGAAGCGCTCGGGGTACGGCCGCGAGCTGGCCGCGGTCGGGATGCGGGAGTTCCTCAACATGAAGACCGTCTCCCTTCACGAGCCGGCCTGACGGTGGCCGGGGAAGCGGTGCGCCGCGGCCATTTGCCCCGTGCGCGTGGGAGGGTGGGCGCGTCTCGATAGTTGCCCTACGCCTGCGTGAAAAGTAGGATTCCAGCGTGAAATTCTCCTGTGACCGGTGCGGCAAGAAGTATGCGACCGCCGAGGCCCCCGCGCCGGGTCGCGTCTACAAGCTGAAGTGCAAGGCGTGTGGCCACCTCATCGTGGTCAAGACGCCCGCCGCCGGCCCGGCGGTGACGCCTTCCCCGCCCGTCGCCGTGCAGCGCGCCGTCGGATCGGCCGGCGCCCCGCGGGAGGGCGCGCCGACGCGCGAGGTCGGGGTCGAGCAGCCGCCCTCGGACGCTGCCGTCCCGTTCCAGTTCCCGCCGGCTCCACCTCCCTCGGTCGGTGACCCGACGGCCGAGATCTCGATGATGACGCCCGAGGAGGAGCCCAGGGAGCCGCCGACAGAGGGCGGGTACGTCGACATCTTCGCGGACTCGGCCTCGCCGCCACCGGAGACCGACTCCGAGCCTCCGCCCGTCGCCGACGACCCCTTCCTCAGGGCCGCGCGGGGCTCACTGCCGGACAACTTCGCCGGCGACGCCGCGCTCAAGGATCCCTTCGCGGACATGCGCGGCGAGCTCGAGGCGCCGCAGGCGACCCCGGAGCCTCCGCGGCCGGTGCACGAGGTGCCGCCTCCCTCCGCGTTCTCGCCGCCGCCGGCATCGAGCACGGCGGGCGCGGACAAGAAGAAGAGCGGTCTCCCCGTGGCGCTGATCGGGATCGGCTTCGCCGCGGTGATCGGCATCGTGGTGCTCGTCGCCCTCACGAGCGGCAAGAAGGCTCCGGCCGCTGCGCCGCCTCCGCCCCAGGCCCCCGCCCCGGTGGCCGCGGTCGCGCCGCCGCCTCCCCCGGCGCCGACTCCCACGCCGACGCCCGAGCCCGCGCCCGAGCCGAAGAAGGTGGAGCCCAGGAAGGCCGAGGCGAAGCGGCCCGAGCCCGAGCCGCGCCGCGAGGAGAAGAAGCGCGAGGAGAGGAAGGTGGCGAAGGTCGAGCCGAAGCCGCCTCCTCCGCCTCCTCCCCCGCCGCCGCCGAAGGCCGAGCCGACGAAGCCGGTCGAGCTCCCCGACGCGGCGTCGGCGCTCTCGCCGGCGGCCGTCCAGAAGGTGGTCAACGCCAGCCGGAAGGCCTTCGAGGCCTGCATCGACCAGGCGTCGAAGAAGGGCGGCGACATCAAGTTCGACGGGCGGAAGGTCGCGCTCCGGCTCAACGTCAACCCGAACGGCTTCGTCACCTACCCGACGCTCGACGACGTCACGCTCAACCGCACCGACCTGGGCGAGTGCCTCAAGGCGGCCGCGAGGCTCATGGTCTTCCCGAAGTTCCAGGGTGACGTCTTCCACGTCGAGGTGCCGCTCACTCTCCGCGGCGGTTGAGCTTCGCCATCGACCGTGAAGCGCGAAGGCCCTCTCCCGAGAGGGCCTTTCTCTTTGGTCGCGCTGGAAGGTCGCGTGGCCGCTGCAGCCAGCTCCCTCACCCTGACCCTCTCCCTCGGTGAGGGAGAGGGGAATGTTCATCAATGAAGAAGGCCCTCCTCCCTTGCGGGAAGAGGGCCTTCGCACTTCAGGCTGCCGTGGCGCCTAGATCAGCCCGTGGGCGACCATCGCCTTGGCGACCTTGATGAAGCCGGCGATGTTGGCGCCGACGACGTAGTTGCCGGGCGCGCCGAACTCCTCGGCCGTCTCGTAGCAGGCGGTGTGGATGTTCTTCATGATCTCCGCGAGCCGCTTCTCCGTGTACTCGAAGGTCCAGGAGTCACGGCCGGCGTTCTGCTGCATCTCGAGGGCCGACGTCGCGACGCCGCCCGCGTTGGCCGCCTTGCCCGGGCCGTAGGCGATCTTCGCCTTCACGAAGACGTTGATGCCCTCGGGGGTGGTGGGCATGTTGGCGCCCTCGCCGACCGCGACGCAGCCGTTCTTCACGAGGAGCGCGGCGTCCTTGCCGTTGATCTCGTTCTGCGTGGCGGAGGGCATGGCCACCTGGCAGGGGATCTCCCAGATGTTGCCGGCCGGCACGTACTTGGCCGACTTCTCCTTCTCGCAGTACTCCTTGATGCGGCCGCGGCGGCGCTCCTTGATGTCCTTCAGGAGCTCCAGGTTGATCCCCTTCTCGTCGAGGACGTAGCCGTCGGAGTCGGAGACCGCGACCACCTTGCCGCCGAGCTGGTGGATCTTCTCGACGGTGTAGATGGCGACGTTGCCGGAGCCGGAGACGACGCACTTCTTGCCCTGGAAGCCGTCCTTGCGGACCTTGAGCATCTCGTCCACGAAGAAGGTCGCGCCGTAGCCCGTCGCCTCCGTCCGGACGAGCGAGCCGCCCCAGTCGAGCCCCTTGCCGGTCAGCACGCCCGCCTCGTACTTCGAGGTGAGCCGCTTGTACTGGCCGTACATGTAGCCGATCTCGCGGCCGCCGACGCCGATGTCGCCGGCGGGGACGTCCTGGTGCTCGCCGATGTAGCGCCAGAGCTCGGTCATGAAGCTCTGGCAGAAGCGCATGACCTCGTCGTCCGACTTGCCCTTCGGATCGAAGTCGGAGCCGCCCTTGCCGCCGCCGATGGGCAGGCCGGTCAGGGCGTTCTTGAAGATCTGCTCGAAGCCGAGGAACTTGATGATGCCGAGGTAGACCGACGGGTGGAAGCGCAGGCCGCCCTTGTACGGGCCGAGCGCGCTGTTGAACTGCACGCGGAACCCGCGGTTGACCTGGACCTGGCCCTTGTCGTCCGTCCAGGGCACGCGGAAGATGATCTGCCGCTCCGGCTCGGCCATCCGCTCGAGGATCTTGCGCTCGCGGAACTCGGGGTACTTCGTGAGCACGGGCCCGATCGACTCGAGCACCTCGCGCACGGCCTGGTGGAACTCCGCCTCGCCGGGGTTCCGGCGCAGGATGTCCTGGTAGATCTGCTCCAGCTTCTCGTCCATTGCCTGTGCAGCCATTGCGTTCTCCTTGAGCAGCGCGCTCGGAAGGGATCACCGCGTGTCGCTAACACGTGCACGGGTGATCGAAGAGCAGGCACGCTAGCACGCAGAACGGTCACCGAGATCGCTGTTTGGGCAGCGAAATCGTCGGTGCACGGAATCCGTGCGGCGTGCACGGATCGCGGTCTGCGGGTGCCTCAGAAACGGACAGCGTGGGCGCCCTGGGCGCGCTCCCGGAACCGCTCCAGCCAGCCCGACCCGGAGATCTTCTCGGCGAGGGCCACGGCGATGTGGCGCGGCTCGACGCCCAACGGGATGTTGCGGCCGAGCCCCTGCACGCAGGACGGGCAGTTGGTCAGGATCCGCGCGCCGGCCGGCCGGTCCTGGAGCGCCTCGGCCAGCGCCGCGCGCTTCTTGTGGAGCATCGAGTCGGTGATGTCGGGGCGCGACATGGAGAGGGTGCCCGCCTCCGAGCAGCAGTGGGGCACGGCCTCCACCTTCCCGAAGCCCCCCAGCTTGCCCAGCACGTCGAGCGCGCTCCCCTCGAGCGAGTCGTGGCAGGGGGCGTGGTAGAGCCACTCCCCGTCGCCGCCCAGCTTCAGGCCGCGCTCGAGGGCATACCGGGCGACGTCGACGATGCGGCCGCCGAAGAGCTTGCCCGCCTCCATCTCGTCGAGCCCCTCGCGGCAGGTGCCGCAGGTGACGACGCAGGCGTCGAACGAGAGGTAGCTGAACATCTCCCGGATCTGGCTGAAGAGGATGGTGTCCCGCAGCACGGTCCGGGAGTACTGGCCGGTCTTCGCGTTGAAGTGGGCGGGGTACCCGCAGCAGAGGAACGGCGGCGGCAGCACCACCCGGACCCCCAGCTCGCCGAGGAAGTGCAGCGCCGCCATCGAGATGGTCGAGTGGAGCCGCTCCGAGCCGCAGCCGGGGAAGTAGAAGACGGTGTGGCTCGTCTCCTCGGCCGGCTCGAAGACGAGCACCTGGTCCGGCTCGCAGCCCGGCAGCACGTCCCGGAGCGTCATCGGCGGCGCCGGCGGCGTGGGCGAGCGCAGCACCTGGAGGACGTAGGAGGCCGGCGGCCGGTCGGCGGGCTGGAAGGGGGCGGTGATCTCGCAGCCGGCCCGCTGGATCGCGCCGCCCAGCCGGACGACGCCGGCCCGGAAGAGCTTGTTGAAGGTGGGCGACCGGCTGTCCAGGTACCGGAGCGTCGCCGCGGTCATCGGCGTCGTCCGCTTGTAGCCCCAGCTCGCGAGGATCTCGCGCTCGAGGATCGACACGACGCCGGTGTCGATGTCGACGGGGCAGGGCTTCAGGCACTTGTGGCAGCCGGTGCAGTGGTCGGCCACCTCCTCCAGCCAGCGGAGCAGCTCGAAGCGGGTCGAGCGCTCGCGCTGCGCGTCGTAGAGGAGGGCCTCGATGAGCGAGCCGATCGCGAGGTTCTTGTTGCGCGGGTGGAAGAACATCCCCCGGGCCGGGTGGAAGACGCAGCAGTCGGGCTTGCACTTCCCGCAGCGGACGCAGTGCGCGATGGAGCGGGCGAGATCCTCGAGCTGGCCGTGCTGCAGGATGCGGGCCTCCAGCTCCAGGAGGTTGAACGAGGGCGTGAAGACGCGGTCGAGGATCTCGACGTCCTGGAGCTTCCCGGGGTTCATGAGCCCGGCCGGGTCGACGTGCCGCCGGTGCGCGTCGAGCTCCGCGATCCGCTCGGGCTCCAGGTACTTGAGCTTCGTGACGCCGATGCCGTGCTCGCCCGAGACGACGCCCCCGAGCGCGACGACCTTCTCCATCACCCGGTCGATGACCTCCTCGGTCCGGCGGAGCATCGCGCGGTCGTTGGAGAGGACGGGGACGTTCACGTGGACGTTCCCGTCGCCCGCGTGCATGTGCGTCGCGAGGACGACGAGCCGGTCGCGGACCTCCTTGTGGGCGCGATCGAGGTCCTGGGTCAGGTCCGAGTAGCCGCGGACGAGCGCGCCGAGGTCCCGCTGCAGCGCCTGGAGCTCGGCGAGCCCGCGGAGCGCGCCGGCGTCCGCCCTCTCCAGCGCCTCGCGGGACCGCGCGCAGCGCTCGAGCGCCGCCGGGGCCTTCGCGGCCGTCCACTCCGGGTCGTCCTTGCGCGGGCCCGCCCCCAGGATCTCCTCCGCGCGCTCGACGAAGCGGAGCTGGGCGAAGCGCTCCTCCTCGACGTTGACCCCGTCCACCCAGCGCGCGAACTCGGCCAGCGCGGCGAGGGGCAGGACGACGTCCTCGTTCATCTTGAAGGCGTTCGTCCGCCGGGCGATCGCGCCGAGCCGCTTCCGGTCGGCCCAGAACTTCTTGCCCTCGGCGGCGTCCCGCGCCTCGAAGAGCAGGGTGTTGGGGTGGCGCTCGAGGATCCCGCGGACCTTCGCGATCCCCTCCGCGGCCTGCTCGGCCGTGTGGCCCACGACGTCCACGAGGAGGACGGCCTTGGGCGTCTCCGCGCGGGTCGCCTTGATCTTGTAGTTGATCGCCCGGACGTACTCCGCGTCGAAGTGCTCCAGCGCCTCGAGCGCGTCCCGCCCCGAGTTGGGGAACGGGAAGGCGCGGGCGAGATCGAGGATGACGCGGCTGGCCTCGTCGAAGTCGGGCCCGAAGAACTCGAGGCAGAGGGTCCGCTTGACCTCGTACTCCGGGTAGAGGACGAACTCCGCCGAGGTGATGACGCCGTCGCACCCCTCCTTCTGCAAGCCGGGGACGCCGCCGAGCGCCTTGTTGGTGATGTCCTTCCAGAGCCCCTTCTTGCGCACCTCGGTGCCGCCGAGCGCGATCCGCTGGAGCTCCACGCCGTCCTCGTCCTCGACGGCGAAGGTGACGACGTCGTCCGGGAGGATCTTGCGCAGGCGGTGGTCGAGCCGCCGGATCGTCCAGCTCCTCCCGCTCGGCATCGCCATCCGCCACGAGAGCAGGTTGTCGATGCAGGTGCCGTAGAGGACGCAGTCCTTGCCGCCGGCGTTCTCCGCGATGTTGCCGCCGATGGTGCACGCCCACGCGCTGGTGGGGTCGGTCGCGAAGACGAGGTCGTGGTGCTCCGCCGCCTCCATCGCCCGCTCGGTGATGACGCCGGTCTCGAGGGCGAGGACCTTCGTCGTCACCTCGCGCCCCTCCGGCGTCCGGAGCGTGCGCTCCACGATGCCCCGGATGCGGTTGAGCTTCTCGGTGTTGACGACGACGCAGCCGGCGCGCAGCGGCACCGCGCCGCCCGTGAGCCCGGTGCCTGCGCCTCGCGGGATGGCCTTGAGCCCGAGCCGGCCGATGGCGGCGAGGAGGGGGGCGACCTGCGCCTCCTCGTCCGGCATCACGACGGCGACCGGCAGGTGGAGCCGCCAGTCGGTGGCGTCGGTCGCGTGCGACACCAGCGTGAACGGGTCGACGAGCACGTTCTCGCGCCCCACCACGCGGCCGAGCTCCGACTGCATCCGGCGGCGCAGCTCGGGCGTCTCCTCGATCTCGCGGCGGAACTCGGCGAAGAGCGTCCGGCAGGCCGAGAGCACCTCGACGACGCGCGGCTCACCGCCCGAGTTCCTCTCGACGAGCGCGAGGTCCTTCTCCATGTTGGAGAAGAGCCGGCGGCGGCGCTCCCCCGAGTCGGCCAACTCCTGGAGGAGGAAGGGGTTGCGCCGGTGGATCAGCACCTCGCCGAAGAAGCGCATCAACAGCCGCGCCGAGCGGCCCGTGACGCGCCGCGTCCGCAACTCCTCGAGCTTGGACCAGACCTCGTTGCCGAGCAGGAGCGTGACGGCCTGGCGGTCGTCGGCCCAGGTGTAGTTGAACGGGATCTCGCGGGGCGGCCTGTGGATGGGCATGTGCTGGGGGCTCAATGTGGAGCGGAGCGGGTGAAGATAGCACGCCGCCGGTTCACTGTCCCGCGAAGCGCGAGCCGTTACGGACGTTTGCATGTCCCCAGGCGCGCCGCTCCGGACCCTCACGGGTAGCGCCCGTTTGGCCGGGTGCCGGTGGCTGCGCCGCTCCGGGCATCATCGGGGGCGGGCAGGGGCTCGACATCCTCCCCGGCCTTTTGCTCTACTGTGCCCGTTCGTCTCACGAAACGCCGCGTTGGACCGAGCCGAGACCGTGACACTCGACCCGATCCAAGCACGTATCTCTTCCCGCATCTCCGGGCCCAGCGCGAGCAACAGCCGTTGACCCATCGCCGCGTGCCAACCATGGCACGACGGCGCGCGCACGACCGGAGAAGCCCAAATGCCCATTCCGTTCCGGAAGGTGATGGCCGCGAACCGCGGCGAGATCGCCATCCGCATCTTCCGAGCCTGCACCGAGCTCGGCATCAAGACCGTCGCGATCTACTCGGAGGAGGATCGGCTCTCCCTCCACCGCTACAAGGCCGACGAGGCGTACCTGATCGGCAAGGGGAAGGCGCCGATCGACGCCTACCTCGACATCGACGAGATCATCGATCTCGCGCGGCGCACCGAGTGCGACGCGATCCACCCCGGCTACGGCTTCCTCTCGGAGAACGCGGAGTTCACCGAGGCCTGCGAGCGGGCCGGGATCTTCTTCATCGGCCCGACGGCCGAGATGCAGCGCAAGCTGGGCGACAAGGTCGCCGGCCGCAAGGCGGCCCAGGCCGCGGGCGTGCCGATCGTCCCGGGCACCCCGGAGCCGGTCGAGCGTGACGAGGAGGCGCTGCTCTTCGCGCGCAACGCGGGCTATCCGATCATCATCAAGGCGAGCGGCGGCGGCGGCGGCCGGGGCATGCGAGTAGCCCGGGATCAGGGCGAGCTGCTCCAGGGGCTCGTGTCGGCCCGCAGCGAGGCGAAGGCGGCGTTCGGCAACCCGGCCGTCTTCCTCGAGCGGTACATCGAGCAGCCGAAGCACATCGAGGTGCAGATCCTCGGCGACAAGCACGGCCACCTCGTCCACCTCTTCGAGCGCGACTGCTCCATCCAGCGCCGCCACCAGAAGGTCGTCGAGTTCGCGCCGTCCCTCGCCCTCTCCGAAGAGCAGCGCCAGGCCATCTGCGGCGACGCCCTCAAGATCGCGAAGAGCGTCGACTACGTGAACGCCGGGACGGTGGAGTTCCTCCTCGACCACGAGGGGAAGCACTACTTCATCGAGGTGAACCCCCGCATCCAGGTGGAGCACACCGTCACCGAGGCGATCACCGGCCGGAACCTCGTCACCGCCCAGATCCTCATCGCCCAGGGGAAGAAGCTCTCCGACCCGGAGATCGGGATCCGCAGCCAGGACGACGTGCAGATGCGCGGCGTCGCGGTCCAGTGCCGGATCACGACGGAGGATCCGCAGACCGGCTTCGCGCCGGACTTCGGCGTCCTCAAGGCCTACCGCAGCCCCGGCGGCTTCGGCGTCCGGCTCGACGCGGGCTCGGCGTTCGTCGGCGCGGTCATCACGCCGCACTACGACTCGATGCTGGTGAAGGTGACCACCTGGGGGCTCGACCTCGGGGCGGCCGCCCACATCATGGACCGGTCGCTGCAGGAGTTCCGCATCCGCGGCGTGAAGACCAACATCGCGTTCCTCGAGAACGTGATGACCAATCCGGAGTTCCTCGCCGGCAAGTGCGACACCTCGTTCATCGAGACCCACCCCGAGCTGCTCCACGTGCCGCAGAAGAAGGACCGCGGCACCAAGCTCCTCAAGTTCATCGGGGAGGTGACCGTCAACGGCTCGCAGGGCGTGGCGAAGCCGATCCGGTCGGCGGAGTGCCGCGAGCCGCGGGTCCCGAGGATCGACACGAACGTCGCCCGCCCCCGCGGGACGCGGGACCTGCTCCTCGCCGCGGGGCCCGAGGCCGTCGCGAAGTGGGTCCGGGCGCAGAAGAAGCTGCTCTTCACCGACACCACGATGCGGGACGCGCACCAGTCGCTGCTGGCGACGCGCGTCCGCAGCCATGACCTCCTGAAGATCGCCCCCGCCACCAGCCACTTCGGCGCGGGCTTCTTCTCCATCGAGATGTGGGGAGGCGCCACCTTCGACGTCGCGATGCGCTTCCTCAAGGAGGATCCCTGGGAGCGGCTGCACAAGCTCCGGGCCGAGATCCCCAACGTCCTCTTCCAGATGCTCCTGCGCGGCTCCAACGCCGTCGGCTACACCAACTACGCCGACAACGTGGTGCAGCGCTTCGTCGAGGAGGCCGCGAAGAGCGGCATCGACGTCTTCCGCGTCTTCGACGCCCTCAACTGGACGAAGGGCATGGCCGTCGCCATGGAGGCGGTCCGCAAGCAGAACAAGATCTGCGAGGCCGCGGTCTGCTACACGGGCGACATCACCGACCCGAAGCGCGACAAGTATCCCCTCGCCTACTACGTGAAGATGGCGAAGGAGCTCGAGGGGATGGGGGCCCACTTCCTCGGCATCAAGGACATGGCTGGGCTCCTCAAGCCCTTGGCCGCGAGGAAGCTCGTGAAGGCGCTCAAGCAGGAGGTCGGCCTGCCGATCCACCTGCACACGCACGACACCTCGGGCATCGCCGGCGCGACGCTGCTGGAGGCGGCGCAGGCGGGCGTGGACGTCGTCGACGCCGCGCTCTCGTCGCTCTCCGGGCTCACCGCCCAGCCGAACCTCAACTCCCTCGTCGCCGCCCTCAAGGGGACCGAGTGGGATCCGCACCTCGACGAGGAGGGGCTGCAGCTCCTCGCCAACTACTGGGAGACGGTGCGCGACTACTACGCGCCGTTCGAGTCGGGGCTCAAGAGCGGCACGGCCGAGGTCTACCGCCACGAGATCCCCGGCGGCCAGTACTCCAACTACAAGCCGCAGGTGGCCGGGCTCGGCCTCCTCGACAAGTGGGAGGAGTGCAAGGACATGTACCGGAAGGTCAACGTCCTCTTCGGCGACGTCATCAAGGTGACGCCGTCGTCGAAGGTCGTCGGCGACATGGCCATGTTCCTCGTGAAGAACGGCCTCGAGCCGGAGGACCTCTTCACCGAGAAGGGGAAGGACCTCGCGTTCCCCGAGTCGGTGATCGGCCTCGCGAAGGGGATGCTCGGCCAGCTCCACGGCGGCTTCCCGGCCGAGCTCCAGAAGGTGATCCTCCGCGACGCCCAGCCGATCACGAGCCGGCCCGGCGAGCTGATCGAGCCCGTGGACTTCGAGGCGGAGCGGAAGAAGGCTGCCGACCGCCTCGGCGCGCCGGTGGGGGACAAGGCGCTCGTCTCCTGGCTCCTCTACCCGAACGTCCTCCCCGACCTCGTCCGCCACGGGGACGAGTTCTCCGACACCTCCGTCATCCCGACGCCGGTCTTCCTCTACGGCCTCGAGCCGGGGCAGGAGACCTCGATCGACATCGAGCCGGGAAAGACGCTGATCGTGAAGCTCAACACGATCGGGAAGCTCCAGCCCGACGGGACGCGCGACCTGTACTTCGAGCTGAACGGCGACGGCCGCTCGGTGACGGTCCGCGACCAGGCGGCGGCGACCACCAGCGTGAGCCGCCCGAAGGCCGACAAGGGGAACCCGGCCCACGTGGGCGCCCCGATGCCGGGCAAGGTCGTGAAGGTCGCGGTCAAGCCGGGCGACAAGGTCGCCGCGGGCGCCGTCCTCATGGTCACCGAGGCCATGAAGATGGAGACCAACGTGAAGGCCAAGGCCGACTGCGTCGTCGGCGAGGTGAAGTTCAAGGAGGGGGACAAGGTCGAGAAGGACGACCTGATCCTCGTCCTGGCCTAGCGGCCCGCGCCTCCTCCGGTCCGTCGCCCCTCTCGCCCGCTCCGGCGGGGGAGAGGGGCGCTCGCGGCCCTCGCCTGCGCGGCGTCCGGGCTGCGGCCCTCCGCCTTGCCCGAATCCCGGCGCGGGGACAGGATGCGCGCATGGATTGGCTGTCCCCGGCCCAGCTCCTCGGCTACCTCGCCTTCGTCCTGGGCGTCACCGCGTTCCTGCAGAAGGACGACCGGCGGCTGAAGGCGTGGGTCGGGGCGGAGTCGCTCACCTACGTGCTGCACTTCGCGCTGCTCGGCAACCCATCGGCGGCGGCGAGCGCCCTCGTCTCCGCGATCCGGTCCTTCCTCGCCATCCGCTTCCGGTCGGCCTGGCTGGCGGCGGTGATCGTGCTCGTGAGCGTCGCGCTCGGCCTCGCCTTCTCGAGGGGCGGCGCGGGCTGGCTGCCGGTCGCCGGCTCCTGCATCGGCGCCGTCGCCGTCTTCACGATGCGGGGCGTCCCGATGCGGCTCGTGCTGCTCACGAGCACCTTCCTCTGGCTCGCCAACAACGCCCTGAGCCGCTCGATCGGCGGGACGCTGCTGGAGGCGTCGATCGCGACGGCGAGCCTCACGACGATCGCCCGCATGGCCGCCGAGCGGCGCCGCCTGGCCGCCGCCGCGGCCACGGAGGGTGCGCCGCGCGCCGCCGAGACGTAGCCGAGCCGCGGCTTCGAGGTGGATCCGAGGTCGGGACGCGGTCTAGGATCCCGCCCTCACGCAACCGGAGAGCCTCAGGAGAGCCTCGATGTCCGTCCCGTCCTACGTCTGCGGCCCGACCGCGAAGCCGCTGCTCGGTGAGACCATCGGCGAGAACCTGCGCCGCACGGTCGAGCGCGTCCCCGACACGGAGGCCCTCGTGGTCCCGTACCAGGGCTACCGGGCCACGTACCGGCAGTTCTGGGAGCAGACCGGCCGGATCGCGCGGGGGCTCCTCGTCCGCGGCGTGAAGAAGGGGGAGCGCGTCGGGATCTGGGCGCCCAACCGGTACGAGTGGGTCGTCATGCAGTACGCGTCGGCGCGGATGGGGGCGATCCTCGTCAACATCAACCCGGCGTACCGCACCCACGAGCTGGAGTACGCCCTCAAGCACTCGGGCGTCTCGACGCTGGTGCTCGCGCGCCGCTTCCGGGCGGCCGACTACGTCGAGATGGCGCGCGAGGTGAAGCCGAGGTGCCCCGAGCTGCGCGACCTGATCGTCATCGACGACGAGTGGCACGAGCTGGAGGCCGACGCCGTCCGGCTCTCCGAGGAGGAGCTGCGCCGCAAGGAGGCCGAGCTCCAGTTCGACGAGCCGATCAACATCCAGTACACGAGCGGGACCACCGGCTTCCCGAAGGGCGCGACCCTCTCGCACCACAACATCCTCAACAACGGGTTCTTCATCGGCGAGTACCTGCGCTACTCGGAGCGGGACCGGGTCTGCCTCCCCGTGCCGCTGTACCACTGCTTCGGGATGGTGCTGGGCAACATGGCCATCACCACGCACGGCGCGACCATGATCTTCCCCGGCGAGAGCTTCGACCCCCTCGCCGTGATGAGGACGGTCCAGGAGGAGCGCTGCACGTCCCTCTACGGCGTGCCGACCATGTTCATCGCCGAGCTCGACCACCCCGAGTTCAGCAAGTTCGACTTCTCGTCGCTGCGGACCGGGATCATGGCGGGCTCGCCGTGCCCCGTGGAGGCGATGAAGAAGGTGCAGCGGGACATGCACATGCCGGAGGTGACGATCTGCTACGGCATGACCGAGACGTCGCCGGTGTCGGCCCAGTCCAGGACCGACGACCCGCTCGAGAAGCGCGTGGCGACCGTGGGCGGCGTGCACCCGCACGTCGAGGTGAAGATCATCGACCCGACCACCGGCCGCATCGTCCCGCGCAACACGCCCGGCGAGCTCTGCACGCGCGGCTACTCGGTGATGCTCGGCTACTGGAACGACCCCGCCGCGACGCACCAGGCGATCGACGAGGGGCGCTGGATGCACACCGGCGACCTCGCCGCGATGGACGACGACGGCTACGTCAACATCGTCGGGCGCATCAAGGACATGGTCCTGCGCGGGGGCGAGAACATCTTCCCGCGCGAGGTGGAGGAGTTCCTCTACACCGTCCCGGGCATCTCGGACGTGCAGGTGATCGGCGTGCCCGACCCGAAGTACGGCGAGGAGCTGATGGCCTGGGTGAAGCTCCGCCCAGGGGCGGTCCTCACGGGCGAGGACATCCGCGCCTACTGCCGGGGCAAGATCGCGACCTACAAGATCCCGCGCTACTACAAGTTCGTCGACGCGTTCCCGATGACGGTGTCGGGGAAGATCCAGAAGTTCAAGATGCGCGAGACGGCCATCCAGGAGCTCGGGCTGCAGCAGGCGGCCGCGATCAAGACCGCCTGAATCCCTTCCAGGCGGGCCGCCACCGCGCCCGGGTCCACGCGGAGCCGTCGGCCGGGTCGGCGCATCCGTTCGGAATCGCGGGTGGTGTCGTGTGCGCGCCCCGCGTACCATCATGTAGGGTCGTGTGATCAGGTGACTTTCGGCCCCTCGGGGCGGGAGTTACTCTTGGTCAAGGATTCGAGATGGCGATCGCGACCCCAACCGTCCACGAAGGCGGCCCGCACCGGCGGGTGCTGCTCGTCGAGGACAACGCGACGCTGCGCGCGCTCCTCTCGCTGGCGCTCGAGACCCACGGCTACGTGCCGCTGACCGCCGAGACGTGCGAGGCGGCGCTCGAGTTGGCGGCGGTCGATCCTCCGGACGCCTGGGTCGTGGACCACACGATGCCCGGGATGAGCGGGGCGGAGCTCGTCCGCCGGCTCCGCTCCTCCAGCGACGCGAGGTTGCGCGACGCGCCGGTGCTCGGCGTGTCGGGCCGCGACGAGAACGCGTGCGAGCTCCGGCGGGCGGGTGCCTGGCAGACGCTCCAGAAGCCGGTGGACGAGCGCCGGCTCCTCGCGTGGCTGAACGGTGGGGGGGACTAGGGGCTCCACCCTGGCGCGGGCCCGTCCCTCCCGCGCTGGGGTGTGAGCCCCACCCTTTTCTCACCTCGCGCCGGCGGAGGCGACCCAGGCGTGCTGCGGCACGGCCTCGCCCAGCTCGCGGCGCGCGCGCACGAGCAGCGACACGGCCTGGTCCTCGGAGAGCCCGCGGCGCGTGTACCAGTAGCCGACGCCGATGAACTCTGCGGGCGCCTGCAGGTAGACGAGCTCGTCCACCTCGTCGCGCACCGGCTCGATCGCCTCCGGCCCGATCACGGGGACCGCCACGATGATCTTGCGGGCGCCGCGCTTGCGGAGCGCCCGCGCGGCCGCGCGGGAGCTGCCCCCGGTGGTGATCCCGTCGTCGACGAGCACCACGCAGCGCCCCTCCACCCGCGGGAGGGGGCGCTCCCCTCGATAGACGGCCACGTCGTGGCGGACGTCGCGCGCGGCCGCGTCGGCGAGCGCGCTCACGATCTCCGGCGCGACCCGGCGGTCGCGTACGGCGGCGTCGTTCAGGACGACGTTGCCCGCTTCAGAGACCGCGCCGAGGCTGCTGGAGGGCGCACCCGGGACCTCGAGGCGGCGCGTCAGCATCACCTCGAGGGGAATCCCCAGCGCACGGGCGACCTCGTACCCGACGGGAATGCCTCCGCGCGGCAACGCGAGCAGGACCACGTCGTGGAGCTCTCCCCTCAGGTACCCGAGCCTGCGCGCGAGAGCACGTCCCGCTTCGAGTCGACAGAGGAAACGCACGTCCGTTCCTCCTTGTCCCCCGGCTTCGATTCATGCGCCGAACGCGGCCCCTGCGCATCCCGCGCACGGAGGACTCACTCAGGGGTGCGACTGAAGGTCCTGAGGGCGAGCTCGACCTGTCCCACCGCGAACGGGACCGCCTGGTCGACGCGGAGCGCGCGGGGCCCCATCGAGAAGGGGAGGAACCCCCTCTGACGCAGGGCCTCGACCTCGTAGCCGGTCCAGCCGCCCTCGGGGCCGATGGCGACGACGGCCTGCGCGGCTCCCGGCGCACGCTGCGCCGCGAGCGCCTCGATCGGCGGGGCGTCCACGGGGTGTGCGAGGAGCCGGAGCGCGGAGGGGAACGCCGCGTCGAGCCGGTCCTCCACGAACGGCTTGAAGAAGCGGTCGATCGTGACGGTGGGCAGCGTGGTGTCGCGCCCCTGCTCCAGCCCGAGGAGCAGCTGCTCTCGGATCGCGCCGGGCGCGAGGAGGGGGGACCCGAAGTAGCTCTTCTCGACCCGGTAGCTGCCGACGAGCGCGATCCGCTTCACGCCCATGGCGGCGGCGCACTGGAGGACCTTGCGCAGGCTCTTGGGGCGGGGGACGGCGACGAGGAGGGAGACCGGGGAGGGCGTCGGCGGCCGGCGGTCGAGCACCGGCGACAGCACGACCTCGTCGTCGCCGGCGGCGTGCACCTCGGCCTCGCCCATGAGGCCGCCGACGCAGCCGACGAGGATCCGGTCGCCTGCGCCGGCGCGCAGGACCGTGGTGATGTGCTGCGCGCGCCGTCCGCCCAGCCGGGCGGTGCCGTCGGCGGCGAGCTCCGAAGGTTCGAGCAGGACCAGGTTCATGGGCGGGCGGCTCCTGACGCCGCCGAGGGAGACTAGCCCCGGGGCGCTCCTCGCTCAAAACGAGAACCCCCGGACCTCGCGGCCCGGGGGTTCCGATCCTGCGACGAAGGAGGGCGGACTACTTCTTCTTCGCCGGCGCGGCCGCGGGGGCGGCCTTCGCGGGCGCGGCCGCCTTCATGACGCGCGAGCCCGTCTCGTCCATCGACGTGTAGAAGCCACCCTTGCCGGCGGCCTGGGCGGCGTCGTCGGCCTTGATCGGGTGGCAGGCGGCGCAGAAGTTGTCCATCTTGGCGCCCTTGTTCGTGTCGACCCGGAGGTACTTGTAGTACGGGTTCGACGGGTGCGGGTCGTGGCAGCCCATGCAGCTGAAGCTGCCGCCCTCGCCCTGGAGCTCCGCCGGGACCTTGGCGACCTTCGGGTCGATCTTGTCGATCCCGTAGGGGTGGCTCATGTTCGCGTGGACCGGGGCGTAGCCCTGGCCGCCCTTGTTGCTCTCCGCGTGGCAGCCGAGGCAGAGCGCCGTCGTGCCCGTGTACGGCTGCTTCGTCTTCGGGTTGACCTCGACCTTGTTCGGGCCGACCGCGAAGATGATGGCGCCCTTGGCGGCGTGGATGGAGTGGCAGCCGGTGCAGCCGACGGCGTCGTGGCCGCCCGTGGCGAGCGCGGCGACCGGCGCCACGGCGACGAGGGCGAGGACGATCCTCTTGAGGTGAGACATGGATTCTCCTTGCGGACCTGGGTCCCGAGTGTGGGAAAAGTAGCGCGGCAATCTACCCGGCCGCACATGAGGGGTGCCTTGATGGGGAGCAAGGTGTGAATCCAATCGACGCGGTTCGGCTCGTCCTCCTCCGCCCTCGGAACCCCGAGAACCTGGGGGCCGTCGCCCGGGCCATGAAGAACTTCGGCCTGTCCGACTGGGCCATCGCCGAGCTGGGGACGCACGACTTCGCCGCCATGCGCCGCGTCGCCGTCCACGCGGAGGAGCTGTTGGACCGCCCTCGCCTCGTGCGGACCCTCGACGAGGCCGTCGCCGACTGCGCATGGGTCGTCGGGACGAGCTCGCGCCGGGTCCGCGGGAAGCGGCTCCTGACGCCCGAGGAGGTGGCGCGCGAGGCGGTCGCGCGGGGCGCGGAGGGGCGGACCGCGATCGTCTTCGGCGACGAGCGGAGCGGCCTGACCAACGCGGAGGTGCTGCGCTGCCACGACCTCTCGGTCGTCCCGACCGAGCCCGAGCAGCCGTCGCTCAACCTCGCCCAGGCGGTCCTGCTCTACGCGTACGAGGTCCGGCGCGAGCTCCGCCGGGTTGCCCAGGCCGGGCGGCGGGACGCGACCCGCCCCGCGTCCGGCGCCACCGACGAGGAGCTCTCGCGCATCGAGGAGGCGCTCCGCGCCGCCCTGCGCGACGGTGGCTTCCTTCGCGGGCCGGAGCGCCACGCGGTGCGCGACCTGATGGACGCGCTCCGGCGCGCGCGGCTGGGGCGGCGCGAGGCGCGGCTTTGGGAGGCGGCGCTGCGGGCGCTCGCCCGTGGGCTGGGCCGCGCCTGATCGCCTACCGCTTCGCGTCGAAGACCGCGTCGAACGGCTCGCCGCTCTCCGGCGCGGTGCACTCCACCTTCCCGGAGAGCTCGTTGGCCGTGGCCTTGTAGAGCTTCACGCGGCAGCCGGTCTTCTTCTGGGCGGTCCAGCTCGAGAGCCCGGCCGCCGCGGTCTGCGCGCTGATCGATGTGACGTTCCGCGCCGGCAGCTCCCCCGCCTCCCGGTAGAGGATTCGCAGGTCGAGCCGGTCTCCCTTCGGTGAGCGGTAGAGCAGCTCCGCGGACGTGAAGGTCCCGCGCTTCGGGACCGCCACCCGCTCCGTCTCGAACGAGGTCAGCCGGAGCGTGATCTCGGTGGCGCTGCCGTGATCGAGCCGTGCGTTGCCGGCGGGAGCGGCGGCGAGCAGGGTGGCGAGGGTGAGGGCGTTCAGCATGGGAGCTCCGTGCGGGGTGCGGACCTGAAACGAGACCGGCGGGGCGCCGTCGAACGGCACCCCGCCGGGTGAGGATACGCCGCGCGAGCGCGGCCGGCTATCAGGCCGCCTTCTCGTCCGCGGTGACCGCGGCGACCTTCTTGTTCCCGAGGCGGATGGTGACCTCGCGCTGGGCGATGTCGAACTCCACCTTCACGTAGTTGAGCATCGCGAGGAAGAAGGAGACGAGCAGGAGCATCGACGCGACGTTGTACGCGGTCTGGTACGAGCCGGTCGTGTCGACGATCTTCGCGGCCAGCATCGGGCCGAAGACGCCGCCGACGCCCCACGCCGTGAAGAGCACGCCGTAGTTGAGCCCCATGTTCTTGGTGCCCCACGTGTCGGCCGTGGTCGACGGGAAGATCGAGAGGCAGGCGCCGTAGCTGAAGCCGACGACGGCCGCGCCGACGACGAACTCGCCGAACGTCGTGAACCGCGGGAAGAACAGGAGGATCGACGCCTGCGAGATCGAGACCAGCGCGAGCGTCACGATCCGGCCGATGTAGTCGGAGAGGACGCCGGCGATGATCCGGCCGCCCGCGTTGAAGATGGCGAGGAGCGCGACGAACATCGCGGCCTGGGCCTTGAGCGCGCCGCCCGACTGCGACGTCACGATGCTCGCCATGTTGCCGATGATCATGAGGCCCGCGGTCGCGGCGAACGCGTACTGGAGCCAGATCATGTAGAAGAACGGCGTCTTCACCATGTCGCGCCAGCCCTTGTCGCCGCCGAACGACGTCTTCGACACGCCCGGCTTCGCCACGTTGAGCGGCTTCTCGGGGTTCTGGATGAGCGACGAGAAGAGCGTCGCGGTCACGGCGAAGGCGATGCCGAGGATCCGGAAGGTCATCGCGACGCCGTGCTGGGCGAGGAGGACCTTGGTGAGCGGCGAGATGTAGACCGGCGCGATGCCGAAGCCGGCGACCACGAGGCCGGTGATGAGCCCCTTCTTCTCCGGCGGGAACCACTTGATGGCCGCCGGGGTGCTGGCGGCGTAGCCGAGGCCGAAGCCGGTGCCGGCCAGGAGCCCGAAGCCGACGATCGCGGGGAGCACGCTCGTGGGGCCCGAGAAGCTGGCGACGATGAGGCCGGCGGCGGTGAGGAGGCCGCCGGTGAGGGCGACCTTGCGCGGCCCGAGCTTGTCCTGGAGCCGGCCGGCCGGGATCATCATGACCGCGAACATCGCGATCGCGACGGTGTACGGCAGCGTCGCCGTCTGGTTGGTCCAGCCGTAGCCGCCCTCGGCGACCGGGGAGACCATTGCCTTCTTGAAGACAGACCACGCGTAGAGGATGCCCAGCGCGAGGTTCAGGCCCATGCCTGCGAGCGTAACGATCCATCCCTTGCGGTTCGTCATCTGTGTTGGCCTCCGAAGGCTCGGGTTCGACGCCGGCCTCTGCTTCGTTACCGGTCGCCGACTCGGTCCAGTCAGGTCAGTGCTGCATTGAGAGAGAGGGTCAACGCCTGCGCCGCTGCATCGCGGTACACGTGCCCGCGATGACTGCTAACATCCCGCTGGATTGTAGGGAAGGGCCACCCTCTAACGCACTGCGACAAAGTGCGCCAACCCGTTGAAACGACGACTTGGCGCACCGAAGCGACAAGATGCCGCGGGTGCGTGGATGTGGGTCTGGCGCGAGCGGTCAGCGGCGGACGTCGACCACCAGTCGGCCGCGGACTCGGCCCGCGAGCAGGTCGCCGGCCGCCGGGATGGCGTCCGCGAGGGCGATCTCGCGGGTCATCGCCTCGAGCAGGGCCGGCGGGAGGTCGGTCGCCAGCCGCGACCAGGCGGTGCGGCGGCGCTCCATCGGCGCCAGGACGCTGTCGATGCCGTAGAGCGCGACCCCGCGCAGGATGAAGGGCGCGACCGTGGCGGGGAAGTCCATGCCGCCCGCGAGGCCGCAGGCGGCCACGCCCCCGCCCTGGCGGACCTGGGCGCAGGCGTTGGCGAGCGTGTGGCTGCCCACGCTGTCGATCACCGCCGCGTACCGCTCCTTCTGGAGCGGCTTCCCCGGCCCCTGGAGCGTCGAGCGGTCCACGATCTCCGCGGCGCCGAGCGCGCGCAGGTAGTCGGCCTCCTGCGGCCGCCCCGTCGAGGCGACCACGCGGTGACCGTTCTTCGCCAGGATCGCGGTGGCGACGCTGCCGACGCCACCCGCCGCGCCCGTGACGAGGACGTCGCCGGCGCCGGGGCGCAGGCCGTGGTGCTCGAGCGCGAGCAGGGCGAGCATCGCGGTGTAGCCCGCCGTCCCGATGGCGGCCGCCTGGCGGGTCGAGATCTCCGGCGCGAGCGGCACGAGCCACTCGCCCCGCACGCGCGCCCGCTCGGCGAGCCCGCCGAAGACCGACTCGCCGATCCCGAAGCCGTTCAGGACGACGCGGTCCCCCGCCTTCACGCCCGGGTGCGCGCTCGCCTCGACGACGCCCGCGAGGTCGATGCCGGGGACCATGGGGAACCGGCGCACCACCGGCGAGCGGCCCGTGATCGCCAGCGCGTCCTTGTAGTTGAGCGTGGACCACTCGACGCGGACCGTGACGTCCCCCTCGGGGAGCCGGTCGTCGTCGAGTCGGGAGAGGGCCACCTGCTGGCCGGCGTCGGTCTTCTCGATGAGGAGGGCACGGAACATCGGGGGGCTCCTTGCTCCCGGCGGCCCGGGAGGTTCATGGACCGTCGGGACGGCGCGCGAGCTCGGCCCCGCGCGCGAGCGCCTGCTCGTTCAGCGGGACCAGGTGCTGCCGGTGCGGGGGGAGGACGCTCGCGAGCGCCTTCACGACCGTCGCCGGCGAGACGACGGGCCGCCGCGCGAGGTACGCGCCGAGCAGCACGACGTTGGCGACCTGCTTCGAAGAGAGCCGCTGCGCCTCCGCGACGCCGTCGATCCCCAGGATCTCGACGTCCCGCCGCCGCGGCGGCGCATGGACCGTGGAGCGCTCGTAGAGGAGCAGCCCGCCCGGCCGGACCGCCTGCTCGAACTTCTCGGCGGAGGGCTGGTTGAGCACGATCGCCGTGTCGTAGCGGGTGACGATCGGGGAGCTGATGCGCTCCCCCGAGACGATGACGATGCAGTTGGCCGTCCCGCCGCGCATCTCGGGGCCGTAGGAGGGCATCCAGCTCACCTCCTTGCCCTCGGTCATCGCCGCGTACGCGATCAGCTGCCCCATCGACAGGGCCCCCTGGCCGCCGAAGCCCGCGATGACGATCTCCTCGGTCCGGCTCATGGCGTCGGTCGCTCCCTCACGGCGTCGGGACCTTCAGGTCGCCGAGCGGATACTCCTTCAGCATCTGCGCCTCGACCCGGGCGTTGGCCTCCTGGGGCGTCAGCTTCCAGCCCGACGGGCAGGCCGAGACGATCTCGACGAAGCAGGTGCCGCGCCCCTGCGCCTGGAGCCGGAACGACTGCTCGATCGCCTTCTCCAGCCGGCGCACGGCGGCGACCGTGTGGACCGCCTGCCGGGTGACGTAGCAGGCGCCCGGGAGGGCCGCGACCAGGTCGGTGATCCGGAGCGGGTAGCCCATGGTGGCCGGCTCGCGGCCGTACGGCGTCGTGGTCGTCTTCATGCCGAGCGGCGTCGTCGGGGCCATCTGGCCGCCCGTCATCCCGTAGATCGCGTTGTTCACGAAGATCATCAGGATGTTCTCGCCGCGGTTCGCGACGTGGATGGTCTCGCTCGTGCCGATGGCGGCCAGGTCGCCGTCCCCCTGGTACGAGAAGACCATGCGGTCCGGGAGCACGCGCTTCACCCCCGCGGCGACGGCGCTGGCGCGGCCGTGGGCGGCCTGCTGCCAGTCGACGTCGAGGTACTCGTACATGAAGACGGAGCAGCCGACCGGCGCGACGCCGACGGTGGTCGACTGGATCCCGAGCCCGTCGATCGCCCGGGCGAGGGCGCGGTGGATCACGCCGTGGCCGCAGCCGGGGCAGTAGTGGGTCGGGGTCGCGACGAGCGAGGTGGGCCGCTCGAAGACGGCCTCCATGCCTTCCGGTGCCGCGGTGCGCTCCATGGCTCCTCCTCTAGGTGCCGGCGCGGGAGCGGGAGCGGAGCCGCGCGGCCATCTCCTCGATCCGGGCCAGCACGTCGTCCGGGCTCGGGACCATCCCGCCCATCCGCCCGACGAACTCCACGGGGCGTCGCCCGTTCACCGCGAGCCGGACGTCCTCGACCATCTGCCCGGCGTTGAGCTCCACGGTGAGGAAGGCCTGCGCCGACGCCGCCGCGCGCGCGACCGCCAGCGTCGGGAAGGGGAAGAGCGTGATGGGGCGGAGCAGGCCGACCCGGATCCCCTGCTCCCGCCCGAGGTCCATCGCCTTCTGGCAGATGCGGGCGGAGAGGCCGAACGCGACGAGGGCGATCTCGGCGTCCTCCATCCCCAGCTGCTCGCAGCGGGGCTCCGCCTCGCGGATCTTCCGGTACTTCTCCTGCAACAGCAGGTTCTGGCGCTCCATCCGCTCCGGCTCGATGAAGACGGAGTGGATCACGTTGCGCGCGCGCTCCTTCGGCTTGCCGGTGGTCGCCCACCCGGGCACCGCGTGCGGGAGGCTGCCGGCCGGGGGGAGGGTGACCTTCTCCATCATCTGCCCGAGGGCGCCGTCGGCCAGGATCATCGCGGGGGTCCGGTAGCGCTCCGCGAGCTGGAACCCGAGGAAGACGTGATCCACCAGCTCCTGCACGGAGGAGGGGGCGAGGACGATGAGCCGGTAGTCCCCGTGCCCCCCGCCGCGCACCGCCTGGTGGTAGTCGCCCTGGGCGGGCTGGATCGTCCCGAGCCCGGGGCCGCCGCGCTGGACGTTCACCACCAGCGCGGGGAGCTGGGAGCAGGCCATGTACGAGAACCCCTCCTGCATCAGGCTGATGCCCGGGCTGGAGGAGCTGATCATCACGCGGGCCCCGGCGCCGGCCGCGCCGAAGACCATGTGGACGGCGGCGATCTCGCTCTCCGCCTGGAGCACGACGGTCCCGGCGTGCTCCCTCGCGTGCAGCGTGAGGTACTCGAGCACCTCGGACTGCGGCGTGATGGGATAGCCGAAGTAGGCCTTCATCCCCGCGCGCAGGGCCGCCTCGGCGAGCGCCTCGTTGCCCTTCATCAGCCGGACTTCGCTTGCGGTGCTGGCGGTCATGGGGTCGGCCTGCGAGCGGGCTTCATGCCGTTGGCGGGGCTTGCGGACGTGGCGTCACGCCGCACGCGGCTTGCGAACCGCCCGGAAGACGGTGAGCGCCGTGTCCGGGCAGACGACCGCGCAGGCCGCGCAGCCGGTGCAGCCGTCCTTCGCGAGCGCCACGTACCGGTAGCCGCGAGCGTTGAAGCCCGATGAGAGGGCGAGGCAGTCTTTCGGGCAGGCGGCCACGCAGAGCTCGCAGCCCTTGCACAGTTCGGAATCAACCCTGACGTCTCCCTGGGTCATCGCCACCTGTCCGCTTGCGGGGGATCAAAGAAAGCACGGGTTCGCCGTGGGTGCCACGGGATTACGCGCGCCGGGAGTGGATTTTCCGGAAACGTCCGCTGACCCATGACGCCCTGCGGCACCCCCCGGATCACGTCTCCCGGGGCGTACCCGTGAGCTTGTGGACGGATGGAATTCGCCCACCTAAGATGATGATTCCCGCCCCGTCGTGGCGTGGCGGCCGGCAAAGTCGCCGTCCGAAAGACCGAAAGCGAAGTGTGCTGGATGGCTACTGGTACGGTGAAGTGGTTCAATGACGCGAAGGGCTTCGGCTTCATCACGCAGGACGGCGGCGGGGAGGACGTCTTCGTCCACCACACCGCGATCGTCGCCGAAGGTTTCCGGACGCTGAAGGAAGGCCAGAAGGTGGAGTTCGAGGTGAAGAAGGGGCCGAAGGGGCTCCAGGCCGCCAACGTGAAGGGGCTCTAGAGAGCGCTCGCGCGCTTCACCGACAGAGGGGCTCGGCCGACCGCCGGGCCCCTTTCCTCATGGGGCCTCGCGTCCGCTACCGCCGCGGCCCCTTCCTCGCCGGCGTCCGGTGGCCGCCCTCGCCGCCCGACTCGCGGTGCCCGGTGCCGCTCCGCGCGCCGTGGGGACGCGCCGCGTGCGGGCGCGCGGCGTGGGCGGGCCGATCGACGGGCGGCGGACCGCGCCAGGGATCGATCCGCACGCCCGGGGCGCGCGGGTCGGTCTTCGCCGCCGCCTCCTGGAACGCCTCCGCGGCGCCGCGCGCGACCTCGAACCGGGTCTGGCGCT
>DATIVK010000113.1:0-20562 GCA_035465955.1 Anaeromyxobacteraceae bacterium | reverse complement strand
AGCTCGGCCGAGAGGAGCGTGAAGGGCTCGAGCAGCCCCGGGAAGCGCCGCCGCGAGGCCCGCGCGCCGCGGGCGTACGCGCCCACCTTGCCGCGCTCCCGGGTCAGGAGCGTGACGATCCGGTCCGACTCGCCGTAGTCCACGACGCGGAGGACGATCCCCTCGACCTTGAGCCTGGACGCCATGGCCTGCCGCGGCTCACCGGGCGCTCAGCATCAACCCCACGATCGCGGCGACGGCCAGCGCGACGGCGATCGCGACCGTCACCGTCACGGCGAGGCCGCCGGCCCGCGGCGCGGGCGCCTCGCCCGCCGGGCCCAGCGCCTCCTCGTAGCGCAGGACCACCTCGTCGGGGTCGAGCCCGACGGCGGCCGCGTAGCCGCGGAGGTAGACGACGACGTAGGCCCGGTGCGGCGACCGCTCCGCGTCGCCCGACTCGATCGCCTCGACGGCCGACGCCGGGAGGCGGGTCGCCCGGACCACGTCCTCGCGCGTCAGCCCGCGGAGCTCCCGCTCCTGGACGAGGTGCCGGCCGAAGGCGGCGAGGGCGTCGTCCGCGCTCTGTCCCGGTTCGGTCACGGCGCCCTCGCCCCTACTGGAGCAGCTCCAGGCTCTTGCGGCACTCCTCGCCGACCACCTCGCCGGTGCCGAGCTGGAGGCACCGCTCGAGCTCCTCGCGCGCCTTCTCGACGTCGCCCGCCTTCATGTACGCCGAGCCGAGCTGGTAGTGGGCGTCGGCGACCTTCTCGCAGTAGCGGACGTACGCGTGGAACTCCTCGAGCGCGTCCTTCACCTTCCCCTCCTGGAGCAGGATCGCGCCGAGGGTCCGGTGGCCGGCGCAGTAGGCCGGCGCGGCGCGCAGGCACGCGCGCATCTCGGCCAGCCCCTCCTCCTTGCGCGACACCGAGTAGAGGGCGACGCCCTTGTTCATCCGCGCCACCCACGGCTCCCGGTAGCCCATCTCGGCCATGGCGGCGTCGAAGGACCGGATCGCCTCCTCGGTCCTGCCGGTCCGCGCGAGGAGCTGGCCGAGGTTGTTGTACGCCTCGGGGAAGCCGGGGTTGAGATCGATCGCCCTCCGGTAGGCCCGCTCGGCCTCGGCGTCCTTGTTGAACGCGCGCTCCAGGACGACGCCCTTCCCGAGCCAGGCGTCGGCGTAGGACGAGTCGGTGTCGATCGCGGCGTCGAACTGCTTGAGCGCCTCCGCGGCGCGGCCGCCCCGCAGCGCCTCCATCCCGAGGGCGTGCTGGAGCTCGGCGTTCTGGCGGTCGCGGCTGGAGGCGCCGTGGGCGCACGCGACGAGGGAGAGGGACGCGAGCGCGGCGAGGTGGAGTCGGGTGGGCATGGAGTCAGAAGGAGGCGAGGAAGCGGGCGATGGCGGCGCCTTCGCCGGCGTCGGTCCGGTCGGCGGTCCCGCCCGCGCTCGGCGCGGAGGAGGGGGGCCGGGGTGGGTGGAAGAGCGGGATCCGGGCCATCGTCTCGTCCTGCTGCGGTCCCGCGAGGTTCCGGAAGTTCAGGTTGTCGAGCATGAAGCCCATCGACTCGAGGAAGTGGAGCCCCTCGATCTCGAGCTCCCGGTAGGCCTCGACGGTCACGTGCCGGGCCTCCGGGAGGTAGATGACGTTCTCGCCGGTCTTCGAGAGGTGCAGCCCGACGAAGAGGGAGAGCGTCCCGTTCGTGTTGCGGATGCCGACCAGCCAGCCGGCGGTCTGCTGGGACGCCTTGCCGGGGATCGACACCTGGGGCTGGTTGATGCTCTCCACGATCGCGACGACCTGCTCCTTCGTCACGGGCACGTGGGTGATGCTCGCCTCTGGCTGGAACATCCGCCCTCCCCCCTCGGGTTACCGAGCCTCGACCACGTACTCCTCGTTGCGGTCGTCCAGGTCCGCGGCCGTCCTCGTCATGACGACGAGCGGCGCGTCGATCATCACGTGGTCCCCGCCGACGTTCCCCTCGCCGATGACCACCTTCATCCAGACGTCCCGGGTGTAGTAGCGCCGGTCGCCGGCGATCGTCTTCTTCGCGGCGAGGAAGACGCGGTTCTGCCCCGGGCGGAAGTACTTCGTCACCTCGATCGGCATCGCGCCGTCGGTCCCCTGGATCTTCCGGATCCACTGGGCGTTGACGAAGACGTCGATCTCGTACTGCGCCCCGCCCTCGACCGACTGCTCCGCGACGAGGAAGTAGCGGCGGGAGAGCCGTCCCGTCGCGGCCGGTGCCGGGGCGGCGTAGCCCCCCGTCGCGGGCGCGCCGGCGTAGCCGCCCCCGGAGGCAGGAGGGTTCGCGACCGGCGCGGAGCGCCCCGCGTCGCCCCCCTCGACCTTCACCGCGTACCCCTTGGCCTCGATCCGCACGTTGCCGCGATCGTCGATGGTCACCGTGCAGTTCTCGAACCGCTGCCCGGTCACGCCGTCGATGTTCACGTCGTTGAGGTAGACGGCGCCATGCGCCGGCGCGGCCACGCAGGCCACGGCTGCGGCGAGTAGGGTTGCAAGTTGGCGCATCTTCTCGACTTCCTAGCCCCGGCCCGCTGCCCCGTCAAGGGTACGACCCGCCGGCCGGAGGCGCCGCACCCTCCCCCACGGGACGCGCGGCGGGGCTCCCGTATTCCCTCACACCCCCCGCGTGTCCGCCCCCCAGAGCACCTTGTGGATCTGGAGGCTCAGGCGCGCCTCGAGGCCGGAGGCGAGCAGCCAGGCGGCCAGGTCCTTCGGATCGACGCTCCCCCAGACGGCGCTGAAGAGGATCGCGCAGCGCCCCTCCAGCCTGCGCGAACGGATCACGTCGGCGGACCAGCGGAAGTCGGCCTCCGACGTCACGACGAACTTCACCTCGTCGTGCGGCTCCAGCCGGTCCAGCCAGCCCAGCTCCGTCGCCGGGTTGCCCGAGCCGGGGGTCTTCACGTCGGCGATCCGGATCGCCTCGCGGGGGAGCGCGTCGAGCGGCGCCTGCCCATGGGTCTCGATCGCCACCTCATAGCCGCGCGCGAGCAGGTCGCGGGCGAGGTCCGGCAGCTCGCGCTGGAGCATCGGCTCGCCGCCGGTGAGCAGGACGAAGCGGCACGGGTAGCGCGCGATCTCGGCGAGGATCTCCTCGCGCGAGCGCTCCTCGCCGCCCTGGAAGGCGTAGGCGCTGTCGCAGTAGCCGCAGCGGAGGTCGCAGCCGGTGAAGCGCACGAAGACGCACGGCCGGCCGGCCCGCGTCCCCTCCCCCTGGAGGCTGAAGAAGATCTCGGTGACGCGCATCGGTGCGGTTCTACCCCGGTCGCCCGGTGGGCGCACTCCCCCGCGCGCGCCGCGTCAGCGGACGGCGACCGCCGTCGCCGGCTCGATGCCGAACGCCCGCCGCAGGCGGCGGTGCTCCGCGAAGACGCGCGCCGGATAGGCGCGGAAGCGCGTCGGGATCCTCCCCTGGTGGAGGAGGCCGCCGATCCGGTTGGGCCCCGCGTTGTACGCCATCAGGGCGCGATCCTCCCGCGCGAAGGTCTCGACCAGCCTCGCGAAGTACCGGATCCCGAGCCGGACGTTCACCACCGGGTCGTGCGGATCGCCCGCCGCCATCCCGTGGCGCGCCGCCTCCCGCGCCATCGTCTCGGGCCGCAGCTGCATGAGCCCGCTCGCACCGCGGCCGCTCCGCGCCGCGGCGTCGAAGGCCGACTCCACGCAGATGATGGCGGCGGTGAGCAGCGGGTCGATGCCCGCCGACCGCGACTCCTCGACGACGGCGCGCGCGACGCGGCGGCGGGTCGTCTCCGGCAGGCTCGGCGTCCGCGCCTCGAGCAGCGTCTCGATGCGGGCGGCCCACCCGTCGACGCCGGGATCGGGGCAGGCGCGGCCGAGCGGGCAGACTGGGAGCTCCGCCTCCGCCGGCGCGAGCGGACGGTCGCCGTCCCCGCCGACCCCCGGGAGCGCGAGGAGCGCCGCGAAGACCACCCCGCTCACCGCGAGGACCGCGCGCCCACGCCGGCGGCGCCGGACGAAGCCGTCCGGCAATCCACGGGTCTGGGGCAGTCCTCCTACGTCCATGCTTCCTCCGGCGCCGGCGACCTGGGCCGCCAACGGTTGTCGCTTGAGGTCCGTCGTCCTGGCACGTCCCGCAACCATGAGAGCCTTTCGGGGGACGATCGGCTCGGGCGGGCTCCCCCGCGCGCCCTGCGCGGGACGCGGCAGGATTACGTCGTGTTTACGGTACGTTGACGACCGAAGCCGCCAGGACTAGCGGCCTCGGTGGTCCGCCCCGACGGCCTCGGCGATGCTCGTGAACCCATCGTGGGCCATCGCCTGCGCGAGCCCTTCGTGGAGTTGGCGGACGAAGGCCGGCCCCCCATAGATGAGCCCCGTGTAGGCCTGCACGAGGGTCGCCCCGGCCCGGATCTTCGCCCAGGCGTCGGCCGCGTTCATGACGCCGCCCGCCCCGATGATGGGCACGCGCCCCCGCGCCCGCGCGTAGGCGCGCCGGACGCAGGCGGTCGCCAGCGGCTCCAGCGGGGCACCGGAGAGCCCTCCCTGCTCGCGGGCCACCGGGCTCGCCTCGAGGCCGGGGCGCGAGAGCGTGGTGTTGGTCGCGATGATCGCGTTCGCGCCCGCGTCGATGGCGACGTCGACCGCCTCGTCGAACGCCTCCGGCTCGAGGTCGGGGGCGAGCTTCAGCACCAGGGGCTTGCCCGGCGCGCGCTCCGCGATCCGGGCGGCGCACGCGCGGATGAGCTTCTCGAGCGAGCCGCGCTCCTGGAGCGCCCGCAGCCCCGGCGTGTTGGGCGACGAGATGTTGACCACGAGGTAGTCGGCGTGCGGGTGGAGGGCGTCGATGCAGGCGAGGTAGTCGTCGACCGCCTGCTCGTTCGGCGTGACCTTGTTCTTCCCGACGTTGACGCCGACGGGGCCGAACCGGGCGGCCGGCGGCGCGGCGGCGAGCCGGCGGGCGCAGGCCTCGGCCCCCGCGTTGTTGAAGCCCATGCGGTTGACGAGCGCCCTCGCCTCCGGGATCCGGAAGAGCCGCGGCCGGTCGTTCCCCGGCTGGGGCCGCGGGGTGATCGTGCCGATCTCGACGTGGGAGAACCCGAGGGCGAAGAGGCCGGCCAGGTGCACGTCGCCCTTGTCGAAGCCGGCGGCGAGGCCGATCGGCGAGTCGAACCGGAGCCCCATGCACTCGACGGCGAGCGAGGGCGGGGGGACGGGGCGCTTGAGCCGCGCGAGCCCCGGGGTCACGAGGCCGAAGGCGGCGTGGGCGAGCCGGTGGGCGGTCTCGGCGTCGAGCCGGAAGAGCGCGGAGCGCAGGAGGGGCCAGAGCATGGGGGGCGACTTCCTACAACAATCAGCGGACGAGGACGAGGGACATCAGCAGCGCGTCCTCGCCGTCCGGGTAGTACCTGCGCCGCACCGTGTCATGCAGGAAGCCCAACGCGCGGTAGAGGGCGATGGCTGGGGCGTTGGACCTGCGGACCTCGAGCATCGCCCGCGTCGCGCCGCGCCGCGCGCCGTCCGCCAGCGACTCGTCCATCAGGGCCCGGCCGATGCCGCGCCGGCGCGCCTCGGGGGCGGTCACGACGTCGAGGACGTGCAGCTCGTCGTGGATGAGCCAGCAGACGACGAAGCCGTCGATCCGCGCGCCGGCCTCGTCGGCGGTCTCCGCGCAGAGGACCGTGGCGTAGGCGCGCCCGAGCTCGCTCCGCAGCTGCGCCTCGGACCATGGGTGGGTGTGGGCTGCGCGCTCGAGCTCGTGGAGGCGCGGCAGATCGGACGCCGCCGCGGGGCGGAGCCGGACGGGCGTCGGGGACGGGCTCACTCGCGCGCCGCCTCCTCCGGCGGGATCAGGATCCGGATCGTCGCGCGACCCCGCAGCTCGCCGATCATCCTCTTCACCTCGCCCGAGAGCCGCTGCTCGGTGAGGTGCGCGCGCACCGCGTCCCGCGCCGCGGCGGGGCCGCCATCGACGCCTCGGCCGCGCAGGTACTCGTCGATCTCCACCTCGGCCACCTTGACCGACTGCCCCACCCTCCCCTCGACGAAGCGCTGGACCCGGAGGTTGCGGGCGAGCGTGACGGCGAGCTCGTCCTCCGCGAGGTCGTTCAGCGCGAGGAAGCGCGCGAACTCCCCGGGCGACGCGAAGCGGGAGCGGAACCGGGCCAGCTCGCGGTCGACCTCCTCCCGTCCGACCTCCCCGACGAGGAGCCGGTCGGCCTCCTCGGCCACGAGCGTCTGATCGATGAGCCACTCCAGCGTCGCCGCCAGCGCCGCGCCGTCGATCGGCCCGAAGGCGGCCTCGGTGGCGCCGCGGGCCACCAGCGCGACGCGCGCCTCCTCGCGGAGCCGCGTGAGCGTGATCGGGCGGACCGCGCGGACCGGCGTCGCCTGCACCGTCGCGAGCACGGCCTCGACCAGGCGGCCCGGGGGCGGAGGAGACGCGCCGAGGAGCGCGGAGGCGAGCAGGAGCGCGGCGAGCACGCCCAAGGCTTAACACAGACGAGGAGCCCCGCCGCGACGCGCAGCGCGCGCCCCGGTGCGGGGCTCCCCGGACCGCGCGGCCGGAGACCGGCCGCCCCGCCTCAGCGGGCGATCTTGAACGCCACGCGCCGGTTCTTCGCGCGCCCGTCGTCGGTGTCGTTCGACGCGATCGGCTGCTCGGAGCCGTAGCCCACCGCCGTCATGCGGTCCCCCTCGATGCCCTTCCCGGCGAGGTAGGACTTCACGGCGTCGGCGCGGTCCTGGGAGAGCTGCTTGTTGAGCGCGGCGTCACCGACCGAGTCGGTGTGCCCCTCGATGGTCATCTTCGTGATGGCCGGGTTGGCCTTGACGATCTCCGCCACCTCGTCGAGCGTCCCGGTCGAGGCCGGATCGATCGTGGCCTTGCCCGTCTCGAAGCGGATCGTCTCGCTGACCGTGATCTGGTCGCCGGTGAGCTGCGCCTTCGCCGCGGCGACGCGCTTCGGGCAGCAGCCGGTCATCGCGCCTGCGGCCAGGAAGACGACGGCCGACGCCATCAGGATCCTTTTCATGCACAGCCTCCTAGGGTGAAGCGTTGGGGGGACACCACGGCAGGTCCCAGACACATCGCCCAATCCGCCTGGGAGGCGAAGGGCCCTGATGGGGAAGCGTGCGTGCCCTTATGGGTGGGCGACGGACCCTGACGAGGAGCCCCGTGTGCCCGGGCGGGTCGCTCCCGAGGTCCGGTCGGCAAGGGCGCCTACGCCATTGACGCCCCCAAAAGCGGCGTTAGGTTGTCGCCGTGGCTCAACGTGACCTCTACGACGTCCTCGGCGTGGCGCGCACCGCCTCGGCCGACGAGATCAAGCGCGCCTACCGGCGGCTCGCGAAGAAGTACCACCCCGACGTGAACCCGGGGGACAAGGCGGCCGAGGAGCGCTTCAAGGAGGTCACGGCGGCCTCCGAGGTCCTCTCCGACCCGAAGAAGCGCAAGCTCTACGACGAGTTCGGGCCGGATTCGCTCCGCTCCGGCTTCGACGAGCGGCGGGCCGAGGAGTACCGGCGCTACCGGAGCCAGGGGGTGCCGCCGGGCGGCATGCCGTTCGACTTCGGCGACTTCCGCACGGTCGACGTGGGCGGCGGCGCCTTCGACTTCTCGTCGATCTTCGGCGAGATCTTCGGCCAGGCGGCGCGGCGGCGCGGCCAGCCGTTCGCCGAGAACGGCGCGGACGCCGAGGTCGAGGTCGAGGTCGCCCTGCGCGAGGCGGTCCTCGGCGGCGAGCGGGACGTCCGGGTCGGCGGTCGGACCCTGCGCGTGAAGGTCCCGGCCGGCGTGGGCGACGGGTCGCAGATCCGGCTCGCCGGCCAGGGCGGACCCGGGCAGCACGGCGGGCGCCCGGGAGACCTCTTCCTCCGCGTGCGGCTCGCCGAGCACCCGCTCCTCCGCCGCGACGGCCGCGACCTCTCGATCGACCTCCCGATCACGATCCCCGAGGCGGTGGAGGGGGCGGAGGTCACGCTGCCGACGTTCGAGGGGCCGGTCCGCTTCCGCGTGCCCCCCGCCTCGCAGAGCGGCAAGCGGATCCGGCTCAAGGGCAAGGGGCTCCCGGACCTCCGCGGCGGCGCCCGTGGGGACCTGTACGCCGTGGTACGCATCGTGCTGCCCGAGCCGAGCGAGAAGCTGGCGAAGGCCGCCCGGGCGCTCGAGCCCCTCTACAAGGAGGATCCTCGGGCGGCCATCTCGTTGTAGAAGGACCACCGATGGGACTCTTCGACCTCTTCGTATCGAAGGAGGAGCGCGCTCAGGGCGCCCTCCGCAAGCAGCAGCAGAAGCTCCTCCAGAAGTTCGGGCCCGCCGAGAGCCGGGCCAAGGTGATCGAGCAGCTCGCCGCGCTCGGGACGCCCGAGGCGCTGCAGACGCTCTGCATGCGCTTCACGATCGTGGTCGACCAGACCATCACCGACGCCGAGGAGAAGGATCGCACCTTCCGGCTCCTCGTCGACCACGGCGAGGGGGCGGTCGAGGCGATCCGGCGGTTCCTCCACGAGCAGGAGGAGGGGGTCGCCTGGGGCGTGCGCGCCCTCGCGTCCATCCTCCCCGCGGAGCGGGTCCACCCGATCGTGCTGGAGGAGCTGGCCCACCTCGGGCGCGTCTACTCCCGCGATCCCGAGAAGAAGCTGACGCTCCTCACGTGGCTGCGCGAGCACGCCGTGGGGGCGGAGGCGCCCGCCGTCGAGGCGGCGGTCGTCCCCCTCCTCGAGGACTTCAGCGACGACGTCCGGATCGCGGCCACGCGCGCGCTCGCCGCGCTCGCCCCCTCGGAGGGGACCCGCGACGCCCTCATCGCGCTCCTCCTTCGCGACCAGGAGAACCTCAGGGTCCGCGGGGAGGTCTTCGAGGCGCTCGCCGCGCTCGGCGCCGACGTGAAGGGGCACCGCCCCGGCGTCGAGGCGCTGATCGCGGAGCCGTTCTACCTGGACCGCGAAGGGCACGTGAAGAAGCGGGGGTGAGGACCCCGTGAGCGACCCCGCCCGGGATCCTCCCCGCCCCGGCCCGGCGCAGGGCGGCGCCCGCTCCTTCCTCGATCGCTGGTTCGGTCACGTCCGCGTCCCGCGCGACGCGCCGGGGACGCTGGCCTCCCTGGCCCAGCGCGGCGCCGTCGTGCTGGTCATGCGCTCGCCGGGGCTGCACGAGCTCCTCTTCGCGCGCTGGGTCGTCTCGCGCCTCGGGCTGGGGCCGCTCCGGGCCGTCGCCGGGTACCTGGGCTGGGCCGCCAAGCCGCTCGGGGTGCGCCGCGCCCGCCCCGCCTTCGCCGCCACCGTGGCCGAGGGCGACACCTCGGTCGTCTTCCTCGGGCGCGAGCGGAGCCTGGAGCCCTTCGTCCAGCTGCTCGCGCTCCGCGCCGAGGCGGACCGGCCCGTCTTCCTCGTCCCCGCGTTGCTGACCTGGAGCCGGCGCGCCCCACGGCTCGAGGGCTCCTTCTGGGATCTCCTCTATGGCGCGCCCGACGCGCCGTCGTCGTTCGCCAACCTGGTCGGCTTCCTGCGCAACCGCGAGCGGGCCACCTTCGACGTGGGCGAGCCGGTGGAGGTCGGCGAGTTCGCCGCCGCGCACGCCGCCGGCTCCTCGCAGGCGCAGGCGGCGCGGCTCCGGGCGCGGGTGCACCTGCACCTGACCCACGAGTTCCGCGCGACCGTCGGCCCACCGCTCAAGGCGCCCTCGCGCGTCCGGAACAAGGTGCTCCGCGACCGCTCGCTCCAGGCGGCCGTGGATCGCGTCGCCGCCGACACGGGCGCGCCGCGCTGGAAGGTCCTGGCCGAGGCGGAGCGGGACCTCGAGGAGGTCGCGAGCCGCTTCAGCCCCGGCCTCATCGAGGTGGCGCGCCCCATCCTCAAGTGGGCCTTCGGGCGCCTGTACGAAGGGGTGGAGATCGACGAGGAGGGGCTCGCCCGCGTCCGGCGCGCGGCGGCGCAGGCGCCCATCGTCCTGTGCCCGAGCCACAAGAGCTACGTGGACTTCCTGGTCCTCTCGTGGCTCCTCGCGGAGCGCGGGATGACGCCGCCGCACATCGCCGCGGGGATCAACCTCTCCTTCTGGCCCTTCGGCCCGATCGCGCGGGCGGGGGGCGCCTTCTTCATCCGGCGCAAGGTGAAGGGGGACCGCGTCTACACGGCGGTGCTGCGCGCGTACGTGAAGCACCTCCTGCGGGACGGCTTCCCGCAGGAGTTCTACGTGGAGGGCGGCCGCAGCCGGACCGGCAAGCTGCTGGCGCCGAAGACCGGCCTCGTCTCGATGGAGGTCGACGCCTGGCTCGACGGCGCCGCCCCCGACGTCCTCTTCGTGCCGGTGTCGATCGACTACGAGCGGCTCATCGAGGCCGGCAGCTACGCCCGCGAGCTGGCGGGCGGCGAGAAGAGGGGCGAGAGCCTGGGGGGCCTCCTGCGGATCTTCGCCGTCCTCTTCCGGCGGTACGAGCGGCTGTACGTCCAGTTCGAGCCGCCCATCTCCCTCGCCGCGGTCGCGCGCGAGCGGCTCGGCGAGCGGGCGTCCGACCTCTCCGTCGACGACGCGTGGTCGGGCGAGGCCGGCGAGCCGGCCGCGCGCGGCCCGGCCTCCCCCGGGGGGCCGGAGTCCAAGCGCCGGCTCGTCCAGGCCGTCGCCAACCGGATCGCCTGGGCGATCGCGCGGGCCACGACCGTCACGCCCGTGGGGCTCGTCGCCACCGCGCTGCTCGCCGACGCGGACGGGGCGACGCCGGCGCCGGTCGTCGCCCGGCGGATCGAGCTGCTCCGCTACCTCGCCTCCGAGGACGAGGCCCGCTTCGCGCACGGGCTGGAGGGGGCGCCCAGCGATCCCCGCGCGCCGGGGCCGATCGCCGACGCGCTGCACCGGCTCGTGCAGGAGAAGCTGGTCCAGGCCGCGCCCGCGGACGCCGAGCCGGCCTGGCGGGTGGTCCCGGAGCGCCGGCCGCTCGTCGACTTCCACCGGAACGCCGTCGTCCACCGCTACGTGGCGCTCGCGATCGTCGCCGCCGCCGTCCGCGCGGGGCGCGCGCCGGAGGACGCCTGGGGCGCCTTCGGGCGGGCGGGCTGGATCTCACGGCTGCTCAAGCTGGAGTTCATGTTCCAGCCGGGGCGGAGCGCGGAGGAGGCGTTCGAGGCGCTCGTCGGGCTCCTCGAGCGGCTCGGGGCCGTGGAGCGGGCGGCCGGGACGCTGCGGCCCGGCGCGGCCCCCGAGACCCTCGACTTCCTCGCGGGGCTGCTGCGCCCGTTCCTCGAGGGCTACCGTCTCACGATCGAGACCGCGCTCCAGCACCTGGTCGCCGGGGTCCCGCGGCGGCCCCTCACGCGCCGCCGGCTCGTGGCCGAGGCCCTCGCGCGCGGGCGGACCGAGCTGGCGTCCGGTCGTCTGGAGGCCAGCGAGGCGGTGTCGAAGGCGACGGTCGAGAACGCCGCGGAGTGGTTGATCCTAGGGCATTTCTTGCGCGAGACCCCCGACGGTGACCTGCTCCCGCCCGTGGATCCGCACGCTTTGCGCAACGTCGTAGACCGGATTAATCCGCTTCTTGCTCCCTGAATTCGGGCTCTTCGGGTCTTTCGCGCTTCCCTCAGGTGGGTCGCTTCGCTAAAGTTGCGCGCCTATCCGGGTAGGACCGGAGCCACCGGAGCTCCACTCCGTCTTTCCACCGCGAGCAGGACGACTTCTTCAAGCTTTCAGGAGGCTGAACCAATGTCGGACCGTATCCTTCACAAGGGACTCCAGGCCAAGGTGATGTCGGCTGGTGACGCCGCCGCGATGATCCCGAACGGCGCCGTGATCGGCATGTCGGGCTTCACCGGCGCGGGGTACCCGAAGGCCGTTCCCGTCGAGCTCGCCAAGCGCGCCCTCGACGAGAAGCTCAAGGGCAAGTCCCTCCGCTTCGACGTCCTCACCGGCGCCTCCACCGGCCCCGAGCAGGACACGATGATGGCCATCACGGAGGCCTCCCGCTTCCGGTTCCCCTACCAGGGTGACGCGGCCGCTCGCGAGAAGATCAACGCCGGCCTCATCGAGTACCAGGACATGCACCTGAGCCACGCCGGCACGCTCGTCCGGTACGGCTTCTACAAGAAGGTGGACTTCGCCCTCGTCGAGGTCACCCGCATCAACGCCGACGGCACGCTCCTCTGCTCCTCCTCCTGCGGCGCGAACAACGTCTACCTCGAGCACGCCGAGAAGATCATCCTCGAGGTGAACGAGTGGCAGGACGAGCGGATGGAGGGGATGCACGACATCCTCTCGGTCGCCGCCGAGCACGGCAAGCGCCAGCCGATCCCGATCATCGCCGCCGGTGACCGCCCGGGCTCCAAGTTCGAGACGATCGACCTCAGCAAGGTCGTCGCGGTCGTCAAGACCAACTGCGCGGACCGCAACTCGGCCTTCAAGGCGCCCGAGGACATCCACAAGCGGATCGCCGGCCACATCATCGACTTCCTCTCCGCCGAGGTGAAGGCGGGCCGCCTCCCGAAGACCCTCACGCCGCTGCAGTCGGGCGTCGGCAACATCGCGAACGCGGTGCTCGTCGGCCTCAACGAGGGGCCGTTCGAGCGGATGACCTCCTACACCGAGGTGATCCAGGACGGCATGATGGACATGCTCGACTCCGGGAAGCTCACGGTCGCCTCCGCGACCGCCTTCTCGGTCTCGCCGGCCGGCCAGGAGCGCTTCCTCAAGAACATCGAGCGGTACCGGAAGCAGATCATCCTTCGCCCGCAGGAGATCTCGAACAACCCCGAGGTCATCCGCCGCCTCGGCTGCATCGCGATGAACGGGTTCGTCGAGGCCGACATCTACGGCCACGTCAACTCGACGCACATCGCGGGCAAGGGCATCGAGAACGGCATCGGCGGGTCGGGTGACTTCGCCCGCAACTCGGCCTACACGATCTTCATGTCCCCGGCGACGGCCAAGGACGGCAAGATCTCGGCCATCGTTCCGTTCGCGTCGCACATCGACCACACGGAGCACGACGTCTCGGCGATCGTGACCGAGTTCGGCCTCGCCGACCTCCGCGGGAAGAGCCCGAAGGAGAAGGCCAAGGAGGTCATCGAGAAGTGCGCCGCCCCCGAGTACCGCCCGGTCCTCTGGGATTACTTCAAGAAGGCGATGGCGAACCCGTCGGCCGGCCGGCACTCGCCGCACCAGTTCGACAAGGCGTTCTCGTTCCACCAGAACTACCTGGCGACCGGCAGCATGATGCCGAAGAAGTAGTCGTCCGGCTTCGATTGAATGGAACGGCGGTCGCCCTCCCGGGCGATCGCCGTTTCCTTTTTCACGTCTCTCCTCTCCCCCGCCCCTGCGGGGGAGTGGCCGGGTGAGGGGGTGGTATGGTGCCTCCATGCCGACCGTCGATCTCGAGAAGGCCATGAACGTGGCCCGCGCCGCCGTCGAGGCGGCGAGCGCCGCCAGCCTCCGCCACTTCCGGACGGGCGTGCGCGTGGAGGTGAAGCCCGACCGGACCCCGGTGACCGCCGCCGACCGCGAGTCGGAGGCGGCCATCTTCCGCGTCATCCGCGACGCCTTCCCGGACCACGCGCTCCTCGGCGAGGAGACGGGCGAGCACCCCGGGATCGCCGGTGCCCGCTGGATCGTCGACCCGCTCGACGGCACCAAGGGCTTCACGCGCGGCCGGACGTTCTGGGGCGCGCTCGTGGGCTTCGAGCTCGACGGCCGGATCGCCGCCGGGGCGATGGCCCTGCCCGGCGAGGAGGAGGTCTACTGGGCGGCGCGCGGCCTCGGCGCCTGGCTCTCCCGCGGCGGAGGAGAGCCCGTCCGCCTGCGCGTCTCCGGGGTGGCCGACTGGGGCGACGCCACCCTCTCGCTGGGCGAGCCCCACGTCCTCCTCCGCCCGCCGATGCTGGAGCGGGTCGCGGCGCTGACCCTCTCCTCGCAGAACGCGCGCTGCTACGGCGATCTCGCCGGCTGCGCGCTGGTCCTGAAGGGACAGGCGGAGGCCTGGATCGAGGCCGGCGTGAAGATCTGGGACCTCTCCCCGCTGCAGATCCTGACCGAGGAGGCGGGCGGACGGTTCACCGACTTCGACGGGGTGCCGACGGTCGCCTCCGGCGCCTGCGTCGCCTCGAACGGGCGCGTGCACGACCGGGTGCTCGCCGCGCTCAGGGGCTAGGGGAGCCGCTCGACGGCCGCTCGACCTGGTTGGCGAGGGTCGTGACCTCCGCGACCTTCCAGCGCCCCGCCTCCCGCACGAGGTCGTAGCGCATCCGCATCTCGCTCAGGATCACCGGCCCGGGCGACTGCCCCGGCGAGAGGGCGCGATCGAAGTAGCGCCAGCGCTCGGCCGTCTCCACGGTCGCCCGCCCGCCCCCGGGGGCGACGGCGGAGGACCGCACCTCGAACCGCTCCAGGGTCGACTCGAGGACCAGGCGGCTCGCCGCCTTCAGGTCGACGAGGACGCGCACCCGATCCGCCTCCTCGCGCGCCGCGACCTGCGTCATCTTCGACGGGTCGGTGAGCCGGAAGGCCCGGATCAGCGCGTCGTCGTACTCGCGCACCGCCCGCGCCGCGTCCCCCGCCCCCCCCTCGCAGGCCGCGAGCGCGAGGAGGCACGCGACCACGCCGGGCCCCGGCCGCCTCATCCGCCCACCAGGTAGGAGCTGTGGATCGTGGGCACGACCCGGGCGACCACGAAGAGCGTCGCGAACCCGAACGCCAGCCCCACGAAGGCGAGCCAGGCCATGCGCCGGCCGCTCCAGCCGTGGAGCACGCGGAAGTGGAGGATGATCCCGAGGACGATCCAGGTCACGAGCGCGCTCGTCTCGATCGGATCCCACCCCCAGTAGCGCCCCCATCCCTGCGCCGCCCAGAGCGAGCCGGCGACGATCATGACGCCGAGGAAGAGGAAGGAGACGAGCATGAGCTGGTGCCCGTAGAGGTCGAGCTGCTCGGCCGCCGGCAGCGACGGGAGGCGGCGCGGGTCGCCCGCTTTCAGGAGGTAGCCGGCGGCGCAGGCGGCCGAGAGCAGGAGGGTCGCGGCGAAGAGCTTCGCGAACCCGATGTGGAGGTAGAGCCAGTACGAGCGGAAGATGATCGGGAGCGTGTAGCGGGTGCCGTAGCCGGTGAGCGCCCACCCCATCCCGAGGAACGCCACGGGGAGGACGATCGGCGCCAGCCCCCGCAGCGGCCGGGCGAGGAGCCCGGCGCCGAGCCAGACCGCCACCAGCAGGAAGACGTCGGCCGAGATCACCTCGTAGCGGGTCGCGTACGGACCGTGGCCGGTGGCCTCCCAGCGGAGCGCGAGCGACGCGGCGTGCGCCACGAGCCCCAGGAGCGCGAGCCCACGGGCCGCCCGCTCCGCGCCGTCGCGCCGGAAGCCCACCCAGAGGACCGAGGCCACGGTCGCCGCGGCGTAGCCGCTGGTCGCCGACCAGAAGAGGACGCTCTCCATCACGCCACCTCCCTCGGAGCCGGCAGCGCGCCCCCGCCCGACGGCGCCCGCTCCCACTCCGCGAGGAGCGCGGCTGCCCCACGGGAGACGAAGACCCGCACCGAGCCACCCTCCCCGTCGCGCCGCGCCACGCCCGCGGGGACGAGGAGCAGGAGGCAGCCCGAGAGGACCAGGAGGAAGCCGGCGTAGACCGCCGCCATCCCGGGCGCCCGGGCGTACGTGTACTGCCCCCAGCGCGCGACCGAGAGCAGCGTCGCGTCGCGATCGCCGAAGCGGAACGCGGCGCCGCGCTGCAACGGCCGGCGCGCCCCGCCCTCGTCGAGCTCCACCCGGATCGCGCCGGTCCCGAGCGGATCGTCGAGCGGCCGCTCGGACGAGAGGACGAACCGCGCGGGGCGTCCGGCGGGGTCCTCCACCTCGGCGACCGCGAGGCGCGGCCCCGCGGCCTGGAGGTGCACGCTGCGCCGCCCCATGCCCGGCACGTCCACGTTGACCGAGAAGCCGGTGGGGATCGCGTGGAAGAAGCTGAGCCCACCGGCCCGCAGCCCCGCGGAGCGGTCGAGGAAGGCGGTGACCGGCTCTGCCCCGGTGGCGGCGACCCCGAGCTGGCTCAGGCGATCCGGCGCGTACCCCTCCTGGCTCGCCCACGGATCGAACCAGTGGAGCGTCGCCTCGACCTCGGGCGGGCCGCCGCGGACGAGGAGCCCGTGCTGCCGCCAACGCAGGGCGCCGGAGGAGGCGAGCCGCACCGACTCCCCCTCGGTGAGCTCGAAGAGTCCGGTGTCGAAGAGGCTCTGCTGCACGAGGACGCCCGCGACGAGGGCGAGGAGCCCGAGGTGGAGGACCCAGCCGCCCCAGAGGCCGGCGCGCCGGCTCACCCAGAGGTCGCCGCGCCTGCGGAAGCCGCGCGTCTCCAGGAAGGCGGCCGCGTCGGCGCCCGGGCGCGCCGGGAGGAGCACCGCCGCCCTCGGCAGGTCGCCGCGCTGGACGCGCACGATGCGCGCCCGCTTCCCCCAGGTGCAGGCGAGCAGGCTGGCGAAGAGGAGGGCGACGGCACAGAGGAACGGTGCGGACGCGAAGGGGTGGTCGAGGCCGAGCGAGCGGGCCCAGCCCGGCGGCGGCCGTCCCCCCGGGATGGCCCAGGGGAGCCACGCGCCGACGCCCGCCCAGGCGGCGACGAAGCCGAGCACCGCGAGCGCGAGGCGCGGAGATCTGAGCACCCTGACGAGGTTCACCCTGGAGGGCTCCGGTGGGCCTGGAGGCCGGCTCAGTGCCCCTGCCCTCCGATGACGTTGCCGCAGCCGCAGTAGGCCGTCGTCGAGCCCCAGTTGGTGGTCTGGTTGGCCGGGTAGTAGGCGAGCCGCAGCTTGTTGTAGGTGCTGGGCGCCTGGTTGTACGGCGGGTTGTCGGTCGCGAGGCAGTTGGTCCCCGCGCCGTTGCCGTTGGCGCACGCCACGACCGGCCCGCCGACGTTGATGTTCATCGACGTCTGCCCGCACGTCGTCCCGCCGTTCACGCCGCAGCCGCCGTTGCCGGCGCTCAGGAGCCCCGGGCGCATGGAGCCGTGCGGGATGGCCGAGTGGCAGGTGAAGCAGGCCGCCTTCCCGTTGTGCGTCCCGTGGGCGCTGTAGCGCGTGTTCGTCGAGTTGATGGAGTGGCAGTTCCAGCAGAAGATCCCGGTCGTCGCCACGCTGTTGAGCGAGGCGTTCCAGGTCGTGTTGGGGCCGCGCAGGATGAACTTGGCCGCCGAGCCGTGCGGCCCCACGGGGTCGGTGTTCACGTCGGAGGCGTGGCAGTCGGAGCAGCGCATCCGGTTCCGCGTCGTCGTGCTCCAGGCGAAGTTGGTGGTGACCAGGTTGGTCAGGGTGATCGCCCCGAGGTTGTTGGAGCTGTCGGCCATCACCGGGTGGAACGACCCGGCCGTCTCCCCGCCGTCGTAGGTGTTGGCCGCCCCGGCCGTCTTCCAGTTGCCCGCGTTGGCCGGGTTGAACTCCAGGGCCGTGTCCGTCTCGGTGTACCCGCCGGCCGCGATCGGCGCGGGCAGGCCGACCGACGACGGCGACACGGGGAGCGCGCCGTAGAAGGCCGAGTGACACTTGAAGCAGAGCGTCGCCTCCTGGTTGTCCTGGCCCGCGGCCGGGGTGCCGGTGACGAGCGTCGCCTTCGCGAAGTTCGTGGAGGCCGGCGCGGTCCAGAAGGCCGGGTTGGACGTCAGGTCGGCGCCCCACGCGCCGACGAGGGCGCCGCCGATCGTCGCCCCGCTCGCCCCGCCGATCGTCCGCAGGCCTGCCTTCGCCTGGTGGGGGTCGTGGCAGTCTGCGCAGTTGACGTGCCGGCCGGTGACGCCGAGCGTGTTGCCGAAGGCGGCGGACGAGAGCTCCGTCGCGGTGACGTGGACCGAGTCCGAGTTGGTCGGGTGGCCCGACTGGCCGGCGGTGGTGGCGTGGAGGATCTGGGACTGGATGTCCTTCGTCGAGCGCTTCCCCTGGGCGCCGTTCGCCGGGGACACCGCGCTGCCGTGGCAGTTGTAGCAGACGTAGCCGACCGCGTTCCCGGCGGGGTTCTTCGTGCCCGACAGGAGGGACGGATCGGTCGTGCCGTGCACGGCGACGGTCGACGACCCGCTCGCCGCGAAGGTGGGGGTCGTCCCCTCGGCCCGCGACGCGTGGCACTTGGTGCAGTTGCGGTTGAAGCTGCTCCCGTCGTGGAGGGTGTAGCTCCAGGTCCAGGTGGTCGTCCCGTCGGTGCTGCTGATCCCGTCGTGCCCGCTCCCGCTGAAGCTCGCGGCCGACACCGCCGGACGGGTCGCGTCCACCGCGGTCTGGTGACAGGAGGTGCACATTCCGCCCCAGGCCTGCGTGGTGGCGTTATACGAGAAGTCCACCTTCGCCGGGGTCCCGGCGGTGACGTTGCCGGCCGCGTCGCGGGTCATGGCGCGCGAGGCCGCGCTCCGGGCGTCGGTGTAGCCGTTCTGCTCGTGCGTCGTCGCCGGGCTCAGGTCGTGGACGTGGTCGTCGTGGCAGGTGTTCACGCAGGAGCGCTGCGCCGGGGTGATGGTCGAAAGGGAGGTCGCCGTGCCCCAGTTCACCCCGCTGTCCGTGAAGGCGTCGTTCGTCCCGACCACGCTCCCGAACGAGTGCCGGGACACGACCGTGGCATCCGTGCCCGTCACCTTGTTCCAGATCGCGCCGTGGCACGAGGCGCAGTTGGCCTTGCCGGCCGACTCGCCGCCGGCGAACCCCTTCGCGTGGGAGTGGCAGCCGCCGCACGACGAGGTGCCGGTGGACGACGCGACGGTGTAGTGGCTGTCCTGGTTCCCGCTCGACGAGTTGCGCCACCTCGCCGGGCCGACGATGAAGCTCTGCGCGGTCGCCGTCGCCCCCTGGTAGGCGGTGGCGAGGGTCACCTGCGTCGCCGAGACGAAGGTGGCGATCGAGTAGGAGCGGCCGTCGGGGGCCAGGATGAAGCTGCCCGCGTCGGCGCTCGCGAAGACCGCCGAGCTGGTGGTCACGGTCGTGCCCGCGTTGGTGAAGGCGCCGTTCGTGAACTGCCGCGCGGGGTTCATCGTCCGCGTATGGCACGCCTGGCAGATCCCGCTCTGATCGGTGTTGGCGAACGAGGAGCTGGCCGGGCTGGTCGCGCCGCTCACGTTGGAGTCGCCCGACGTGGTGGCGAGGTAGACGTTCCTCGACGCCTGGTAGCCGTTCACCGCCGGCGGGACGACCTGCTCCTTCACGAGGAAGAGGTTCCGGGTGCTGTGGGGGGTGTGGCAGTCGCGGCAGGTCGTGGACCACGTGCCGTACCTGCTCTTCGTGGACTCGCTCGAGTGCGACATGACCTTGTTCTGGTCGTGGCAGTCGGTGCAGAGCTGGCTGGAGTTGTCCCGCACCAGGAGGCTCCCGTCACCGGCCCCGGCCGCCACCACCGTGACCGTCACCGGCGCCGAGACGAGCGTCCCCCCGCCGTTCGTGGCGCAGGCCTTGAGCGTGTGGGTACCCACGGCGAGCGCGCTCACGAGCTTCGAGTACATCGCCGCCCCGGTGTTGGAGTACGTGTGCGAGTCCTTCGTGATGGTCGCGTCGTTGGTGGCGCAGGTGGGGGTCGAGCCGTCCGTCGCGAGGCCGAGGGCGGTCACCGCGCTGCCGTTGCCGCTGTAGACGTAGAGGTTGACGAGGAAGTTGCCGCTCACCACCTTCCCCTTCTCCGGGTTCACGATCGACACCATCGGCCCCGCGCTGCTGTTGAGCGAGCCCTCGTTGACGAGCGCCGGCGCGCCCGTCGTGAAGGTGTTGCCGGACACCGTGGCGCCGGTGGTGGCCGACGCCGGCGGCAGCGCGGCGACGCCCGCGGCCGTCACCTGCATGGCGAAGCGCTCGCCCGGCGCGGCGCCGTAGTTGGCGGTGGCGTAGAGGCTGAGCGGGGTCGCCGTCGTCCCGATCGCCGGGGGCTGGCCGGTGGTCGGATCGGCGAGGGTCCCGAAGACCCACTTCGAGCCATCCCAGGTCCCGGTACCGTAGACGACGGTGCCCGCGGCGTTGGCCAGGTTCAGCTGGAGGTCGGAGCCGGTCGCGAGCGGAGCCGTCGCGGCGTTGGCGACGTTGACCGAGGCCAGGCTCACGGTGCCCGAGGAGGCGGCGAGCACGATCTGCCCGACGAGGGTCCACTGCGCGGCCCCCACGGTGATCGTGGCGGCCGCCGGCTGGCTGGCGGGCGCGGTGAGGGCCAGGTTGGCGGCGCAGACGCCGGTGTTGACGCTGGCCGCCAGCTTGAGCGGGTTCGTCCCCGACACCCCGCCCGTCGAGTCGGCGAAGGTGGCCTGGTACCAGTAGCTGGTGCTCGCCGCGACCGTGGAGTCGGCGCAGGTGCGGGGGTTGGCGCCGCCGCCCACGTTGGCGCAGGCGGTGAGGGTCGTGTAGCTGACGCCGTCGAGGGAGCGCGCGAAGGTGACGGTGTTGTCGCCGTCCGTGTCCCCCGTGTAGCTCGCCGAGACCGTGACGAGGTTGCAGGCGTTCACCGTCGCGGAGATCGCGCCCGTGGTCGTCCCGGGGACGGGCGGCGGCGTGACCGTGAGGGTCGCGCTCGTCGTGTCGTTGTCCGTGAACGAATAGCCGGCCGCCGTCACCGACGCGACCGTCCCCGTCACCGTCGCGTTGGCGGAGACCGTCCCCGCCGTGCCGCAGAGGTACAGGTTG
>DATIVK010000112.1:0-16105 GCA_035465955.1 Anaeromyxobacteraceae bacterium | reverse complement strand
GGCGGACGGCAGCGTCCTAGCCGCTGGCCAGACGGTGCTCCTCGAGATGACGGTCTGGGCGAGCAGTTCGTACGAATGGGAGCGGGTGGACCTCTTCACCTGCGCCAACCCCACGGCGGCGATGCCGGTCTGGACCTTCCTCGCGACGGTCCGCCCGTCGCGGGCCGGAGCGCAGGTGCTGTTCGGTGAGCTCCCGGTGACGGCGGGCGTGCAGGCCATTCGCGCCCACATGCTGCACGACGACGGCGCCGTGGTGGTGCCGCTCGCCTGCGGCATCACCGACGTCCCAGCCGTGGTGGACGACCACGACGACCTGGTGTTCACCGCGGCCCAATAGGCGCCGCCCCCTCTCCTGACCTCTCCCCCGCGGGTGCGGGGGAGAGGAAGGTACCTTGAAGCTCCCAGCCGCTCCGGCGCGTCTGGCGGCCGCTCCCGCCCAGAGGGCGTGACGCCGGTCACCCCACGTCACACGTAGTCGTCGTACTGTCTCGATCTCGCTTGAGCCCCCGCCGTCGCCCGGGGGCCGGAGGGGTCCCATGTTTCCGCTCGCCGTCCTGCTCGCAGCCCTGCCGGCCGCCACGGTCGAGCCTGCCCAGGTCCCCGCCCAGGGCCGCCAGGCCGCCATCCTCCCGATGGAGCGCGCCGGGATGGTGCGGCTCCAGGCGAAGGGGGGCGAGGGGACGGCCTGCACGCTGGTGGACCAGCTCCGCGGTCCGTTCGCCTCGTCGGGGACCGTCGGGCGCGAGGACTGCGCGCTCGACCTGCTCCTCGACGTCGGCCGCTACAAGGTGCGGCTCGAGTCGCCCGCGAAGGCGAAGGGCAAGGTGGCGCTCACGGCGGCGCTCTTCGAGGAGGTGAACGGCGCGCCCGTCGGGCTGGAACCGGGCCGGCCCGTGGAGCAGCAGCTCCCCGAGGGGAAGCAGGCGTCGTTCTGGTTCCGCGTCGAGAAGCGCGGGCCGGTCGCCGTCCGGGTCGCCGGGCGCACGGCCGGCGCCGTCCACCTCTGGCGCGCCGGGGAGTGGCGCGAGGAGCTCTCGCCGCAGCGCCTGCAGCCCGAGCCGGTGCCGGGGCAGCCGATCCACGAGTGGTGGGTGCAGGGCGTGCTGGAGCCCGGTGACTACCAGGTGACCGCCTACGGGACGCGGCCGCTGGAGGTCAGCCGCGGCGAGAGGTCGGACCTCCTGACGGTCGAGCTCGGCTTCGCCGACGTCCCAGAGCGGACGGTCCGCGCCGTGCTGCCGGCGTCCGGCACCATCGCGGTCGCCACGGCGAAGGAGCCGCTGACGGCGCTCCTGTCGGTCGAGAGCCCCGGGGCGGGGCGCGTCCGGGTCTCGGTCCATCCCTTCGGGGACGGCGGGACGCGGATGCAGGAGGAGGAGGGGAACTGCCTCGTCGAGCCGAAGGCGCAGGTCGCCGAGTGCGCCATCCGCGTGGGCGACGGACGTCACGTGCTGGTCGTCCGCGGCCCCGCCGGCGCCGGGGTTCAGCTCCGCTGGGTCCCGCGTCGTGCCTCCAGCGCGCTGCTCGACGGTGAGTACTGGGAGCCCGGGACGAGGCTGCCGATGGAGCCGCTGCCGGCGGGCGAGTATCTGCTGGGGATCCACGACGTCCCCGGGGACCGGGACGCGTCGCCCCTCGGCTGCGCGCTGGAGCGGCAGCCGGAGCGCGGCGGGGCGCGGGAGGTGGTCGCCTGGGAGGCGCCGAAGGTCGGACCCGGCCGTACCTTCCAGCGCGCCTTCAATTACACCCGCTACGAGAGCCTCTGGTTCGAGGTGACCGACGCCGGCGAGTACACGATCGCGACCGGGGGCGAGCGGCGGTCGGCCTGCGAGCTCTACCGGGTGGCCGGCGACGGCCTCGAGCGGCTCACCGAGGGGAACCCGAAGGGCTGCGGCATCACGAAGCGGCTCGCCGCCGGGCTCTACGAGCTGAAGCTGACGGGCGGGAGCGAGGGGATCGAGAAGGTGCGGATCGGCCTGCCCGGCCGCGACTCGGGCGAGACCCCCGCGCGCTCGGCCTGCTACGTCCGGGCGCGGCTCGACCCCGGCTACCGGTACACGCTCCTCGGCAGCCGGACCGGGCGCGTCGCCTCCCGCGGCCTCGTCGCGCGGCGGCTGCCGCTCGGCTTCGAGAGCCCGCTCCCCCTGGAGATCCCCGCGGGAGAGACCGTCACCTTGCCGGTGGGCGCCGTCGGGCAGCTCCGGGTCGTGACGCCGGGCGGGTCGCCGGCCGGCTGCCACCTCGCGAAGGGAGGGGCTGGGCAGTGGCGTGAAGGCGCCTGCTGGCTCGACCTGCGGGCTCCCGACGACCTGGCGCTCTCGGCGAAGCCGGGGGCGCCGCTCCTCGCCTGGATCATGCGGCCGGCCAGGGCACGCCCCGTCGAGGCGCCACGCCCCTTCCAGCCTTCGAAGGGGGAGCTCCCGCGCGTCGCGGCGGGCGAGACCGCGCGGTTCGACTTCGAGCCCGACCAGGGGCGCGCGGTCGTCTTCGACGTGAAGGAGCCCGGCCTCTACGACGTCGGGACGGAGGGGCTCCTCGCCACGAGCTGCGCCATCCGGACGCCGGCCCTCTCGCAGCTCGCGAGCGATCGGCGCGGCGGGCGCGGCCGGAACTGCCTCGTCTCGAGCTACCTGCGCCCCGGGCGCTACCTCGTCGCCGTCCGGGCGGAGGCGCCGAGCCGTGGGCGTGCGGGCGTCACCCTGGCGCGCCGCCCTGCGCGCGAGGTGGCGAGGCTGGACGGCGAGGGGGAGCGGTTCTTCCGGGCGGAGGCCGGGGAGCTCATCCGCCAGACGATCGTCGTCCCGAAGGCCGGCAGGTGGGAGCTCTCGGCGACCGCGCTCGGCACGCAGCTCCGCTGCCGGCTGGAGGACGGCGAGGGATGGCCCCTCGAGGCCGTCCCCGGCCCCTGTCGCACGACGCAGGAGCTGGCGGCCGGGCAGGTCGTCTGGACGCAGCTGCCGCTCACGGTCGAGAGCATGCGGCGCAACGCCGTCGCCCCCGAGCGCCCACCGGTCGTCCTGCGCGGGAACGCCGAGATCCACGACATCGCGCTCTGGCGCCCCTACGCGGCGGAGCTGGGGAAGGACGGCAAGGACGAGTACCGCTTCGTCGTGCCGGCGGAGGGGGACGTCGCGGTCCTGCTCACCAACGGCATGCTCGGGAGGCTCTACCGCGAGGGGGAGGAGCAGCCGATCGAGCTCATCCCGCCGGCCGACGGCGCGCCCGTGGGGGCGGCCGCCGCCGCCCAACCGGACGCGTCGCCGTCCGCCGAGGAGTCGTCGGCCGACGCGGAGGGCGACGAAGGAGAGGGCGTCGGGAGCGAGGGAGAAGGCGGCGGTGAGGAGTCCGCGGAGGCGTCCGAGGGGGAGTCCGGGAGCGGGGAGGGGGAGCCCGACGAGGAGCCCCGGCCGGTGCCGCGCGCGGCGGTCTCCCCGCCGCCGATCCAGCAGCTCGGCGCCCCTCCCGGCTACCGCGTCCACCTGCCGGCGGGGACCTACCGCCTCGTCGCGGAGCACTCCCGCGGCGACGTCGCCATCGCGTACGGCCTCCAGATCTCCGTCGATCCGCTGATGCCGGGCGTCGAGCGCGAGCTCCCGGTCCCGACGCGCGCCACGATCCGCGTCGCGAAGCCGGGGACGCTCCGCATCCGGACCGCGGGTGAGGCGGACGTACGGTGCCGCCTTTTCGACCCGGCCGGGCGGCTCGTGGCGCAGTCGAGCGAGGTGGGCGAGGACTGGAACTGTGGCCTCGCAGAGCCGGTCTCCGCCGGCGACCACCGGCTCGAGATCGAGTCGGAGATGGTGATGGCGGGCACGACGCGCCTCTCGCTGGAGGAGCCGGCGCCGACCGACGTCGGCCCGCTCACGGACGGCAAGAAGTACCGGCTGGGCGACGGCGTCCTCGCCGCCGGAATCCCGCCGCCGGCCGGCGACGCCGTGGTCGAGGCCTCCCTCGAGGCGCCTTCGCCCTTCTCCTGCGCCGTGGACGACGACGCCGGCCGCCTCGCCTGGCGGTCGGGGCCGGCGAAGTCGTGCACCGTCTTCCTCGCGCCCGCCGGGAAGGGCTGGCGGCTTCGGGCGTGGACGGTCGACCGTCCGACCGAGGTGACGGCGCGCCTGCGCGTCCGCCCCGTCGTCGAGTTCGACGGCGGCAAGCTCCCCGACGGTCGGGTGGGCCGGGCGAAGATCGAGCGCCCGGGGACCTGGCGCACGGCGGATGGGGTCCGGTGCCTCGCGGGCGCGTCCGGCCTCCTCGAGCCGTGTGGGCCGGAGGTCGCGCTGGAGCCGGGGCCTGTCCTCTTCGCCGCGGCCGGACAGCCGAAGGTTCCGCTGGACGAGGTCGAGGTCGAGCTGGGCGCCGGGGACGAGAGTGCGCTCCAGATCGGGCCGCGGCCGCGCCTCCAGCGCCAGAGGTCGGGCAACGCGTCGGCGCACCTCGTCGCGGTCACGGTGGCGCCCGGCGAAGGGAACGTCCCGGCCTGCCGGATCGACGGCGGCGTCCACGTCCCGACGGCGGAGGGCTGCTACGCGGCCTCGGGCTCCGGCAAGGAGTCGCTGCTCCGGCTCCGGGCGGCGGCGCCCGTGGACGCGAAGGTCTGGCGGGCGGCGGTGACGAAGGCGAAGGAGGTCGAGCTCGACCCCGGCCGCCACCGGCTGGAGGTGGCGCCGGGGGGGACGCTCGTGGAGCTGCCGTCGGGCCCCGTCCAGGCGGAGCTGACGCTCCCGCCACGGGCCTGGGCGGTCCTCCTCGTCGACGAGAAGGCGGCGGATCTCTGCCCTCCGTCCTCCGCCCTCGCGCGCTGCGTCCTCGCGGGAAAGGACGACGCCGAGGTGCTGCTCTACGCGCCGGGCGAGCGGGAGGTGGACGCGGTCGTGACGCGCTTGCCGTCGCGGCCGGCTGCGCGCGAGCTGCTGGGGCTCCACGAGGCGGTGGCCGCGCTGCCGGGGAGCGAGACGTGGCGCTTCGCGCCGGCGCCCGCGGAGCGCCGGCTCCGCGTCGACGGGGCCGTGGGCTGCGCGCTGGCGCTCGACGACGGCGCCAGGATCCCGGCGTGTGACTCGGCGATCCCCGCGGGCGTCGGCGGCGCGGTGACGGTGGAGCACCGGGCCGGGCCGCTGCGGCTCCTGCTCGCGTCCGGAGACGCCGGGCAGCTCCTCGCGGGCGCCGGCGGAGGATCCGCGAAGCGGCTCGACGCCGGGGAGGCGCTTTCGCTCGACGGCGCGAACGTGGAGCGCACGATCGAGCTCTCCGACGAGGCGGTCGTCCACGTCCGCGCGCAGCACGGGGTCTGCGTGCTCCTCTCGGGCGGCGCGACCGTCGCCGCCGCCGGGATGGGGGAAGGGTGCCGGCTCGACCGGCTGCTGCCGAAGGGCAGCCACCGGATCGTGGTCCGGGGCTTCGCCGGCGCGGCGCTCGGCGGGACGCTCTCCTGGAGCTCCGACCCGGTCGAGCGGCTCGCCGAGGGGGTCGGCCCGGAGCGGTGGCTCGCGCCCGGCGAGGCGCGCCTCTTCCGCTTCGCGCTCGCCGCGAAGGGGCGGGTGGGGCTCGGCCTCCGCGAGGAGGCGGAGACCCTGGAGTGCGCCGTCGCCGACGAGTCGGGCAGTGCGCTCGGCGCCGGTTGCCAGCAGCTCCTCTCCCTCGACGCGGGCACCTACGTCCTCACCGTCCGCGCGCCTCCCGGCGTCGCCCCGGCGCGCTTCCGCCCCGTGCTGCTCGGGCTCGGCGGGGCGGAGGCCGGGGTGCCCGAGGAGTACCTGCGCGACTTCTTCCAGCGGATCGGAGGCCTCCAGTGAAGCGCACCCGCCGCGCGGTGCTCGCCGCGCTCGTCCTCGCCGCCGCCCTCGGCGGCGGGGCGGCCCGTTCCTACCAGCCCGCCGACGCGGGGCAGCGGGCCGAGAAGGCCCCGATCCTGCCGGAGCAGTTCCTGCGCGGGTACGACCCGGTGACGGCCTACTTCGGCTCCGACGAGGGGCCGGGGCGCGGCGACGCCGACGACGGGGCGAAGCGGCTGAAGATCACGCCGGCCTGGCCTGGCGCCTGGTTCTGGCTCGATCGGCGGACGCTCCAGTTCCGCCCCGCGGAGCCCTGGCCTGCGCTCGCCAGGTTCCAGGTCGAGAGCGAGGCCGGCCGGAAGGTCCTGACGACGATGATGGCGCCGCCGTCGGCGCTCTCGCCGGCCGACGGCTCGGAGGACCTGCGCCCCTTCCGCAGCTTCACGCTCACCTTCCCCCAGGCGCTCCCGATCGCCTCGCTCCGGAAGATGCTCTCGCTCGAGCTGCGCGACCTCCCCGGCTTCGGCGACCAGCGGCCGGTGAAGGTCGACCGCTTCGGCCTGGCGCAGCTCCCGCGGGGCTCGCAGCGCGACCCGGCGGCGTACGCCGTCACGCTCGAGGAGGCGGTGCCCGAGGGGAAGCAGCTCCGGGTCAGGGTGAGCCTCGCCCTCGGGGACGAGGGGACCGTCCTCTGGACGGGGCGGCTTTCGACCCAGCCCCCGTTCCACCTCGCGAAGGTCCGGTGCGGCGGGGCGGAGAGCCCCGTCGTCGCCGGGGGGGGCGCCGCGCGCGAGGCGGCGCTCGCCTGCGGCAACCGCGGCGAGAAGCCCGAGCTGATCTTCTCGGCGCCGCCGAAGGACCTGACGCTCTCGGCCCTGAAGCGGCTCGTCCGCCTGGAGCCGGCGGTGCAGGACCTCTCCTTCGAGGCCTCCGGGAGCCGGGTGGCGCTCAAGGGGCGCTTCCTCCCCGACGTCCTCTACCGGCTGCGGCTCGAGGACGGGCCGGTGCGCGACGACGCGGGGCGCGCCCTCAGGGCCACGGGCGGCGTCGAGCTCTTCTTCCACCTGGGGGCGCGGACTCCGTTCGTCCGCTGGAGCCAGGGGACGGCCATCCTGGAGGCGAACGGACCCCGGACGCTGCCGCTCGTCGGCTACGGCGAGGCGCGGGCCGACGTCCGGATCTACAGGCTCGACCCGCTCCACCCGGGACTCTGGCCCTTCCCGCAGAACGGCGTGACCGTCGACGAGGATCGGGCGCCGCCGTTCCCGGGCGAGGAGCCGGCCGATCCCGAGCTCTCGCAGGGGCCGCGCGGCGAGCTGGCGGCCCACCTCCGGCTGCTCGGGTCGCCGCTCGTGTCGCGGGTCGTCTCCCTCCCGCTCGAGAAGCGCGCGGGGACGACGAAGTTCGGCCTCGACCTCGCGCCGCTGCTCGACCCCGCGGTCGGCAGGAACCGGCCGGGCACCTACCTGGTGGGGCTGCGTCGCCTCGCCGGCCCTCCGCAGCGCGCCTACGTCCGCGTCCAGGTGACCAACCTCACGCTCTCGGTCGCCGAGGAGCGGGAGCGGGCGGTCCTCTTCGTGCGGACGCTCGACGAGGCGAAGCCGGTCTCCGGCGCCCGGATCCGGCTCGACGGGCGACGGTGGGAGGAGGTCTTCCAGAACGGCCGGAAGGCCCGCGTCGACCGGCCCGCCAGCGTCGAGGTGACGACGGACGGCGACGGGCGGGCGCAGCTCGGCCGGCTCGTCGACTGGACGCGGATCCTCCGGATCGACGTCTCGAAGGGGGAGGACCACCTCGTCCTCGATCCGGGCGAGGCGCCGCCGCGCTTCGCGGCCAACCACTGGTCGGTCTCGGGGCGCTTCCTCGAGTGGCTCCTCTCCGATCCGCCGCCGCCGGCCAACGAGAAGCTCGTCGCCTTCCTGATCACCGAGCGCCCGATCTACAAGCCCGGGGAGACGGTCCACGTGAAGGGCTGGCTGCGGCAGAAGAAGGGCGGGCAGCTGCTCGCCCCCGGCCCGGCCACCGACTACCTGCTCCGGCTCGACCTGCCGGACGGCCGGACGGTCGGCCTGCCGCTCGCCTTCACGAAGCTGGGCGGCTTCACGGCAGACTGGACCGACAAGGATCCCCCGACCGGTGAGCTCAAGGCCGTCCTCGTGAAGCGGCAAGGGGGCGAGGTGCTCGGCGAGCGCGCGTTCCGCGTCGAGGCCTACCGGATCCCGACCTTCGAGGTGCAGCTCTCCGGCGCCGCGGTGGCGCCGCTCGACGCGCCGATCCCGGTCAAGGCGGTCGCCCGCTACTACGCCGGCGGCGCGGCGTCCGGCCAGAAGATCCGCTGGAACGTCACCCAGCGGCCGACGCTGCACGTGCCGAAGGGGCGAGAGGGCTTCCTCTTCGCGTCGAGCGCGCAGTTCGCGAGGCCCGGCGCGGCGCGGCCGCCGTCGGCCGTCCGGCGGGACGCCGTCCTCGACGTCCAGGGCGCCGACACCATGAAGGTGAACCCGGCCCTCGACGTCGACGGCTCGCCCCGCGTCTACCGGTTCGAGGCGACCGTGACGGGGCCGGACGAGCAGGAGGTGAGCGCCGCCCACGAGGTCCGGGCGCTCCCGCCCTTCGTCCTCGGCATGAAGCTCGAGCGGTACCAGGAGAAGGCGCGCGAGGTGGTCCCGCGCGTCGTCGCCGTCGGGCCGGACGACAAGGCGGTGAAGGGGCAGGAGGTCGCCGTCCGGCTCTACCGGCGCGTCTGGCACAGCCAGCTCCGGGAGAGCGCCTTCGCCACCGGCGAGGCGAAGTACGTCACCGAGCAGGAGGACGTGAAGGTCGGGGAGAAGGTCATCCGGACCGAGGCGGACGCCGTCGCGGTCCCGTTCGCCATCAAGGACGCCGGAGTCTACGTCGTCGAGCTGACGGGGCGAGACAAGCTCGGCCGGGTCCAGACGCTCTCCGCCGACCTGTACGCGGGCGGCCCCGGCCCGGTCGCGTGGCAGCGGCCGAAGGAGGGGCTCTTCACCGTCGTCCCGGACAAGAAGTCCTACGTCCCGGGCGAGACGGCGAAGCTGGTGCTGGAGAGCCCGTTCCAGAGCGCCCGCGCCCTCGTCGTGGTGGAGGAGCCGACCGGGAACGTCTACCGCTGGCTCGACGTCTCGGGTGCCAAGGGGGTCGCGGAGGTCGGGATCGGACCGCAGCACGTGCCCAACCTGCCGGTCCACGTCGTGCTCTTCCGGGGCCGGATCGGGGAGGGGACGAACGACGACTCGCGCTACCGCCCGCAGACGGTGGCGGCGAGCCTCGAGCTCGAGGTCGAGCCGGCGCCCAACCGCGTCGCCGTCAAGGTGGAGCACCCCGCGTCGGTCCGCCCCGGCTCGAAGGCGGAGCTGGTCGTCACGCTCAAGGACGAGCGCGGGCGCCCGCTCGCGGGCGAGGTGACGCTCTGGCTCGTGGACGAGGCGGTCCTCTCCCTCGCGAAGGAGGGGCCCCTCGACCCGCTGGCGCGCTTCATCGAGCGGAACCGCTCCGCCACGAGCATCCGCGACACGCGAAACCTCGTATTGGGGCGGATCCTCGAGGAGGAGGAGCCGGGCGGCGACGGCGGCGAGGAGGCCGACGAGGCCGGCGGCCGCGCGCGGACGGTCCGGAAGAACTTCCAGACCGTCCCGTACTGGCAGGCGACGCTGGAGGTGCCCGCGAGCGGCCGCCTCGTCGTCCCCGTGACGCTCTCGGACGACCTGACCGACTTCCGCGTCCGCGCGGTGGCGGCGTCGGGGTTCTCCCGCTTCGGCGTGCACCAGAGCACGCTCCACGTCCGGCTCCCGGTGCTGGTGCAGCCGCAGCTTCCCCGGCTCGTGCGCGAGGGGGACCGGTTCTGGCCGGGCGGCGTCGCCCGGATGCTCGAGGGGGCTGAGGGGGCCGGCGTCGTCGACATCCAGCTCAGCGGCCCGGTGGACGCGAAGAAGGCGAAGGTGCCGGTGAAGCTCGACCTCCAGCGGCCGGCGAGCGCCCTCTCCGCGGCGACGGTGACCGCAGTCGGCGGCCCCTCGACGCTCACGGTGAAGGTGGGGGTGACGCGGACGTCCGACGGGGTGGGGGACGCCTTCGAGGTGAAGGTGCCGGTCGCCCCGGACCGCAACGTCGAGCACTTCGCGCAGATCGCCCGGCTCGGTCCCGGGCCGGCGAAGCTGCCGGGCTTCCCCGAGCCGCCCCGCGCCGGGACGGCGACGCAGGAGGTCGTCGTCACCTCGATCCCCGGCGTCCTGGAGCTCGTGTCGTCGCTCGACTACCTCTCGGCCTACGTCCACGAGTGCCTGGAGCAGCGCGCCTCCCGGCTGTTCGGGGAGGTGGCGCTCGCGGGGACGCTCCGGGACCTCGGGCTGGGCGACCTCTACGGCGCCCGCTCGCTCGCGGAGGCGAAGCGCTTCGTCGGCGACCTCGCCGTCCACCAGGACGGGAAGGGCCTGCTCGCCTTCTGGCCCGGGACGCCCGGTGATGTGGGGCTGACCGCGCAGGTCGTGGAGCTCTCCTACGCGCTGAAGGGGGCGGGGGTCGAGCTGGACTCCAAGGTGATCGGGCGCGCCGAGGAGGCGCTGAAGCGGGTGCTCCGGAGCGACTTCCCGTTCCTCGCGGGCTACCGCTACAACCAGCAGACCGCGGCGATGCGCGCGCTCGCGCGCGGCGGGAAGCTGGACGAGCACTACCTCGCCGACCTCTTCCAGCACCGATCGGAGATGGACGCCATCAGCCTCGCCGACCTCGCGTGGTCGATGTCCCGGCGCCCGGAGCCCTTCCGCGCCAACCTCGACGTGCTGCGGCAGGAGCTCTGGGAGACGGTCGTCGTGAAGCTCCGCGACGGCAAGGAGTTCGTCGAGAAGATCCAGCGCGACCGGAGCGGTTGGAGCTGGTCGTGGCTCGGCTCGACGCCGGGCACCTTCGCCACCGTCTGGCGCGGGCTGCTCGCACTGGATCCGAAGAACCCGCGGCAGGACCTCGTCCGCGACGCGCTCCTCTCCCAGGCGCGCCCGGCCGTCGGCTTCGGCGACACCTGGTCGAACCGGCGCGGCCTGGAGGCGCTGGCCGACTACCTCGCCCGGCCGCGCCCCGACCTCCCCGCCGGGACCCTCTCGCTCGATGGGGCGGGGGAGCTGACCGTGGACGGGACGCGGAAGGCCGCCCGGCTCGGCCGGCGCTCCGAGCAGCCCCTCGCCGGCACGGTGAAGGGGACGCCGCTGGGAGTGCGCGTGGCCTACGACTACCTCCCGGCCGCGCCGGGGTCGGAGGTGAAGGCGCTGCGCCAGGGGTTCGTCGTGACCCGCTCCTGGTCCCCCGTGCGCGAGGACGGCACGGTGGCGCCGCCGGTCGAGGACAAGGCGGCGGATCGCCGGAAGGTGAAGCCGGGCGACGTCCTCGAGATCCACGCCCGCCTCGTCTCCGACGAGGAGCGCGGCTGGGTGGCGCTCGTCGTCCCGTTCGCAGCGGGGCTCGAGCCGCTCAACCCGGCGCTCGCCAACTCCGGCCCGCTCGCGCGACCGTCCGAACCCGACTCGCTCCAGCCGACCTTCGTCCAGCGGCTCGACGGCGAGGTCCGCTACTACTTCGCGCGGCTGCCGCGCGGGAGCCACGCGTTCCACTTCCGCGTCCGCGCGGCGAGCGAGGGCTCCTTCGTCCACCCCGCGCCATGGGCCGAGATGATGTACCGGCAGGAGGTCCGCGGGCGCGGCGAGGGCATGCGTGTCGTGGTGGTCGGGGAGCACGAGAAGGGGTGAGGTGACGGGCGCGGGTGACAGTCCTCGCTCCCCCGGCGCCGCCCGCCTGCTGCGCGGGGCGGCCGCCGTGCGGCTCGCGCTGGGGGGGATCCACGCCCGCCTCGGCGCGCGCGGTCGCCGCCTCGTCGCGGCCACCGTCGCCGCCGGGCTGCTCGTCGCGTGGCTCGCCGACCTCCGCTCGGGGCTCGCCTCGCCGCGCCCCTCGCTGCTCGTCGTGGATCGGCGGGGCGCCTACCTCGCGGAGAGCGCGGGCGACGGCGACGCCTTCGGCTACTGGCCGCTCCCGGACGTGCTCCCCGAGCGGATCGTCCGCGCGACGGTCGAGACGGAGGACCGCCGCTTCTTCACCCACGCCGGCGTGAGCCCGCGGTCCCTCGCGCGCGCCCTCTGGCAGGACCTGCGGAGCCTCAGGGTGGTCTCCGGCGGCTCCACCCTGGCGATGCAGACGGCCCGCCTCCAGACCCCCGGGCGGAGGACGCTCCTGCGCAAGGTGAAGGAGATGGCCGAGGCGCTGCTGATGGTCCGGCGTCACGGGCACGAGCGGGTGCTGCGCCAGTACCTGACGCTCGCCCCCTACGGTCACCGGGTCCGCGGCGTGGTGCGCGCGGCGCGGCTCTACTTCGACAAGCCGGTGGAGGACCTCTCCTGGGCGCAGGCTGCGTTCCTCGCAGCCCTGCCGCAGGCGCCCGGACGGATGGACCCCTACGACGCCGAGGGCAGGGCGAGGGCCACGCGGCGCGCCCACCGGATCCTCCGGACGCTCCGGGCGCGGGGCGCGATCACGGAGGACGAGCTGGCGCAGGCGCTCCAGGCCGACCTGGGGATCGTGCCGAAGCCGCGGCGCAACCCGGCCGCGCTCCACGCGGCCCTCGCGCTCGCGGAGCGCTCCGCCTCCCTCGGCGGCCACGTCCGGACGGCGACGCTCGATCTGGAGATGCAGGAGGCCGTGGCCCGGATCGCCGCCGAGAACCTCGGGCAGCTTCGCGATCGCGACGCGGGGAACACGGCGGTCCTCGTCGTCGACACGTCGGACGGGGCGGTCCTCGCCCACGTCGGCTCGGCCGACTACTTCGCCGAGGAGGAGCGCGGAGCGATCGACTACGCGCGCGTGCCGCGGTCGCCCGGGTCGGCGCTGAAGCCCTTCGTCTACGGGACGGCGCTCGAGCTCGGGACCTACACGGTCGCGAGCGAGGTGGAGGACACGCCGCTCGATCTCGGCGACGAGGGCGGGCGCGCGTGGCGCCCGGAGAACGCGAACCGCCAGTACTTCGGGCCGATGCTCGTGCGGCAGGCCCTCGGCAACTCGCGCAACGTCCCGGCGCTGCGCGTGGCGGCCGCGGTGACGCCCGCGCGGGTCCAGGCGCTCCTCGACCGCGCGGGGCTGCGCGCGGCGGCGTCGGGGGAGGAGGATCCCGGGCTCGCCATCGCCATCGGCGCGCTCCCGGCGACGCTGGAGGAGCTCTCGGCCGCCTACCTCGCCCTCGCCCGGGGCGGCGTGGCGGTGCCGCTCCGGCGGTTCCAGGACGAGCCGGAGAGCGAGGGAAGGCGGATCCTCTCGGCCGAGGCGACGGCGCTGGTCACCGACGTCCTCTCGGACGCCGAGGCCCGGCGGCCGGCCTTCCCGGCGGGCGGGCCGCTCGACTTCGACCACGCCGTGGCGGTGAAGACCGGGACGAGCCAGGGGTCCCGTGATGCCTGGGCGGTCGCCTACTCCGACCGGCTGCTCGTGGCGGTCTGGGTGGGGAACCACGACCGCCGGCGGATGGCGGAGGTGACCGGGCAGACCGGCGCCGCGCCGGCGGTGCACGCCGTCATGGAGGCGCTCATGCCGCTCGTGGCGCCGCACCGCCCGGTGGCGCTCTCGTTCCCGCTGCCCGAGCGGCTGGTCCGCCGGACGGTCTGCGCGCTCTCCGGGCGGCTCGCGTCGAAGGGCTGTCCGGCCGTCCGGGTGGAGCCCTTCGTCCCCGGGACCGAGCCGACGGAGCCGTGCCCGTGGCACCACGAGGTGGCCATCGACGCCCGGAACGGCCTGCGCGCCGGGTCGACCTGCCCGCCGCGATCCGTCGTGAAGCGGGCGCTCCTCGACCTGCCGGAGCGGTACGCGGGCTGGGCGAGGGCGCAGCGGCTCGCCGTGGCCCCGCTGCGCGAGAGCCCGCTCTGTCGCCGCCCCGACGTGGCCGCGGAGGTGGCCCTCGTCGAGCCGCGCGCGGGGAGCCGGTTCCTCGTCGATCCCGAGGCGCCGAAGGAGCTCTCGACCATCCGCTTCGCCGCCCGCGTCGCGCCTGCCGACGAGCCGGTCGTCTTCCTCGTCGACGGCGTCCCCGTCGCGAAGGTCGGCTACCCGCACGAGTTCCGCTGGCCGGCGGAGAAGGGGAGCCACGTCGTCGCCGCGGCGCTCGCCCGGCGTCCCGCGGTGAGCCGCGAGGTGCGGATCGTGGTGGGGGACTGATGCGTGAGGACCCTCGCCTCTCCCTCTTCGGGGAAGGGCAGGGCGAGGACGGCGGCGGCGCCGCGTGCCGTCCGCGGGGCTGTGCGGCGGTCTACGCTACGCGCGGCCCGCGGCGGATGCGCCAGGGTCGCGATCCCGCACGTCCGACCGCCGCTGGGGATTCGACGGTCGGACCGGGTGAGGGTCTGGTGCTGGTTCCGAAGCGGTCGCGAATTGCCGTCGAGGTCCGCGGGAGATGCGGCGACGATCCAGAGGGCGCGCTCCGCTCCGATCCGGCGCGCAGCCCCGCTCCCGGCGTGGAGCAGCTATCGTCGGCGGCGAGCGGCGTGTTCTCGCGAGTCGCAAGGGCCAACCCGGAGGAGGGAGCGGCGTAGGCTGCGGACCGCGAGGAGAACCAGTAGGATGAACCGTATGAACAGGGCGCTGAAGGCACACGTGAAGAACGGTCGCCTCCTGCTGGATGAGCCCACCGACCTACCGGACGGGGCGGAGGTGGAGTTGACGCTCATGGAGGACGAGTTCGATCCCGAGGAGCGTGCCCGCCTCGATGCGGCACTGGAGTTGAGCATGGCGCAGGCCCGTGCCGGCCAGGTCGTCGACGCCGAGACCGTCATCCGCAAGCTCCGCGCTGGTCGATGAAGGTCGTATTCACGCCCGAGGGCGACCGACAGGCGACCGAAAAGGACCGGTGGTGGCGGGAGCATCGTCCCTCGTACCCAGACCTCTTCTCCGATGAGCTCTCCGCCGCGCTGGAATTGATCGCGCGCACGCCAAATGCCGGTGCCTCGTACCAGACCATGAGCGGCAAACAGATGCGCCGCGTGCTCATGCCGAGGACGAAGAACCACGTCTACTTCGAGGTCGATCAGGAGCACTCGCGCGTGATCGTGCACGCGGTCTGGGGCACGCCCCGTGGACGCGGCCCCGACGTGTAGCCCTCGCCAAGTGGCGCGGTGGGCGGGGCCTGGACCGCACCCATCGAGGCCAGGGTCGCGGCTCCGCACGTCCGACCGCCGCTGGGGATTCGATGTCCGGACCGGAAGTGGGTCTGGCGCTGCTTCCGAAGCGGTCGCGAATTTGCCGTCGAGGTCCGCGGGAGATCTGGCGACGGTCCCGGGGGCGCGCTCCGCTCCCGGCGTGGAGCGGCTATCGTCGGTCGAGCGGCGTGCCCCAGTGAGTGGCCGCAACTTCAAGGGAGCGGATGCGCTACCAGTGAAGTGAGATGGAGAAGGAAGGGACGCACGTCGTCGCCGAGGCGCTCGCCCGGCGTCCCGCGATGAGCCGCTAGGTGCGTGGTGGGGGACTGAGAGTGACGGGATCGATTCGGAGAAGGAGGAGCAAATGCGTTCGATGTCCATGGTCTGGAGTTGATCCCGTTCCGTGGAGCCTGTGCGGCTTCGTGGGCTAAGCCGCAGCAAGGTGCTTCCTTTCGTAGTTGACCGGTGACTGATAGTCGAGGGCCGAGTGGCGGCGATGCGGGTTGTACCAACCCTCGATGTAGCGGAAGACGGCGAGCCGGGCCTCCGTCTGGGACTTGAAGGCGTACCGGTCGAGCAGCTCGCACTCGAGGCTGGCGAAGAACGACTCGCACATCGCGTTGTCGTAGGCGTCGCCGACGGTCCCCATCGACGGCCGTACCCCTGCCTGCTGGCAGCGCTGGCCGAACGCGATCGACGTGTACTGGGTTCCGTGGTCCGAGTGGTGGATGACGTCGACCGGCTGGCGCTGGGCGACGGCGGTGTCCAGCGCGGCGACGACGAGGTCGGCCTTGAGGTGGTTCGCCGTCGTCCAACCGACGACCTTGCGGCTCCAGACGTCGATGACGACGGCGAGGTAGAGGAAGCCGGCCCAGGTCGGAACGTAGGTGATGTCGGCGACCCAGAGCTTGTTCGGGCCGTCGGCCTCGAACTTCCGCTCGACGAGATCGGGCGAGACGGGCGACCCGTCGCGCGTCGTCGTGACGCAGAAGCGTCGGCGGGAAACGCCGCGAATGCCGGCCTTCCGCATCAACCGGGCGATGTGGCGGACGCCGAGCTTGAGCCCGTCGACGTCGGCCAGCTCGGCGCGGACCCGCGGGGCGCCGTAAGTCCCGTCGGACATCGCGTGGATCTCCTTGATGCGGGCGGTCA
>DATIVK010000111.1:0-15092 GCA_035465955.1 Anaeromyxobacteraceae bacterium | reverse complement strand
GTGCGGGGCGGTCCGCAGGAAGAGCAGCTCGTACGCGCCGAGCCGCAGCGCGATCCGCGCGGCGGCGGCGGCCTTCGCGATGGGGCGGCTCGCGTGGGGCGCGAGCGCGGCGTCGAGCGTGAGGGCGCGCCGGAGGGTCCCGTACACCAGCTCGGTCGCGAGCCCGGCCTCGCGCGGGTCGAGGGCGCCGGCCTGCGCGAGGGCGGCGTCGAGCGCGCGGGAGGCGTACGCGCCCCCCTCCTCGACCCGGCGGAGGACGTTGAAGGCGATCTGGCGCGCCGCGATCGCGCTCATGTCCCGAACGCCACCGCGTCGCGCCGGAGACCGTTGAGGAAGGCGAGCGCGTCCTGCGCCCCCTTCCCCTCGGGCTGCAGCCGCTTCACGAGGAGGGCGGTCCCGTCACCGCACGCGACGGCGAGGCCGCGCCCCGGGAGCTTCACGCCCTCGCCCGCGGCGCCGCGCGGGCCGGCGTCCACGACCTCCACCTCCAGGAGCTTCACCGTCCTGCCGTCGAGCGTCGTCCACGCCCCGGGCCACGGCGTGAAGCCGCGGAGGCGCGACGCGATGGCGGGCGCCGGGCGGGACCAGTCGACCTTGCCGTCCTCCTTCGTGAGGATCGGCGCGAGGGTCACGTCGGCGGGCTCCTGACGGACCGGCGTGAGCCGGCCTTCGCGGAGGAGCGAGAGCGCCTCGACCAGCGCCTCGCCGCCGAGGGCGGCCAGCCGCGGCGAGAGCGACTCCGCGGTGTCGGAGGGGCCGATGGGGAGCGCGCGCTGGAGGAGGACGTCGCCGGAGTCGAGCCCCTCGTCCATCTGCATGATCGAGATGCCGGTCTCGGCGTCACCGTTCGCGATGGCCCACTGGATCGGCGCCGCGCCGCGGTACCTCGGCAGCAGGGATCCGTGGACGTTGATGGCGCCGTGAGGGGCGAGCTCGAGCAGGTCCTTCCCCAGGATCCGCCCGTAGGCGGCGACGACCAGCGCGTCGGGCGTCATCGGGGCGAGCGCCGCGTGGAGGGTGCCGTCGCGGACCTTGGTCGGCTGGAGCACCGGGACGCCGTGCGCGAGGGCCCACTCCCTGGTCGCCGGCGCCTTGAGCGCCTGGCCGCGCCCCGCGGGGCGGTCGGGCTGGGCGACGACGCAGAGGAGCTCGTGCCCGGCGCGGGCGAGGGCGTCGAGCGAGGGGACGGCGAAGGCCGGCGTCCCCATGAAGACGATCCGCATGGCGCGGGATATACGCGGAAACGGGCGGCCGGGTCGAGGGCGCCGGCCGCCCGCCGCCGTCACATCGGCATGCCGCCGTCCATGATGTGCCACATGCCCATCATCCCGATGTCCTCGTGCTCGAGGATGTGGCAGTGGTACATCGTCATCCCGCTGAAGTGGCGGATCGGCACGCGGAAGGTCGCGCTGCCCCACTTCGGGACGATGATCGTGTCCTTCCAGGCCGGGATGCGCGTGTAGAGCTGCGCGTACTTCGCGAAGTTGGCGTCGCCCCCGGCGATCGAGAGCACCTGCGCGTCGTTGACGTGCTGGTGCCACGGGTGATCCATCCCGCTCTGGTTCACGACCTCCCAGATCTCGTCCGTGTCGACCGTCGAGTGGTGCTCGTCGGCGCTGATCGAGCCGTCGGCGAGGACGTCGAACGACTTCCCGTTGATGTAGCCGCGCCCCATCATCATGCTGAGGGCGAAGCTCGCGCGGGGCAGCATCGGGTCGTCGGCGAGTCGGACGGCGCCCGGGTAGACCGCCTTGGGGAGCGCGGCGTTGGTGCGGGAGCCCTTGACCCGCAGGGTCATGAGGGTGACCTGCGCGGAGGTCATGCTCCCCTGGCGAGCGTACGGCAGGGCGAGCACCTTGTAGTCACCCGTGGTGTTGCTCGCCTTCACGAGGACGTCGATCCGCTCGCTCGGCGCGAGCAGGATCTCGCTCAGGGCGTACGGCGCGTCGAGCAGGCCGCCGTCCGTGCCCACCAGGTTGAGCGCGTGTCCCTGGATGGCGAGCCGGTAGAAGCGGGCGTTGCTGGCGTTGACGATCCGGAGCCTGTGCACCTCCCCGGGCCGGACCTCCAGGTAGGGGTTCACCTGCGCGTTCACCATCACCACGGCCCCCTCCTTGCCGTGCATGTACTCGCTCGTCATGGTGTAGGGCTCGGGGGCGCCGTTCGCGATCGTGAGGTCCTTGAGGACGAGCAGCTTCCGCGGGTAGGCGGCGAGGGCGGTGATCGGCCCGTCCCCGACGTCGAGCGCGCCGACCAGCCCCCCCCAGAACTGCTCGGCGACGGTGCCGTGCACGTGCGGGTGATAGAGCCCCATGCTCCCCGGCCGCTGCTGCATCAGGTCGTAGCAGTAGACCTGCTCCCCGCCCCCCGCCGCGATCTGGAGGTGGACGTTGTCGGCCGGGAGGCCGGTCATCATGTCCGCGCCGGGGGAGACGTGGAAGCCGTGCACGTGGACGTTGGTCACGTTCTTCACGTGGCCCAGCAGGTTGGTCTGGGTGGTGGGGGGCAGGGAGTTGCGGAAGCGCAGGTAGATCACGTCCCGCGGGTTGGCCCGGATCGTCGGCGCGATGAAGCTGCCGTTGTAGGTGAGGAGGCTCGCGGCCGTGCCGCCGACGATCGCGGGCGCCACGCTCGCGTCGATGCTCACGTCCACGACGCCGGGCGTCGTCGAGTGGTTCACCGCCACCGGTGGCTCCTGGAGGGGGGACCCTACCGGGGGATCGATGATCCCGCCGCCGCCCCCGCCCCCCATTCCTCCACCCCCGCCCCCGCCCATCATCTGGCCGAGCGCGCGGGGCGCGAAGGCGGCGCCAGCGGCGGCAAACGTGCTGCGCAGAACGAACTGACGGCGTCCGAATCGGGTTCGCGTCATGGGTGCCCCTCCCTCGCATCGGCGGCCTGGCCGCGAGCGCACTGCGGCAAGCGGGAGCTGCCGCACATGTCGGTGGACGTAAGCACGTCGGCGTGGCGCCGCCGCTCCGGCGCGCGTCCTTCGTGGGGCGAGGCGAGTCGCCTCGCGCAGGAGGGGGCGACGGCGGGGTCAGGCCACGGCGGCGAGGACGAGGTCGCCGAGGTGCGTGCCGGTCCAGAAGGACGGGATCGCCGCGCCGAGGGCGAGCGACGCGGGGCCGGAGCGGAAGTCCGCGAGCGCCGCACCGAGGTCGACGCCGTTCCAGGCCGCGAAGGTCGCGGTCTCCCCGGTCACGACCGCTCCCGCCTGGGACGTGGGGCCGTCCCGGCCGTCGGAGCCGGCCGCGAGGACCGCCGCCGGGAGCCCGTCGAGCGCCCGCGCGACGAGCAGCGCGAGGTGCTGGGCGCGTCCGCCGTCCGCCTCCCGCGCGCCGGCGGGGATCGTGATGGTCGGCTCGCCCCCGAGGGCGAGGAGGCGGGGACCGCGCCCGCCGCTCTCCCGGACCCAGGTGGCGATCCGGTCCGCGGCGGCCTGGACCGTGCCGGTCAGCGGTCGCGGATCGTGCTCCGCCTCCAGCCCCCGCGCGCGCGCCGCCTCGGCCGCCCTCCGCGCGAGCGTGACCGGTCCAGCGAGCAGCTCGTGGGAGGCGCAGTCGAGCCTCGCGTCCCCCGGCTTCGGCGTCTCGCCCCGCCGACCCGCGACTCCGTCCACCACCGCGGCGCGCACGGAGGCGGGGAGGTCCGCCTCGACGCCGCTCGCCGCGACGATCCGCGCGACGTCGGCCCAGGTGGCCGAGTCGCCGACGAGGGGGCCGGAGGCGATCGTCGAGAGGTCGTCGCCGGGGACGTCCGACAGGACGAGCGCGCGGACCGGGCCGGGCGAGAGCGCGACGCCGAGCCGCCCCCCCTTGATGCGCGAGAGGTGCTTCCGGACGGCGTTGAGCTCCTGGATGGGGAGCCCCGCGCGCAGGAGGAGCGCGATGGCCGCCACCTTGTCCTCGGGCGGGATCCCCTCGGCCGCCGCGACGGCCATGGCGCTCCCGCCGCCGGAGAGGAGCACGAGGGCGGGCAGGTCGTCGCGCACGGCGCCCCAGGCGGCGACCGCCTCGCCCGCCACGAGCGAGCCCAGCCCCGGCCGCGGGTGGTTGCCGTGGAGGGCGCGGACGCCCTCGGGGGCCAGCTCGCCCGCCCCGAGGACGCAGAGCGGATCGCGGGCCCGGGGCCCCAGCGCGCCGAGCGCCGCGTCCATCATCGGGCCCGCGGCCTTGCCGAGCGCGAGCAGGCGCACGGGCCCCGGGGGAGGCGGGGCGACCTCGAGGGCGCGCGCGACGAGCCCGGCCGCGGGCAGCGCGGCCAGCGTGTCCCTGTAGATGGCCTCGAGCACCGCGGCCAGCGTCGGCCGGGCCAGGGGCCTGGGGTCGGCCTTCACCATCGGTCTCCCGGTTCGCCGGGTGGGAGCGTGGCGCAACGGGTCGCGTCCTGCAACATCCTGGCGGTGCGCCGTTGCGGGATCCCGCTCGCGCGGTAGAATCGCGGCCCGAAAGGGGAGCACCTCATGGCCGAAGTCCCAGCCGGCACTGCAAATGCCGTCCACGCCCGCCGGGTGTTCCTGGTGGACAGGGGCTTCCAGCTCAAGTACGCCCTCCTCATGGCCGGCGCGGGGGCGCTGGTCGCGCTCATCTTCGGCCTCTGGCTGCACCAGGCCCACGCGCAGGCCCTCGAGGTGGCGGGGATCGACCCGGACCTGCGGGAGGTGCTCGCCCGCGGCGACCGCCAGCTCCTCGTGGCCTTCGCCGGCATCGCGGCGCTCCTCGCGCTCGCCCTCGGGCTCCTCGGCGTGGTGATGACCCACCGCGTCGCCGGCCCCGTCGCGGTGATCGGCCACTACGTCGCGGTCCTCGCGCGCGGCGCGTTCCCCCGCATGCGGACCCTGCGGAAGACCGACGAGCTCCGCGCCTTCTTCCAGATCTTCATCGACGCGGTCGGCCAGCTCAAGGCCCGCGAGGTGCGCCACGTCGAGCTCCTCGAGGAGACGCTCGCCGCCATGAAGGGCGCGCTCCCCCGGGCGCCCGAGCTCGAGGCGGCGATCGCGCCGCTCGAGGAGGCGGTCCGCGAGCGCCGCGCCGCCGTCCGCGCCGACGATCCCGAGCCCACCCCGATGTACGTCGCCCGCCCGGGCGGCGGCCACGCCGTCCCAGAGAACCGCTAGCACGGAGCCCGCAATGCGCCACGCCGCGATCGCACTCTCCTGCCTCGTCCTCTTCGCCTGCGCCCCGCCGAGCGATCCCGCCGGCTGGGCGAAGGAGGCCTACAAGCGCAACCGCCTCGACGAGAAGCTCCACGCCCTCGAGCAGGTGCGCAAGGCGCCCGGCGACAAGAAGGGCGCGGTCCCATTCCTCGTGCAGATCCTCGAGGAGAAGCAGCACCCGCGCGCTCGCGCCGCGGCCGCCCTCGCGCTCGGCGAGGCGGGCGACCCGAGCGCCGCCGAGCCGCTGATGAAGGCGCTCGACCTCGGCGCGAAGGAGCGCGACGCCACCGACATGGACCGGCGGATCGCGGAGGCGCTCGGGGCGCTCAAGGCGAAGGAGGCCGTCCCGAAGCTGGGCCAGCTCACGACCTTCCCCGACGCCTTCGTCCAGGTGGCGGCGGTGGACGCCCTCGGCGCGATCGGCGACCCGGCGGCCCTCGAGACGCTGACCGTCGTGGCCATGGACCCGCAGGGCGAGCCCTTCACGTCGAAGAAGGCGGTGCTCGCCCTCGGCCGGATCGGCGACCCGAAGTCGATGCCGCTGATCCTCAAGCTGATGTTCGTCTCGCGCGGCGGCGTCTCGTTCTTCCCCGAGGCCGCCTTCGCGGCCTCGCAGATCGGCCCCGCGATGATCCCGCCGCTCCTGAAGGTCCTCGAGGGGAAGGACGAGGAGCTCTCGGCGTGGGCCCGCGAGCAGAAGTACCCGCCCGGCGCGATGTACGCGAAGGCGGCGAGCGTGCTCGGGGACGTCGGCGACGCGTCGGTCGTCCCGGCCCTCGTCCAGAAGCTCTCGTACACGGACTCCGACGCCGGGCTGCAGCTCTTCGTCCGGGTCTACGCCGCGGAGGCGCTCGGCCGGCTGCGGGCGCGCGAGGCGGTGAAGCCGCTCTCGGACGCGCTCGGCCGCGAGCGCAACCCGGACGCGCGCGACCGGCTCTGCGACGCGCTGGCGCGCATCGGCGATCCCGCCGCGCTCCCGGCGCTCAAGGCGGCGGCCACCGGGGACTGGGACTCGAAGGCGGCGCCGCTCACCGCGATCTCGCGCCTCGGCGGGGAGGCGGAGCGGCCGCTCATCGTCGCGGCGGAGCAGGGCTGCGGCGGCGCCTGTCCCGCGGCGCAGAAGAAGGCGCTCGCCGGGATGCTGGCCCGGCTCGACGCCGCGAAGGCGTGCGGGAGCCAGGCGACCTGCTGGGTGGGGCGGCTCGGCGACGCGAGCGCCGCGGTCCGCGACCGCGCCGCGCTCGAGCTCGGCCGCAGCGGCGGCGCGGCGCAGGCGACGGCGCTCGGCGACGCGATCGTGCGCAAGGTCGACGACGACGAGGATCGCGAGGCCCGCTACCACGCGGTGCTGGCGCTCGGCTGGATCGCCAAGGCCGACGCGAAGGGCATCGGCGCGAACGGCGCCCCGATCGCCGAGAAGATCAACGCGATGATCATCCAGGACAAGGGGCGGAAGCTGGTCGAGGGCGTCAACGAGGACGCCATGCGGCTCGCCCTCCGGCTGGATCGGGCCGCCAAGTAGGGCGGCGAGCTCCGGGCCCTCCTCTCCGCGCACCGCGGGGGGGAGGGCCCTCGCGCGTCGGCGCCGCGCCTACTTCCCGCCCTCCGCCTTCTTCGGGCCGTTCTTCCCGCCGGCCTTGTCCCAGGCGCTCGGGAGCATGTTGAAGGGGAGGAGCTTCGCGAGGAGCGGGAGGAGGAGGAGCCCTCCCGGCGCCGCGAAGATGGCGAGGGCGGGGACCGCCTTCGCGAGGTCGACGAGCTGCTCCCTCACCTTCCGCTTCTCGTCGGCGGTGAGCCGGTGCCCGGCGGTCGCCTTGGCGAGGAGCTGACCCAGCTCGCCGGTCTCCCGGAGCTCGGTGACGATGGCGCCGAGGTTCTGGTTCACCGCGGCCGTGACGCGCTCGACCAGCTGGTCGGACGCCCCCTCCCACGCGTCGGCGAGCGACGCCCACTCCGCGGGGGGGAGGCTGCTGCCGATCGCCTCGAACCAGGCGTGGTGATCGGCGTGGCGCGCCGCGGCCTCGACCCGCGCCGCCGCGATGGCCTCCGGCGGGAGGCCGGACGCGGCCGCGAACGCCTCGACCCACCGGGTCGCCTCGGGCTCCAGGGTGGGGGCGAGCAGGAGGGCGAGCTGGAGCTGCTCCAGGAGGAAGGGCCGGACGCGCTCCGGGGCCGCGTCGGCCAGCTGATCGGGCGGGCGCGGGTGGAGCACGGCGGCGCGGGCCTCCCGCCAGGCGGGGCGGCGCAGGCCGAGCCGCGAGACCTGCCGCAGGCGTAGGGCGCGCTGCTCCTCGGTCGCCGCGCGTGCGGCGAGCGCGCTCGCGGAGAGCGCCTCGGCCAGGAAGACGAGCTCCCGCTCGGCGAACGCGCGGTGGCGCTCCAGCGCGTCCGTGTGCAGCGCGCGGTGGCGGTGCAGCCCCATGGCGACGCGCGCGAGGTGGCGCCGAAGGACCGCCAGCGCGCCGGGGTAGAGGGCGAGGCCGCCGACGGGGTCGCCGGGGGGATGGTAGCGCGACAGGAGCGCCCGGCCGGCGGCGCGGTGCGCCCGCCGGAGGAGGCGGGCGGGGACGGCGCCTTCGAGCGCGGCGCCGAGGTCGAGCGCGAGGCTGGACTCGCCGAGCGCCGCCGCCAGGAAGGCGGTCGCCGCGGCCCGGTGGCGGGGGGGAGCGTGGGGCGGCGGCCCGAGCGCGGCCAGGTCGAGGGCCAGCTCGACGTGCCCCCGGGCCGTCTCGACGAACGCCTCGTCGGCAGGACGCTCGCCGAAGTCGAGGCGGTGCACTCGCAGCGAGCGGCCGACGAGCAGGCTCGCCGACGGCTCGAGGTCGAGCGGAGCCGGCACGCCGATCTCGCCCGTCGGCCCGGGCGGCGGGAGCCGGGCGCAGACGGCGGCGGAGTCGCGGCTCGCCTGCGTCTCGTCGAAGAGCGCGGCGAGCCAGTCGGGGCTCTGGAGGTCGATGGAGGGGGTGCTCACGGCGAGGGCCGGAGTGTAGCCCAGTCCCCCGGCGGCTCCCTCACCCCGACCCTCTCCCCCGGTGGGGGAGAGGGAACGGGACCCAAGGGGGAGCGGGGCTACTTCCCCCGGGCGCGCCCCTTCTTCGCCTCGGGCTCATCCTCCTCGGACGGCTCGGCCGGGTTGGGGACCGCGACCGGGCCGCGGCGGACGCCGAACTTGTCGAGGACCTTCCCCTCGATCTTCTGCAGGATCTCCGGGTGGTCGCGGAGGAACTGCTTCACCTGCTCGCGCCCCTGCCCGATCCGCTCGCCTTCGAAGCTGTACCAGGCGCCGCTCTTCTCGACGATGTTCTCGTTCGAGGCGAGGTCGATGACGTCCCCCTCGCGGCTGATCCCCTGGCCGTACATGATGTCGAACTCGACCTCGCGGAACGGGGGCGCGACCTTGTTCTTCACCACCTTGACGCGGGTCCGGTTGCCGATGACCTGCTCGCCGTCCTTGATGGCGCCGATGCGCCGGATGTCGAGCCGCTGCGTCGCGTAGAACTTGAGCGCGTTGCCGCCGGTGGTCGTCTCGGGGTTGCCGAACATCACCCCGATCTTCATGCGGATCTGGTTGATGAAGATGACGATCGTCTGGGACTTGGCGATGGTGCCGGTCAGCTTGCGGAGCGCCTGGCTCATGAGGCGGGCCTGGACGCCCATGTGGGCGTCGCCCATCTCCCCCTCCAGCTCGGCCTTCGGCACGAGGGCGGCGACGGAGTCGACGACGAGGACGTCGATCGCGCCGGAGCGGACCAGGGTCTCCGCGATCTCGAGCGCCTGCTCGCCGCTGTCGGGCTGCGAGATGAGCAGGTCGTCGGTCCGGACGCCGAGCTTGCGGGCGTAGCCGACGTCGAGGGCGTGCTCGGCGTCGATGAAGGTGGCGATCCCGCCCTTCTTCTGGGCCTCGGCGACGGCGTGGAGGGCGAGGGTGGTCTTGCCGGAGGACTCCGGGCCGTAGACCTCGATGATGCGGCCGCGCGGGAACCCGCCGACGCCGAGCGCGATGTCGAGGGACAGCGAGCCGGTCGAGACCGCCTGCACGTCCTTGACGAGGCTGTCCTCGTTGCCGAGCCGCATGATCGAGCCCTTGCCGAACGCCTTCTCGATGGTCGAGACGGCCAGCTCGATCGCCTTCTCCTTCTCCGGTCCAACGCCCATTTCGCTCTCGCTTTCCTTGCGGGGGGCGCCTTGGGCGTCCCCGGCTCCCGTGGTTTCGAGGTGTCTCTAATACCGGCCCCCCCTGACAGCCGGAGGGCGACACCTGAACAAATGGATACTGAACGGGAGAGCGGGCGTCAAGGATCTGCCGCGTCGCCGGGGCCCACGCCGCATGGGCGCGCTAGCGACGCTCCGCCCATTCGAGCGCGAGGAGGCGAAGCCGCCGAACCACGTCCTTCCTGAAGCCATCGAGCGCCACGGGATCGGCGCCGCCCGGCAGGCGCGCCGCGGGCGGGATGCTGATCTGATCGAGCACCCAGGCCAGTGTGGCCGGATCGGCGCCGGCGTCCTTCCGCTCCGCGCCGAGCATCGCCTGATCGAGCTGCACTCCCGCGCCGAGGATGAACATGAGATCCACGAGGTCGCGGATCTCCGAGCGTCCCAGGAGCGCGTCCACCTTGTTGGCGGCAATCTCCGCGAGCGAGTCGACGCGCACCTCGCCGAAGCGCAGCGGCTCCCCGCCGACGCGCGGCGTCGAATCGACGACGAGGTCGACGAGACACCGCTCCTCGCCTCGCTGCGACAGGTAGCGGGCGAACGATGGGCTCCGCCTCACCGGGCCGAGCGTCGCCCCGCAGGCCGCCGCCGCTTCGGCGAGCACGCGCGCGGCCTCCACCAGGTCGGGGCCGGGAGTCGCGAAGAGATCGAGGTCGTGCGTCTCGCGGTGGCCGAAGTAGTACCCGACGAGGGCGCCGCCGCCGGTGAGGGTGAAGCGGCCCTCGCGGGCGAAGAAGGCAGCGAGGAGATCGCGCTGGAGGCGCGTCAGTCTATCGAGCGGAGGGGAGGAGCCCGTCATCGCGCCAGCCCGCCAACAGGAACTCCCAGAACGCCCGCATGCGGCCGAGGTGACGTCGGATCAGCTCCCAGTCGCGAAGCACGTCGTCGAGCGACACGTACTTCCAGACGTCCCGATACCGGGCCTCCCGCAGGACGCGGGCCTCCCAAAGTGCGCGCTCCTCCGGGTCGCACGAGCGCAGCCGCGCTCGCAACTCGGCCTCCGTGAGTTGGTCGTCATCGGACCAGAGGAAGTAGGGCACGTCGCGCACGACGGGATGGTGACACACCCCGAGGGTGGCCGACAATTCGTGCGACGCCCGAGCCCGAGAGGAGCTTCTGCTCGGGCTACCCCTTCACCGGCGCGCCCCCGAGCAGCGCCACGTCCACCACCTCGCGCAGATACTGCTTCCCGGTGAACCCGACGACCCGCTCCACCTCACGCCCCTTCCTGAAGAAGAGCACGGTCGGCGTCCCCATCACGCCGTGGCGCGCGGCCGTCCGGCCCGCCTCCGCGGCGTTCAGCTCCACCACCTTCACGCGGCCGGCGTACTCGCCCGCGAGGTCCATGATGATCGGCTCGAGCATGCGGCAGGGGCTGCAGCCGGGGCTCCAGACGTCCACCACCACGGGGAGCTCCGAGCGGAGCACCTCGGCGTGGAAGTTGACGTCGTCCACGTGCGTCGGCTGGACCTTCGGCTTCGCGGGCCCGAAGAGGGCCGAAAGGATTCCCATCGTTGCCTCCGGGGGGTGAGAGCCGCCCCAGGCTCCCGGGGTTCCAGGCGGCCTCGCAACCTTTCCCCGCCCGCGGGCTCCCACCCGCATGGCAAGGAACGCACTCGTCGTGGGCGGCGGCTTCGCGGGGCTCGAGGCGGCGATCCAGCTCCGGAAGGCCGGGCTGGACGTGACCCTGGTCTCCAACCGCAGCTACCTCTGCATCTACCCGACCTCGATCTGGGTGGCGACGGGGGAGATCCCACGGGACGCGATCTGCCTCGACCTGGCCGACCTCGGCCGGCGCCACGGCTTCAGGTTCCTGGAGGGGAAGGTGGAGGCGGTCTCCGGCGCGCGGCGCGCGGTGACCGTGAACGGGACCGAGCTGACGGCCGATCACCTGGTGATCGGCCTCGGCGCGGAGAAGCTCCAGCCGAAGGGGGCGGAGACGGCCCACTTCCTCGGCGGCGACCCCGCCGGCACGGAGCGGCTGCGCGACGCCATCGCGGCCCTCGTGGAGAAGGGGCAGGGGCGCATCGCCATGGGCTTCGGTGGCAACCCGAAGGACCCGTCCGCGGTCCGGGGCGGGCCGGCGTTCGAGCTGATGTTCAACGTGGACACGATGCTGCGGCGCAAGGGGCTCCGCGAGAGGTTCGAGCTCACCTTCTACGCCCCGATGCCGAGCCCGGGCGAGCGGATGGGCAAGGGCGCGGCGGCCTCCATCCGGACGATGCTCGGGAAGCTCGGGATCGCCATGCGCTTCGGGAAGAAGATCGACGGCTTCGAGCCGGGCGCGGTCCTCTTCGAGGACGGCTCCCGCCTCGAGGCCGACGTCGTCATGTACCTCGCCGCCGGGAAGGGACACCCGGTCCTGGTGGCCTCGGACCTCCCGAAGAACGAGGCCGGCTTCGTCCAGACCGACGAGGGGTGCGCCGTGAAGGGCTTCGCGGGCGTCTGGGCGATCGGCGACTCCGCGGCGCTCCTCGGGCCCGAGTGGCGGGCGAAGCAGGGGCACGTCGCCGAGGTGATGGCGCGGACCGCCGCCGCCAACATCGCGGCGCAGGAGGCGGGGAGGGCGGAGCGCGAGAGCTACGTCCCGCACGTGGACGTCCTCTGCCTCATGGACATGGGGAACGGCGCGGCCTTCGTGCACCGGACCGCGTCGAAGGAGCAGATGATCCCGCTCCCCGTCGTCGGCCACTGGATGAAGAAGGGCTGGGGCGCCTACTACAAGCTCTCCAAGCAGCGGCGGGTGCCCAGGCTCCCCGGCATGTAGCCAGGCGGCCCCGATCAGGCCTGCGCGCCGCCGCCGGAGACGAGCCCCGCCGGCTCGAGGCCGAGCCGGCGCACGGCCTCCTCCCAGCGCTCCTCGAGCGGCAGGTCGAGGGCGAGGTCTCCCTCGAGGGCGAGGGGGATCCAGGAGCCCTGCGTCACCTCCGCCTCCAGCTGGAGGGGCCCCCAGCCCGCGTAGCCGAGCAGCAGCAGGAACGGGCCGCTCTCGCGGTCGCGCACGAGCGTCTCGAGGAGCGCGCGGGAGCCGCCGAGCGCGACGCCGGGCGCGAGCAGCTCGCCGTCCTCCGCGGGCGGTGCAGCCCCCGGCCGGTGCAGGATCCAGAGCCGCTCCGGATCGACCGGCCCCCCGATGAGGACCAGCCCGCCGTCGCGCCCCGTCCGCGTCGCCGCCTGGCCCAGGTCCTCGCCGACCGTGGTCAGGAGATCGCGGACGGAGAGGGGGGAGGGCCGGTTCACCACGAGGCCGAAGGCCCCCTCCGGCGAGTGCTCCGCCATGAGGACCAGGGAGCTGCGGAAGTTCGGGTCGTTGAGCGCCGGCGACGCGACGAGGAAGCCCGGCGCGAGCCCGCTGGTGCTGCGGTCCTCTCCCGTCATGGCGGCTCCTCCGGGTGCGTGGGTCTGATCTAGCGCGTGCCCGCCCATCTTCCACCGGCCAGCCCCTCGTTGACCAGCGCGGCGGCCGAAGGCGCGGTCTCCAGGCAAGGACCGCGGGGGAGGCAGGTGGCTGCCTTTCCCGGCAGGGCGTCACTTCCGGGGTTCCCGGGGCGCGGCGCCGTCCCTCGTGGCCGGGCGAAATCGCCCCGATTCCGCCGTCGATCCGCGCGCTTGTGAAGGTACCCGCACGCACCCTTCCCGGCGCACCCGCTTTCTGATTTGCTCCGCCGCCCTGTTCCCCAAATGAGCCACGACGAACATCGAGCGCCCCCCAGCGGGCGTGCGCTCCTCACCCTCTCGCTCGGCGCCCTCGGCGTCGTCTACGGCGACATCGGCACGAGCCCGCTCTACGCGCTCAAGGAGTGCTTCAACGGGCCGCACGGCGTCTTCGTGTCTCCCGAGAACGTCCTCGGCGTCCTCTCGCTCGTCTTCTGGTCCCTCGCGTTCGTCGTCACGTTCAAGTACCTGGCGCTCGTGATGCGGGCCGACAACCGGGGCGAGGGCGGCATCCTCGCGCTCATGGCGCTCGTGGGCCGGTACGAGTCGACGAAGCGCGGGCGGCGCATCCTCCTGATGCTGGGGCTCTTCGGCGCCGCGCTCCTCTACGGCGATGGCGTCATCACGCCCGCCATCTCGGTCCTCTCGGCGGTGGAGGGCGTCGCCGTGGCGGCGCCGGTCCCGGAGAAGGTCATCATCGGCGCCACCGTCGCCATCCTCGTCGGGCTCTTCGCCATCCAGAAGCGCGGGACCGCGACGGTCGGCGCGATCTTCGGCCCCGTGATGGCCCTCTGGTTCCTGACGATCGCCGCGCTCGGCCTGCGGGGGATCCTCACCGACCCGTGGGTGGTCCGCGCGGTCAACCCCGTCCACGCCGTCCGCTTCTTCGCGGAGCACCGGGTCCACGGCTTCCTGGTCCTCGGCGCGGTCGTCCTCTGCATCACGGGCGGCGAGGCGCTCTACGCCGACATGGGCCACTTTGGCCGGCGGCCGATCCGGCTCGCGTGGCTCGGCGTGGCCATGCCGGCGCTCCTGCTCAACTACTTCGGCCAGGGGGCGGTCCTGCTCCACGAGCCGGGCGCGGCCACCAACCCGTTCTTCATGCTCGCCCCCTCCTGGGCGGTCTACCCGCTCGTGGCCATCGCGACCGCCGCGACCATCGTCGCGTCGCAGGCCCTCATCTCGGGCGCCTTCTCGCTCACGCGCCAGGCGATCCAGCTCGGCTACTGCCCGCGCCTCACCATCCGGCACACCTCGTACACCGAGATCGGCCAGATCTTCCTCCCGGAGATCAACGGCGCCCTCGCGGCCGGCACCATCGCGCTCGTGCTCGGCTTCCGGAGCTCGTCGGCCCTCGCGGCGGCGTACGGCATCGCTGTGACCGGCACGATGATGATCACGACGCTCCTCTTCCACCGCGTCATGCGGGACCTCTGGAAGTGGCGCCGCTGGCGGGCGTGGCCGCTCACGATCCTCCTCATGGCGGTCGACGTGGCGTTCTTCGGCGCCAACGTCGTGAAGATCGAGGAGGGGGGCTGGCTCCCGATCGCGGCGGCCATCGGCGTCTTCACGCTCCTCACCACGTGGAAGCGCGGGCGCGACACGCTCGCCGAGGCCCTGCGCGGCGCGTCGCTGCCCCTCGACCTCTTCCTCCGGGACCTCGCGCGGAAGAAGCCGGTCCGGGTCCCGGGCACCGCCGTCTTCATGACGTCGAACGTCGGCGTGGTGCCGGCGGTGCTGCTGCACCACCTCAAGCACAACAAGGTCCTCCACGAGCGGGTCGTGCTGGTCTCGATCCTCACGGAGGAGGTCCCGGCCGTGCCGGAGCGCGAGCGCGTCGTCTCGGACTCGCTCGGCGAGGGGTTCTACCGGGTCGTGGCGCACTACGGCTTCATGGAGACGCCCGACGTGCCGAAGCTGCTCGCGTCGCTGCCCGAGCGGCCGCCGCCCAACGTCGCCATCCCGATGAACCCGATGGAGACGACCTTCTACCTGGGACGCGAGACGCTGCTCGCGACCGGCCCCGCGCGCCTCTGGGCGTGGCGCAAGCGGCTCTTCATCATCATGGCCCGCAACTCGGCGACGGCCAGCGCCTTCTTCGGCCTGCCGCCGAACCGGGTCGTCGAGATGGGGGCGCAGATCCAGCTGTAGCGCCGCCGCGGCGGCGCGTGGAGTCCCGCGCCCTGGAGCCCTCCGTGGACACGCCCTCGCGAACGCGCCCCCTCCTGCTGGCCGCGCTCCTCTCGGCCCTCGCGCCGTGCGCGCCCGCCCGCGCCCAGGATGATGC
>DATIVK010000110.1:0-6815 GCA_035465955.1 Anaeromyxobacteraceae bacterium | reverse complement strand
GGACTTTCGTGTGCTTCGGGAGAGCACTCGAAGAACGCGCGCCAGGCACGCGCTTGCGCTTCTTTCGAGCCGGCACTCCCACAACGTTACGACTCGCCATCCCATTCTCCAGAGTTGCCGCTTGACTCGCTGGTCGCGCCTACGGTTGCGGTCAGCCTTCGCCGACCAATAGGCGACGTTCACTGAGGGCTTCACGTAGCACGCGGGGCACCCGTGCCAGAAGCACCCATGGACGAAGACCGCAACTCGCTGCGGGCGAACCGCGAAGTCCGGAGTCCCCGGCAAGTCCTTCGCGTTTCGGCTGAAGCGAACGCCGTGCGCCCGAAGGAGGCGCGCGAACGCCAACTCGGGACCCGTGTCCCGAGATCGGATCGCTGCCATGTACGCCGAGACGACAGCCGGCGGGCGCCGCTGAACGTGCCTCCCCCGCTTGTGCGTTGGCCCTGCCAAGGCATCCTCAGCCGATACCACCCACCTACGACATCGGGGACGGCCGGAACACCTCCCTTCGAGACGCACCCTTTCGCGCACCCCGGCCCCAAAAGCGAAGCGCCCGTCATCCCTTTTTCTCTAGGGACGACGGGCGCTTCTGAGTCGGGGAGACAGGATTTGAACCTGCGACCCCTTGGTCCCGAACCAAGTGCTCTACCAGACTGAGCCACTCCCCGTTGCCTGCTGCGCGCCGGGCTGCTCCGCGCCTCGGGAAGGCGGCGGACCGACGTAAGGCGGCGTAGATACTGCCCTACCGGGCGGGGTGTCAAGGGGGAAGGCGGCGCGACGCGTAACTCACCGGACGCAGGCCGCCTCGACCTCCTCGATCTCCTTCGGCACCGCGGCCGTCAGGTTCTCGTGCCCCTCCTCGGTCACCAGGACGTCGTCCTCGATGCGGATCCCCACCCCGCGCAGCTCGGCGGGCGCGTCGGCGTCGTCGGGGGCCACGTAGAGCCCCGGTTCGATCGTCAACACCATCCCCGGCTCGAGCGGCCGCGGCCGGCCGTCCAGCACGTAGTCGCCGACGTCGTGCACGTCGAGCCCCATCCAGTGGCTGGTGCGGTGCATGTAGTACTTCCGGTACCCGCGCGGCGCCGCCTTCTCCTCCGGCGACCCCGGCTTCAACTCGCCGAGCGCCTTCGCCTCGGCGATCCGCTCCTCCGCCGGCCCTTTCAGCAGCCCCATCGACACGAGCCCCTCGGTCAGCAGCCGCGCCGTCAGCTCGTGGATCCCGTCCACCGTCGCGCCCGGCCGCACCGCGGCCATCGCCGCCTTCTGCGCGGAGAGCACCAGCGCGTAGAGGTCGCGCTGCGCCTTCGTGAACTCACCCGACACCGGGAAGGTCCGGGTCACGTCGCCGGCGTACAGGTCGTACTCGGCCCCCGCGTCCACGAGGCAGACGTCCCCGTGCTTCAGCTCCGCCCCGCCGGCCGGGTAGTGCAGGATCGTCGAGTTGGCGCCGGCCGCCACGATCGTCCCGTAGCTCGTGCCGTTCCCGCTCGCCCCGCGCCGCCGAAACGCGTACTCGATCTCCGCCTGCACCTGGAACTCGCGCCGCCCGGGCCTGCCGTCGCGCATCGCGGCGAAGTGCCCCTCGGCCGTGATCTCCACCGCCTTCCGGATCCGGGCCACCTCCTCCGGCCCCTTCCGCAGCCTCAGCTCGTGCAGGATCCTGCCGGGCTCGACGATGGCCCCCGGCGCCGCCTTGCCGACCCGCTTCTGCGCCGAGAGGTACGAGACGATCCGCGCCACGCGCGCGTCCCACGCCGCGTCCTGCCCCAGCCGCCACCAGAGCGTCGCGGCGTTCTCGAGGTGCTCCGGCAGCCTCGCGTCGAGCTCGGCGACGGTGAAGGCGTCGTCCGCCCCCCAGCGCGCCTTCGCCCCCTCGACCCCCTCGCGGATCCCGGTCCAGATCTCCCGGTCCCGGTCCTTCGGCCGCACGAAGAGCACGAACCGGCGCTGCCCGCCGCGCGCGACGAGGATCGCGCAGCCCTGCGGCTCCTCGAGCCCCACGAGCCAGGCGTAGTCGGAGTCCTGCCGGAAGAGGTACTCGTTGTCGGCGTTCCGGGGCTTCTCCTCCGCGGCCGGCAGCAGCATCGTGCCGCCGCCCCGACGCTCCATCTCCTCGAAGACCCGGGCGCGGCGCGCGGCGTAGATCTACTGTTCGAAGGGCATGGCCGGGTTATAGCGCGCGGGGGAGCGGGTTACCCGACCACGCCCCGAACGCAGCGCGCTGCGCCTCCGTCGGCTCCGCGACCGGCTCGAGCCAGACGGTGTCCTCGGGGGCCGGCCCGAGCGGCACCACCAGCTCGATCAGCTCGTCGCGCCGGAAGACCGTGAGCCGCAGGCGGCCCTCGGGGCCCCGCTCGCAGAGCCGGTCCCAGAGGCCGGCGCGGTCCACGCGGAAGCCGTCCTCCGCGACGATCTCGTCCCCCGCGTAGAGCCCGGCGCGGTGGGCCGGGCTCCCCTCGGCCACCCACGCCACCTCGAGCCGGGGACCGGGCGCGAGCGTCGCGCCGAGCCAGCCGGGCGGCGGGCCCCCGTCGCCGTTCACGGGCGGCGCCGGCACCCCTCCCTTGTCGTCGAACCCGACGGCCGCGCGCCGCCGCAGGGCCAGGCCGATGACGTCGAGCCCTGGCTCGAGCGGCTCCGTCCCCCGGACCCAGCGATCGAAGAGGTCGCGCGCGGGGCGCTCGCCGAGCACCTCGGCGACGGCGCGCTCGACGCCGTCCTCGGGCAGCCCCGCCTCGGCGTGGCGCGCGTAGAGCCGCCGCAGGACGTCGTCGAGCGAGCCTCCGGCCCGGCGCAGCTCGAGGTCGAGCGCGAGGGCGACCAGCTCGCCCTTGAGGTAGTAGCTCACCGCGCTGTTGTTCGAGTTCTCGTCCGGCCGGTAGTACTTCACCCAGGCCGTCAGGCTCGCCTCCTCGAGCCCCATCTTCCCCGCCCCCGGCGTGCGCTCGAGCTGCGTGAAGGCCCGGCCGAGCTGCGCGAGCCAGCGCCGCGGCGAGAGGAGCCCGGCCCGGGCGAGGATCACGTTCTCGTAGTGGCTCGTCGCCCCCTCGAACCACCAGAGCAGCCGCGTGTACTGCTCCCGCCCGTAGTCGAAGGGTCGGAACGCCGCGGGGCGCAGCCGCTTCACGTTCCAGAGGTGGAAGAACTCGTGGGCGACGAGGGCGAGGGTCTCCTCGTAGGCCTTGCGCGGGAAGAAGGACGTCCGCCCGACCTGGAGCGCCGTCGAGCGCTCGTGCTCCAGCCCGCCCCGGCGTCGGTCGACGAGGTGGACGATGAAGAGGTACCGCTCGTAGGGCAGCCCGCCCATGAGCGCCGCCGCCGCCTCGACGATCCGCCTCGTGTCGGCGACCAGCCGGTCCACGTCCACGTTGCCCCGCCCCCAGAGCGCGATCTCGTGGGCCTTGCCGAGCGCCTCGAACCGCGCGAGCCGGTGGGTGCCGATCTCGATGGGCGAGTCGGCCAGCTCGTCGTAGTCACGAGCAGTGAACACGCAGGGGCCGCCGTCGAGCGCCGTCGAGACGTGCCAGCCGGGCGGCGGCGACACCTCCACCTCGTGCGGCCCCCACTGCCGGCCCGGCACGTAGCAGAAGACGTTGGCGCCGTTCAGGAACGCGTGGGTCCCGTCGACGTGGGACGTCCGGACCGACAGGTCGTTCGCGTAGACGGCGTACCGGACCACCGCGCGCTCCACGCCCTGCGCGGCGACGCGGAAGCGGTGCTTGTCGAGCCGGTCGACGTGCAGCGGGCGACCCGTCGCGTCCTCGGCGGCGAACCCCTCCACGTGGCGCGCGAACTCGCGCACGAGGTAGCTGCCCGGCGTCCAGACGGGGAAGACGCACTCGAGCCCGTCTCCGGGCCGGGTCACCTCGAGGACGACCCGGATGAGGTGCGTGTGCGGTTCGGGGATCGAGACGCGATAGCGCATGGGACCTGTATCCATTTGGCCTGCCCGGACGGACCGGCCGCCGATGTTAGCCTGTTACGTCCATGGCGGCGCTCCGGATCCACCTGCTCGGACGCTTCGAGGTGCTCCGCGACGGAGTGCCGATCCCGCCGCAGGCGTGGCGACGCCGCAGGCCGGCCGATCTGTTGAAGCTCGTCTCCCTCTCGCCCGGCCACCGGCTCCCGCGGGAGCGTGCCATCGACGCGCTCTGGCCCGACAAGGAGCCGGGCGCAGGCGCCAACAACCTCCATCGCGCCCTCTACGACCTGCGGCTCGTCCTCGGCGGCCGCTACGTCGACATCGCCGACGCTTCCGTCGTCCTCGACGCGGAGGCGTGGGTGGACGTGGACGCCTTCGAGGGCGCGGTGACGAGCCCCGCCATCGAGCGGCGCCGCGCCGCGGTCGCGCTCTACCGCGGCGACCTCTCGCCCGAGGACCCCGAGTCGACGTGGCTGCATGGGCGCCGACGCCTCCTGCGCTCGCGCTTCTCCGAGGTGGCCGGCGCGGTCGCCCGCGACGCCGTGGAGCGCGGCGACACCGCGGAGGCCGTGACGATCCTGCGGCGCCTCCTGGCGGCCGACCCCGCCGCGGAGGACGGCCACCGGCTCCTCATGGAGCTGTACGCCTCGGGCGGGAACCGCGCCGAGGCGTTGCGCCAGTTCGACGAGGCGGCGCGAGCGATGCGCTCGGCCGGGGGCAGCGCTCCCAGCGCACCGCTCGTGGCCCTGCGCGACGCGATCCAGCGGCGCGAGGTCGGCCCGGCCGTGACGCCGCCGCCGCTGGACGGCGCCCGCCGCGCCGCCCTCCGGCTCACCGGCAGCGCCGAGCTCCCTCCGCTCCGCGGCCGCACCTCCCAGCTCGAGTCGGCCTCGGCCCTCCTCGCGAAGGGGCCGGGGGTCCTCGTGCTCCTCGGGGAGCCGGGCGTCGGCAAGACCCGGTTCGCCCTGGAGCTCGCGCGGCGCGCGCAGGAGTCGGGGGCGGCCGTGCTCGCGGGCGCCGCGCGCCCGTGGTGGCCCGCGGCGCCGTACGCCCCGTTCGCGGCCGCGTTCGCCGCCGAGGCGCGCGAGGACCCGCGCGCGCCGCCCGATCCCTTCGCGGTGGACGAGGCCTCCCCCACCCTCTCGCCCGAGGCGGAGCGCCACCGGCTCTTCGCCGCCGTCGCCGACGCCGTCGTCGCCACCGGGCGCGGCCGGCCGGTCCTGCTCCTCCTCGACGACCTCCACGCCGCGGACGGCTCGAGCCTCGACCTGCTCCACTTCCTCGCCCTGCGCGCGGCGCCGCTCCTCCTCACCGTCGTCGCCACCTGCCGGGAGAGCGCGGTCCGCGCCGGGACGCCCATCCAGGGCTCCCTGACCCACCTGGAGTGCGACCTGCTCGCGCGCGGCCTGCGCCTCCCCCGCCTCGCGCAAGGGCCGACCGCCGAGCTGCTGGCCGACCTGCTGGCCGAGCCGGCGTCCCCCGAGGTCGTGACGCAGATCTGCCGCGTCACCGACGGCAACCCGTTCCACGTGGCGCAGGTCGCCCGCGCCTGGGACGAGGCCGGGCGCCACGAGGCCCCCGGCGAGCCGACGGCGGCGCTGCGCGCCCGGCTCGCGCGGCTCGACGCGGGCGCGAGCCGCCTCCTCTCGGCCGCGGCGGCGATCGGCGCGCCCGTGTCGCTCCAGCTCGCGGCCCACGCCGCCGGCATGCCGCTCGAGGAGGCCCGCCTGGCGCAGGCGCTGGGGCTCCAGACCGGGCTGCTGCGGTCGGACGGCGCCTCCGTGCGGGTCTGTCACGCCATCGTGCGGGAGGAGGTCGTCGCGACGCTCGATCCCGCGCGGCGCGCCGCGCTCCACCGCGCCGCCGCCGAGGTGCTCGAGGCCGAGGGGGACTGGCCCGGCCGGCCGGAGGCCGGGCCGGACTGGCTGGCGTGGCACTGGCGCGAGGCGTTCGAGCCGCGCCGGGCCTTCCTCCACCTGGTCGCGGCCGGCCATCGGGCCTCCGTTCGCGGCGGGATCCGCGAGTCGCTCGCGTTCCACGAGTCGGCGCTGCGGCTGCTCGCCCAGGACGGCCAGGCGTCGGCCGCCGACCGCTACGACCTGCTCGACTCGGTCGCGCGCGCCCACCTCGCGCTCGGCGAGCTGGACCGGGCCGTGGACGCCTTCCGCACCTCGGCGACCGGCTACGAAGCCGATGGGTGGCGCCCGGCGCGGGAGCAGCGCTCCCGGGCCCGCCGCCTCGCCGCGCTCGCGCTCGCCGCCGCCGGCGACCCCGAGGCCGCGTCCCGGGAGATCGAGCTCGGCCGCGAGGAGCCGCCGCCCGCGACGCAGGGCGGCAGCGAGGAGTCGGCCTCGCTCCTCCTCGCCCGCGGCCGGCTAGAGTGGCACGCCGCGCGCTTCGACGCCGCGCGCGCCTCCGCCGAGCACGCCGCCGACGACGCCCTCCGGCTCGGCCAGCCCGAGCTGCTCGCCCGCGCGCTCGACCTCGTCGCGCTCTCCCGGTCCGCGGCCGGCCACGACGCCGCCGCCACCGTCGAGCGCGGCGGCCCCGTCGAGCGCCGCCACGCGGATCCGGGCGCCGACCCCGGCCTGGATCTCCCGCTCCTCCTCTGGGACGGGTCGGCGACCGGCGATCTCCCCAGCCCGGAGCTCCTCCGGCTGGCCGGGCTCGAGCTCGCGCGCTGCCGGGAGCGCGGGGACGTCGAGGGATCGGCCGTCCCGCTCTTCGCGCTGGGCGCGACCCGGCTCGGCGCCGGCGACCTCGGGGGCGCCGACGCGCCGCTCCGGGACGCGCTCGCGCTCTTCCGGGCGAGCGGCTCCGCGCTCGGAGAGGCGCTCGTCCTGCAGCGCCTCGGGGCCCTCCTCGCGGCCGGGGGACGCCTACACGAGGC
>DATIVK010000109.1:0-13446 GCA_035465955.1 Anaeromyxobacteraceae bacterium | reverse complement strand
TCCGGCGACGAGGGCTTCGCCCTCCCCGTCTTTGACGGGGCCCCTCCCCCGCTTCCCGCCCGCCTCAGCTCGCGGCCGCTAGCGCCAGCTCGTCCTCGGCGCCCTCGGCGGGCGGGGCCGGCGGCGCGGAAGGCTCGGGGGGCGCGGCCCGGAGGCGCGCGACGAGCCGCTCGTGCGCCTCGGGGTGGGCGCGCAGCCACTCGGCGGCGCGCTCGCGCCCCTGGCCGATCCGCTCGCCGTCGAGCGAGAACCAGGCCCCGGACTTGTCGACCACGCCGCGCTCGGCGGCGAGGTCGAGCGCCTCGGCCCAGCGGTCCACGCCCACGCCGTAGCGGATGTCGAACTCGGCCTCGCGGAACGGGGGCGCCATCTTGTTCTTCACCACCTTCACGCGGGTGCGGCTCCCGACCACCTCCTCGCCCTCCTTCACCTGGCCGATCCGGCGGATGTCCAGGCGGACGGACGCGTAGAACTTGAGGGCGTTGCCGCCCGTCGTGGTCTCCGGGTTGCCGAAGACGACGCCGATCTTCATCCGGATCTGGTTGATGAAGACGACGATCGACTGGTTCCGCGACACGACCGCGGTCAGCTTCCGGAGCGCCTGGCTCATGAGCCGCGCCTGCACCCCCATGTGCGCGTCCCCCATCTCCCCCTCGATCTCGGCGCGCGGCACGAGCGCCGCGACCGAGTCGACGACCACGAGGTCGACGGCGCCCGACCGGACCAGCTGCTCCGCGATCTCGAGCGCCTGCTCGCCGGTGTCCGGCTGTGAGACGAGCAGGTCCGGGAGGGACACCCCCAGGCGCCGGGCGTAGGCGACGTCGAGCGCGTGCTCGGCGTCCACGAACGCCGCCACGCCGCCCTGCCGCTGCACCTCGGCGATCGCGTGGAGCGCCAGCGTGGTCTTCCCGGAGGACTCGGGCCCGTAGATCTCGACGACCCGGCCGCGCGGCAGGCCGCCCACCCCGAGCGCGAGGTCCAGGGCGAGCGAGCCCGTCGGCACCACCGCGACCGGCTGGACCTCGCCGCCCTCGCCCAGCCGCATGATGCTCCCCTTGCCGAACTGCTTCTCGATCCCCCCGAGCGCCGCCGCGAGGGCCTTCATCCGCTCCGTCATCCTGCTCACGTGCACCTCCCGCCCCGCGCGCGGGGCCTCGTTCTCCGCGGACCGGGAGCGGCCCGCGGGTGGCTCGTCAGGTCATCGGGCGATCGAGCACCCGGAACTGGATCGCCTCGGCGACGTGGGCGGCGCCGATCCGCTCCAGCCCCTCGAGGTCGGCCAGCGTCCGCGCGACGCGCAGCACCTTGTCGTGCCCGCGCGCAGAGAGGCCGAGCTTGTCCATCGCGGCCTCGAGCAGCTGCCGGCCCGCCGCGTCGGGCGTGCAGTGCCTGCGGAGGGGCGCGCCGCGGAGCCGCGCGTTGCACGGCGCGGCGCGCCCCCCGCGCTCGGCCTGCACGGCGCGGGCCCGGAGGACCCGCGCGCGCACCTCCGCGCTCGTCGGCCCCTCGCCGGCGACGCCGAGCACGGTCCGGCCGAGCGCCGGCACGTCCACGTGCAGGTCGATCCGATCGAGGAGCGGCCCGGAGATCCGGCGGCGGTACCTGAGCAGCTCGGCCGTCGTGCAGCGGCAGCGCCGCCGCGCGTCCCCGAGGTGGCCGCAGGGGCAGGGGTTCATCGCGGCGACGAGCATGAACTGCGCGGGGAACGCGGCCGTCCGCCCGGCGCGCGACACCACCACCTCGCCGTCCTCCGCCGGCTGCCGCAGCGCCTCGAGCACGTGGCGGCGGAACTCCGGGAGCTCGTCCAGGAAGAGGACGCCGTTGTGCGCGAGCGACACCTCGCCCGGGCGCGGCACGCTGGAGCCGCCGACGAGGCCGGCGTCGGAGATGGAGTGGTGGGGCGCGCGGAAGGGTCGCTCCCGCAGGAGCCCGCGGTGGCGGGTGAGCCCGGCGACGCTGTGCACGACCGTCGTCTCGAGCGCCTCCTCGAACGCGAGCGGGGGCAGGAGCGTCGGGAGCCGGCGCGCCAGCATGGTCTTGCCGCTCCCGGGCGGGCCGAAGAAGAGCAGGTTGTGGCCGCCCGCCGCGGCGATCTCGAGGGCCCGCTTCGCGTGCTCCTGGCCGGCGACGTCCGCGAGGTCGAGCCCCTGCGCCGCCGCGCAGCCACTCGGCTCCTCGGGGACGGCGGGCGCCAGCGCCGCCTCCCCGCGCAGCCAGGCGAGCAGCTCCCCCGCGTGGCGCACGGCGTGGACGGCGAGCCCCTCGACGATGGCCGCCTCCAGCGCGTTGGCCGCCGGGCAGACCAGGCCCCGCGCGCCCGCGGCGCGGGCGGCGATGGCCAGCGGGAGCACCCCGCGGACCGGCTTCACGTCCCCGGAGAGCGACAGCTCCCCGACGAGGTGCAGCCCCGCCAGCGCGTCGGCGCTCACCTCGCCGATGCCGGCGAGGAGCGCGGCGGCGATCGGGAGATCGAAGCCGGTCCCCTCCTTGCGCAGGTCGGCCGGGGCGAGGTTCACCACGATCCGCTTCTGCGGCACCTTGATCCCGGTGTTCCGGATGGCGGCGAGGACGCGGACCTTCGCCTCCTGGACCGCGCCGCCCGCGAGCCCCACGAGGTGGAAGCCGGGCATCCCGTGGGCCGCCTCGACCTCCACGTCGACCGGGACGGAGCCGATGCCGAGGAGGGCGCCGGATCGAACACGCACGAGCATGCCCGCGGTAGAGCACCGCCCGTGCCGCGCCGATCGGCGCGAGTTCAGGGGCGCCGGCGCGTCACCAACGGCTCAACCGCGGCCGATCGGTGCACGCCGCGGACCCCTGGGCTCCAAGGCGCACGAGACCGTCGCCGAGCGCGGCGCACGACGAGCGGAGCGGCGGAGGCGTACCTGTACGTACGCCGAGCCGCGCAGCGAGGAGTCCGCCGCGCGCAGGCAGGTATCGTGCGCCGGGGAGAGGACGGCTAGAACAACGACTCCGGCACGTAGACGATGTCGCCGGGTTGGAGCAGGAAGTTCGGCGCCTTGCCGAGGGCGATGTCCTGCACGTTCACCCGCACCTTCACCTCCTGCGCGTCGACGCGCCGGGTGACCGAGGTGCTGTTCTGGGCGGCGGTCCGGGTGAAGCCGCCGGCGAGCGTCACCGCCTGGATGACCGACATGCCGTCCTGGTAGGGGAAGGTCCCGGGCTTCTGGACCTCGCCGAAGACGAAGACCTTCTTCGAGTTGAACTCGCGGACCAGGACCGTGACCTGCGGATCCTTGAGGAAGCCGTTGGAGAGGCAGGTCCGGAGCTTCTCGGCGGCGGCGTTGGCGGTCAGGCCGTCGACGACGACGCGCCGGCAGAGCGGGAAGATGAGATCCCCCTGCGCGCCCACCTGGTAGAGGCCCGAGAGCTCCGGCTCCTGGAAGACCCTGACCTCGATGAGGTCGCCCGCGCCGAGCGTCGTCGCGACGGCGTCGACCGTCTTCTCGGGGAGGGCCTGGCGCGGCGCGTGCGGGCAGCCGCCGAGGACGGCCAGCGCGGCGAGGAGGGCGAGCGGAGCGAAGCGTCTCATGGTGCACAAGATGGCGCGGCCGGCCTCCCGCAGCAAGGGAGCGCCGGCCGGCTGCCCGATCGAACCGCCTTCGGGATCAGTAGATCACCGAAGCCCGGAGGTAGATGAGGCTTCGGCTGAAGTCGAACGTCTCCGGCTCCGTCACGGGGGCGCCGGTGGGCGTCGTCGCGGTCACCTTGAAGTTCGTGTCCCGGCGGGTGAACGAGTAGCCGACATCGACGTGGAGCCACTTGGCCGCCTCGGCGCCCAGCGCCGGCTCGACGTTGAGGATGGAGGCGGTCGAGTCGTTCTGGCTGACCTGGTACGCGAGCATGTCGTACCGCACGCCGAGCTTCGCCGTGTAGCGGCGCGCCACCTTGTACTGGGCGTCGAGCGAGAGCCGGTTGGTGGAGAAGACCGCGTAGAGCGCCCCCGGCTCGGTGCCGACCCCGTGGCTGTAGCCGGCCTTCACGGAGGCCTCGGCGACCGGGATCCACTCCCCCTCGACCGTGGCGAGCCACGTCCCGACGTTGGCGCCGGTGGCCGACGTGGCGCCGTAGCCGGCGCGGATCGTGGCGCCGAACTGCGTGGTCACGAGCCCCGAGAGCCCGGCGAGGGCGCGCAGCGTCCCGACCCTGGGCGAGTATCCGGCGGCCGCCGGGTCCGTCTCGTTCGGGATCCGCTGCGAGTAGCCGACGTCGAGCGTCGCCTGCGTGCGCGGCAGGAACTTCCAGATCGCGGAGCCGCGCCCCTGCAGGTCGGTGTAGCCCAGCTTCTTCAGGATCGCCGTGCTGCAGTACGGGTCGCTCGCGAGCACCGGGTCGGTGGAGCAGACCCCTTCGCCTCCGAGCGGCTCGTAGCCCTCGATGGCCCAGTCGCCGCCCAGCGCGAAGATCAGGGCGCCGCCGCCCGGCATGAAGGGCACCGTGGCGGAGAGCATGTTGTAGTTGGACAGCGCAGGCATGGTGAGCGAGAGCGCCTGGACCTGGTTGCTGCGGCGGAAGGCCTCGCGGAGCTCGAAGCCGACGCGCCCCTTCGGGTTGACGGACAGCCGCAGGCCGGCGTCCCCCCACCAGCCGCTGATGTCCGCGGTGTCCGTGCCCATTCCGAGGTACTGGACCCGCTCCAGGGCGGCACGGCCGTCGATCGCCACCATGTCGCCGGGCACGTCCACCTTCACGCCGGGGCGGAAGTGGAAGATGAGGTCGCCCTGGCCGCCCTTCTCGGCATAGACGTTGGTGTCGTACTCAGACGCGATCTCGAAGAAGGGGTGGAGCACACCCTCCCCACCCCCGAGCCGGATCCCGTCGCCCATCCCGGCGCGCGCCGGCGCGGCGACGAAGATCGCCAGCGCACCCGCAGCGAGCCCCAGCTGCCTGATAATCCTCGCGGTCATCTCTCCCTCATCCCTCGACGAGCCGCCCATCCCCCGGCCGGCCCGCCCCGCACTCGAATTTCCGCGGGTGATTCCAGGCCGCGCCCCTCGCGCGGCCTGCCTGCCCGACTAGAAGTAGGGGCTCGCCGGATACGGCCTGCGGACCGGAGGCGGCGGCGCGAAGAACGAGCCCCCCGCGAACGCATTGCCGAAGACGTCCGCCGCCTTGCCGATCGACTGCGGCTCCGCGGGCTTCTCCTCCGCGGTCACGCCACCGAACGAGTCGCCCGAGAGCCGCACCTCCGGCGGAAGATCCTCGGGCTGCTGCACCTCCACGGAGGTCTTCTCGTCGACGACGAAGGCGAGCTGGCCGATGCACTCCTCGGCCTCGGTCTTGAGCTGGTCGGCCTTGCCGCGGGCGATGGCGATCTTGGAGTACTCGGCGTCGGCGCCCGGATCACCCTTCGCGACCGCCTCCTGCAGCGCGATCTCCGCCCCCTCGGCGACGTTGAGGATCTGCTTGATCTGCGCCAGCTTCTCGTTGACGCAGTTGAGCTTGACGATGTCCTTCTCGTTCCGCGCCTCTTCGACCCGAGCGAGCACGTCCTTCATGGTGCCCTTGACGCGGGCGACGTGATCGGTGGCCTTCTTCATCAGGAACGGATTGCCGCCCCCGATCTGGACGTCCCCGACGGTCTGCGCGACAGCAGGACTGATGACGAAGAGAGCGGCCAGAGCCGCAACGAGCGTCTTCAAGCGTTCACCCCACCTGAATATGTTGCCGGAAAAACCTTGGGACTATAGACGCTTCACCCACATCGGGTCAACGAAAGGGTGGGGGTGACGAGGGGACGCCTCGTCACCCCCATCAGAGGGAACACGATCAGGGCAGAACCGTGTCCGCCCCAGACGTGCCGCCGGGCGAAGCCCCGATCTGGACCTCCTCGCTGCCGGCCTCCGGCCCGTCGAGATCCCCATCCGTGGGCACCACGAGGCAGCGCCACCGATCGCGGGCCCGGACCAGCCGGACGGGGACCTCGACCGAGGACTCCGCGAAGGGCTGTGGCTGCCCGTTCCGCTGCCAGGTGAACCGGTACTTCACGGCGTCGCCGTCGGGATCCTCGGCCTTCGTCGTCACGACGCACCGCAGCGCCTTCCCCTCGACCGGATTCCACGGTTCGAGCGTGACCCGCGTCGGACCGGGGGCCGAGTTGGCGACGACCTTCTCGGCGCGCCCCGGGGTCCCGTCCTGGCGGCCGTCCCGCGGCGTGGCGGTGCAGCGGAAGCGATCACCCTTCTTGACGAGGCTCGCCGCGACGACGCGGGGGTCGGGAACCGCCGGGAAGGGCTTGTCGTTCCGCTGCCAGGTGTAGGTATAGGTCACGGCGTCGCCGTCGGCGTCCGCGGACTCGGTGACGATCCGGCAGACCAGGTCGTCCCCGGCGTGGGGCACGGCGGGCTCCACCGCGACGGCGGGCGGACCGGGCGGCGTGTTCAGGACGGTGACGCTCGCCTCGGCGTGTCCGCCGTCGACGTAGCCGTCCGTGCTCCACGCCTCGCAGCTCCACTTCTCGCCATGGCGCACCACGCCGGCCGGCAGCTCGGCGCGGTCGGAGAGCGGCATCGGCTTGCCGTCGCGCTTCCACCGGCGGATCACGGTGACCGGCTCGCGGTCGGCGTCGCGCTCCGGCGTGCTCACCTCACAGGTGAGGGGCTGTCCCACCGTCGGCGCCGCGGGCGTGACGGCGACCACCGGCGTCGCCGGCGGCGTGTTCACGACCCACGCCTCGGCGGCGGCGCGCTCACCCTCCTCCTCGCCGTCGAACGGCGTGACCTCCACCCGCCACCGCTCGCGGTGGCGCGGGGTCCCTCCGACGACCGAGGCCGCCTCGATCCCGGCCGGCACCCCGTCCCGGAGCCAGCGGTACCGGTAGACGACGGGATCGGCGTCGCGGTCGGACGCAGGACGGGTGACGCGCACGGAGAGCCCGGACTTCGCGGTCGGCTCCTGCGGCTCGATGGCGACCTGGGGGGCCACCGGCGGCGTGTTGATGACGCTGCACTCCGCCGCGGCGGAGGGCCCGGCCAGCTCGCCGTCGAACGGCGTGACGACGACGCGGGCGAGGTCGTGCTTCCTGAGCTTCACCCCCGTGAGCTTGAGCTGCCCCTGGCTCTGCGGGATCGCCTTCCCGTTCACCGTCCATTCGGAGCGGAGCGTGATGGAGTCCCCGTCGACGTCGACCGAGGGCGCGAGCACCGTGGCCGAGAGGTCCGCCCCTTCCCGGACGGGACCGTCGCAGAGCCCGAGCGCCAGCGCGCCCGGGGGCGTGTCGGCGACCACGGCCTCGGCGCGCACCGCGGGGCTCTCGGCCTCGCCGTCCATCGCCACGACCTCGACCGCCCACTGCTCGCCCTTCTTGAGCCCGCCGCGTGCGATCTGGGACTGGTCGGGCGGGGCCGCCAGCTTCTGCCCGTTCTTGAACCAGGTGTAGCGGTAGGTGATGGCGTCCCCGTCGGGATCGGCCGCCTGCTTCACGGAGAGGTTGAGGCCGTCGCCCTTCCGCGGGCGGCTCGGCGAGAACCCGATCTGCGGCGCGGGCGGGGGGGCGTTCACGACGAGGGTCCGGGCGTGCGCCGCGGGCCCCCACGCCTCGCCGTCGCTCGCCTCGGCCTCGACCTCCCAGTGCTGCCCCTTCGCGAAGAGCGCGCGCGGCACCTCGGCCCTCGCGGTCCAGAACGGCGCCCGGCCGGACTCCGCGGTGCCGTCCGAGACCTCGACCGGCGTGCCGTCGCGCAGGAACCGGTAGCGGTACTTCAGCGCGTCCCCGTCGGCGTCCTTCGCCGCGACCTTGATGACCGCCTTGAAGGGCTCGGTCACGGCGGGCTTCGCGGTGCTGAACGCGACCTCCGGGGCGCCCGGGACCGCGTTGTCCACGGCGACCTCGGCCGCGACCGGCTCGCCCGCCTCCTGGCCGTCGTGCGGCGTCACGACCACCTTGACCCGCTCGTGCTTGCGGAAGTCGGTGGGGGCGAGGACCTCCCCGCCGCCCCCCGTCTGGCGCCCCTCCCGCGTCCAGGCGATCTGGAGGCGGACGGCGTCGCCGTCGGCGTCGGTCGCCGGCTGCTGGATCACCAGCCGGATCGCCTCGCCGCCCTTCGGGTGCGCCGGCTCGAGCGCGATGCGCGGCGGCTGGGGCGGGGTGTTGGTGACGACGGAGATCGCCGTCGCCGCCGGGCCGTCCTCCTCGCCGTCGTTCGGCGTGACCGTGACCTCGAACCGGTCGTTCCGGCTGACCTCCTCGCCGGGGACGACGCGCGGGTCTCCCGCGACGGCGAGCGGCTTGCCGTTCTTGGCCCACGCGAAGCGGTAGGAGACGTCGTCGCCGTCGTCGTCGGTCGAGGCGCTCACGACCACCGCGCGCACCGCCTCGCCCTTGCGGGGCTTCGCGGGGCGGAGCTCGATCTGCGGCTTGGTCGGCGGCGTGTTGCGCAGCGTCACCTCGGCCTCGGCCGGGGGCCCCTCGAGCTGTCCGTCGAACGACCGGACCTCGACCTTGACCTTCTGGTGCTTCCGCGCGGTGCCCGCCGGGAGGAGGGAGGCCTCGAGCGGCTGGTTCCTCGCCTCGCCCGCGACGGTCCAGCGGTGGCGGTAGCTGATCGGGTCGCCGTCGATGTCGGTGGCGGCGCGCTCGAGCCGGACCGCCAGCTTGTCCGCGCGCCGCGGCGACTTCGGCTCGATCGAGATGGCGACCGCCCCCGGGGCGGTGTCGCCCACCCGGGCCGAGACGTAGACCGGCCGGGCGTCCAGCTCGCCGTCGCTCGCCACCACGCGGGCGGTCACGAGGGCCCCCTTCCGCAGCAGCTCGCCGGGGAGCTTCTCCCCGCTGACGCCGGCCTCGAGCCCCTCGAGCAGCCAGTCGATGCGGTAGGTGATCGCGTCGCCGTCGGGATCGGGGGGCGGCTTCGTCACGACCGCGCGGATGGGACCGGAGCGCGAGGGCTGCGGCGGATCGAGCGCCACCGTCGCTTCGCCCGGCGGCGTGTCGAGGACCCGGACCTCGGGGCTCTCGGCGACGCGGGTCCCGACCGTCGGCGTGAGGACGAAGCGCCAGCGCTCGCCCCGCCGGACCGTCCCGGGCGGCAGCTCGCGCTTGCCGTCGAGCTCCTTCGCCGGGCGCCCGTTCCTGAACCACTCGATCTTCGGCTCCGGCACCGACTGGCCCGGCGTGGCGTCGAGCCAGACCCCGCGCCAGCTCGCGACCACCTTGTCCAGGGCGCGCGGCTCGGACGGGGTGAGCGCGAGGTCGCGGTACGAGGGCGGGTTCGGCCCGTAGCGCCCGGTGCGCGCGGCGTCGCGCGCCGCCCCGGGCCACGGGGCGGCGGCCAGCGCGGTCCCCGATCGCGGCGCCCGGACGGCGTGGAGCTGGCCGCTCGGGACGCCGACGAAGAGCGAGAGCGTGCCGTCACCGACGGCGTCGAAGAGCAGCGGCGTCGCGCCGACGTCGGCGCCGCCGAGGGCGGCGGGGAAGCCGGCCAGCTTCTTGCCGGTCCGATCGTACGCCGCGGCGTAGCCGTCCGAGGAGACCACGGCGACGTCGACGAAGCCGTCGCGGTCGAGGTCCCCGAGGACCGGGCCGCCGAAGATGCGCCCGGCGCTCCGGATCGGGAAGCCCGGCAGCGGCTTCCCGGCGGCGTCGATCACGTGCAGGAGCCCGTCGGCCGAGGCGAAGGCGATCTCGAGCCGCGCGTCGCCCGTCAGGTCGGCGATGGCCGCGCCCTCGTAGATCCGGTAGCTGGCCTTGTAGGGGAAGCCCTTGAGCGGCCGCCCCTTCGCGTCGACGACGTAGACGCCGAAGTCCTGGCTCGCCACGACGAGATCGTTGGAGCCGTCGTCGTCCACGTCGGCGAAGACCGGGGCGCCGGTCACCGCGAACGCGGTCGCGAGCGGGAAGCCCTGCCGGCCGTGGCCGGCCGTGTCCATCACGTAGACCTTGCCGTCCTCGCAGCCGACCGCGATCGAGGTGCCGCCCGCGAAGCTCCCGCTCGAGGCGGTGCTCGTCACCGCGCGACCGAGCGCGATCGGGTAGCCGCGCACCTCGGCGCCGTTCTTCTTGAACGCGTGGAGCCTGCCGCGCTCGTCCCCGACCAGCACCTCCGGCTTGCCGTCGCCGTCGACGTCCGCGAAGCTGGCGCCGGCCTTGGCGCGCGCCCCGAGGGAGATCGGGGCGCCGAGGAGCTTGCCGCTCCAGAGGAAGAGCTTCCCCGAGGTGGTCACGACCGCGACCTCGGGGCGCTTGTCGCCGTCCATGTCGGCGGCGGCCGGGGCGCCGCTCGCCGCCTCCCCCGGGCCCAGCGCGAACGGGAAGCCGGCGACGCTCCCCCCGTCGCCGCGCACGGCGGCGACGCTCTCGCCGGCGGCCACGACGATCACGGGGGAGCCCCCCAGCTCGATGCCGATCGCCGCCTGCGAGATGCGACCGCCGGTGTCGACGGGGAAGTTCGGGAGCGCGCCCGCGCCGAGCGCGATGGCGAGAAGGAGCTCAGTCATGGCCTGGATTCCTGTCGGTGCTTCAGCCGGTGCGTGGTGTCGTGCGAGAGCTGCCCGTGCTCATGGCCTGGCGGCGGGATCCGGGGGGTCGCCGCCGCCCGACGCCCCTTCGCGGAGGCCGTCGAGCACGTCCTCGAGCCTCCGCTCCCCCGCCGCCGCGGGTCGCGTGGCCCCCGCGCGCGCCGGCTCGAGGAAGGCGACCCCTCGCGGACGCGTGACCGTGAAGATCGCGAGGGGCTTCACCGGGAGGCCGTGCCCCTCCGGCTCGTCGACGAGGGCGACCGCGAAGGCGCTCCGCGGATCCGCGCCGTGCCGCCAGTAGAGGAACGAGTCGCCGGGCGTGCAGCCGAACCGCTCGCCGGCGAGGGCGAGCAGCCCCGCGCGGCGCTCGTCGGCGGCGGCCCGCTCGCGCCCCGCGGCGTCGGCGTCCGCGCGGAGCTGGCGCGCGCGGGCGCGGCGCTCCTCCGCCTCCTTGAAGAGCCGCTCCGCCTCCTGGCGGACGCGACGGGCGCGAAGCTCGGTCTCGGCCGCCACCAGCGACCGCGAGAAGGCCTGCTCCCAGGTCGCCTCGACCTCCGCCCAGAGCCGGGTCCGGCGCGCGTCCTCGGCGTCGTACTGGGCCTGGTGCGCCTGCCGCGCCCGCTCGGCGTGCTCGAGCGACGCCCGCGACTCGGGGCGCCCGTCCGCGGCGGCCTCCCGCGCGACCTCGACGGCGCGCTCGGCGCCGCCGAGCCGGTACCAGGCGTCCGAGGTGCGGAAGCGCTGGTCCTCGTAATGCCCGACGATCACGAGCGCCTGGTTCTCGAGCGCCTGCGCCTCGGTGGCGGTCCGCGCCGCGGCGTCCTGCGTCTCGCCCGCGAGGGTGAAGACGTCGACGGCCGCCCGCTGGGCGAGCTCGGCCCGCAGCTCCATCATCTGCGCCTGGGCGACGACGTCGTCGTCGTGGAGGCGGGCCTCGCGCGCGGCGTCGACGGCCGCCTGGTAGTCCGCCCACCAGGCGGCGAAGGGCTGGCTCTGAATGAGCTCCTGGAGCTCGCTCAGGCGGAGGGCCTTCACGTCACTGGACCGGTGAGAAGACGAACGGGTACTCCACGGTCACGGGGCCCGACGGCTTGAACTGGGTGCGCCAGCTCCTCATCGTCGCCAGGATGCAGTTGGAGACGTCGGCGGCCCCCATCGTGTTCGTGATGGTCTCGAGGTCGGCGAGGCCGCCGGTCTCGAGGATCGTGAACCGGATGGCGATCTTCCCCTTGAGGTTGGGGTTCCGCTTCAGCGCGTTCTCGTAGCAGGCCTTGATGAGCCCCATGCGCGCCTTGATGAAGCTGCCGAGCTTCTGCTGGTCGATCTCGGCGGAGTCGACCTCCGCCTCCTCGGCCGCGACGCTGCCGGTGACCTTGACCTCGCTCTTGGCGCCGTACCCCACCTGGCCGCCGCCCGACGTCGTGAGGCTGCCGATGGAGGCCGCGCCGCCCTGGCCGCCGCCCTTGCGGCCGCCGCCCGCGCCGGGATCGGTCGCGACCGCGACCCCGCCCGCGCCCGAGAGGGCCGACGCGACGTCGGTCATCCCGCCGCCGGCGCCGAAGACGTCGGCGACCGCGCCGCCGCCCGTCCCCGGGCCGAGCGCGCCGAGCACCTTGAGGATGCCCTTCGACTGGACGGCCTTCGCGACGGCGGCCGCCCGCGCGGCCTTGCGCGCCGCCTGCTGCTCGGTCGACTCCGCGGGCTTCTTGTCCTCGGACGCCTTCCTGGCCTGCTGCTCGTCCTTCTTTTTGGCGCCCTGGTCCTCCTTCTTCTCGGGCTCGGGCGGCTTCGGGAGCTTCTCGGGGATCAGGACCTTCGCGTAGCGGTCCGGGATCTCCTCCAGCGTCACCTCGGGCGGGAGGGGGGTGTTCGCCAGCGCGACGTAGGTGCCCGCGTGGAAGAGGATCGAGAGCACGAGGACCGTGACGAAGAGCCGGTCCATGCTCTGGAAGTGGTTGCCCCGGGCCTCCTTCGGGAGGACCGGCGACGGAGCCTCGGGGGGCGGTGCGACGAACTGCCAGAGGACGTTCACCTCGCCGACGACGATCTTGCCGCGCTGGTCCTCGCGGACCGGCAGGTCGAAGGTGGGCCCCTGCTTCTTCGCGGTCCCCTGCGCGACCAGCGCGCCGAAGTCGGCCTGGCCGCCGGGGCTCTGGACGTTGCCGTCCATCCCCTCGGCGAAGTGGAGGTGGTACTGGTCCCCGCTCCAGGTCAGCAGCGCGATGCTCTCGGGCACGCCCGCCTGCTGGACGACGATGGTGTTCCTCGGCCCGGAGCCGAACGTGACCGTCTGGCGCGCAGGCAGGACCCGCTCCTCGACGATCTTGCCGCCGACGATCACCCCTACCCGGAGAACCTTGCCGTGCTGTGCCGCCATCGCGCTTGTCCTGCTCCCGTCCGACCTAGAAGGGCGCCTTCTCCACCACCTTCGCCACCTTGTCCAGGAACGGCTCAGACCGATCGAGCTCACCGAAGTTCAGGTTGGCGCGCGGCATGAGGAACATCGCCTGGGGCTTCTGAATCTTTCCTTCGACCTTCAGCTCTTCGAGCTTGAGGATCTTCCGCGGAACCTCCTTCTTCGCCGCGGCGGTGGTGCGGGGAGCGAGCTGAGCCCCCGCAGGAACCGCCGTGATCGTTAACACGGCGGCGAAGAGCGTCACAAGCGCGCGATACGACTTCATTTGTCACCCTTTTCCGCACCCGCGGTCGGCGCTGGGGCCGGCGGGGTGGCTGGCGACGGCACGGATTGAACGGGCGAGGCCGCGGTTTCGGTCTGCCCCGCCGCAGCAGCTGGCGCGGTCGGAGCCGGCGGTGTGGCGGACGGGTCGGCCGCGGAGGGCGCGGGCGCGGCCGCCGCCTCGGGGGACGCGGCAGGGGTCGCAGGCTGCGCGGCCCCGGGCGTCTCCGCAGCGGCCGCGGGAGCCGGTGCAGGGGCCGCCGCGGGCGCGGGGGCCGGTGCAGCCGCGGGGG
>DATIVK010000108.1:0-10008 GCA_035465955.1 Anaeromyxobacteraceae bacterium | reverse complement strand
CCGCTCCTCGTCTGCGGCCGCGGCCCGCTCCGCCCGCAGCGCCGCGACGCGGGCGGCGAGCGGGCCGTCCCCGGCCTCGCGCAGCCGGGCGGCCGTCTCGCGGTGGGCCGCGGCCGGCCTACCCTGGAAGTGGGGGGTCAGCGCCGGGGAGCGCTCCATCCCTGCGACGTGGCGAAACCGCTCCGCGTCGAGCGCGTCGACGAGCCCGTCCACCTCCCGCTCGATCTGGATCCGCTCCAGCTCATCCATGGTAGAAGCTTCTCCCTCCCCGGCCGAACCGGAAAGGCTTTTCAGGCGCTCTCACGCGCCGGGAGGCCCGCGCGAGCGGCCCGGTTTGACAGCGTGCCCGGCGGGATTAGGTTTCCGGGCGGAGATTCGGAAGCGATGCCGATCTACGAGTACGAGTGTCCGAAGTGCGGGAAGTTCGACGTCATCCAGAAGATGTCGGACGCCCCCCTGGAGAAGCACGAGACCTGCGGGAGCCCCGTGCAGAAGCTCATGTCCGCGAGCGCCTTCTCGTTCAAGGGCTCCGGCTTCTACATCACCGACTACGGCGGCAAGAGCCCGGCCCACGTGACGCCGGGCGAGAAGAAGGCCGAGGCGAAGCCCGCCGACTCCGGCTGCTCGCCCAGCCCCGGCGGCGCGTGCGCGTCCTGCCCGTCCAACCCGGCCAACACCTGATCCCCCGGCCCGTCGCCCCTTGAAGCGGATCTCGCTGGTCGCAGGCGACGCCGACAAGGCGGAGCGGCTGGATCGGTTCCTCGCGGCACGGGGCGGCATCTCGCGCGGCCTCGCCCGGCGGGCGATCGACGCGGGCGGCGTCTTCGTGGAAGGGCACCGCTGCAAGATCGCCGCGCGGAAGGTCTGGCCCGGCCAGCAGATCGTCGCGAACCTGGAGGAGGGAGGCCGCGAGGCCGCGCCCGCCGCCGCCCTCGACCGCGCCCGCCTCCTGTACGCGGACGCCGAGATCGCCGCCGTCGACAAGCCGGCCGGCGTCGCGGCGCAGGCGACCCTCACGACCGACCGGGGCACCCTGCCCGAGCTGGTCGGTGCGCTCCTCGGGGGCGAGGCGATCCTCGTCCACCGCCTCGACCGCGAGACGAGCGGCGTCACCGTCTTCGCCCGGACGAAGGGGGCCGCCGCCGCGCTCGCCGAGGCGTTCCGGAGCGGCGGCCCCGAGAAGACCTACCTCGCCCTCTGCGCGAAGGCCCCCGCGCCGCGCGAGGGGCGGATCGACGCCCCGCTCGGCAAGGACCCCCGCCGCGCCGGGCTGCGGCAGGTCGATCCGAAGGGCGACGCCGCCGCGACGGCCTACCGGACGCTGCGCGAGGGGCCGAACGGCGCCCTCGTCGAGGCGCGCCCGGAGACGGGGCGCACCCACCAGATCCGCGTCCACCTCGCGCACCTCGGCGCGTCGCTGCTCGGCGATCCCCGCTACGGTGGCCCGCGCCGCGTCGGCGAGGTGGCGATCCCCCGCGTCATGCTCCACGCCGCCCGGCTCGCGCTCGCCCACCCGGTCACGGGCGCGCCCCTCGTCTTCGAGGCGCCCCTGCCGGAAGACTTCGCGCGCGTGGAGCAGGCGCTGCTCCCCGCCTGATCACCCCCTTCTCCCCACCGGGGGAGAGGGAGATCAGCCCCAGTGGATCACCATGAAGACGATCCCGAGCGCCACCGCCGCCGCGAGCAGCCGGTAGCGCTGGCGGCGCGCCTTCGCGTAGGCGCGGAGCGTGCGGATGCCCACGAGCCGCGGGGTCGGCCGCTGGGCGACCAGGGTCCTGGTGGTCCTCATCGGACTCCTCCTTCCTCGGGGAGCAGGCGCGAGGCGGCGACGCGGAACGCGCCCACCACCGCGAGCAGCGCCGCGAGGGCGGCGATCTGCCCCGCCGAGAGCTTGTGCTGGTAGACCCCGATCATCGACTCGCGCAGCAGGAAGACGACCGCGGCGTCGAGGATCAGGACGATCTTGAGCCGGTGGGCGTCGAAGTACTCGACGATGCTCTTCAGCAGCTCGATCACCACGAAGGCCGACAGGATGTCGGCGACGAGCAGGTCGAAGCCCTCCGAGATGCTCGGGCTCTGCCAGGCGTGCCACAGGTCGAGGAGGACGCGCGCCACCCCCATCATCAGCGCGACGATGGCGACCGGGACCAGCACCTTCACGGTCCAGTCGGTCATCCGGCGGAAGAGCCGGGTGACGGCGCTGTCGAGATGTTCGAGGGCGGCTTCGGCATCCTTCATGCCCACGGCCATGCTTCACGCTCCTGTCCGGTGTCGGGGAACCCGACGGGGTGCCGGGCTCAGGGCACGCCGCGACCTGCGCCGCGCGCCGGCCCGTACTTCCCGTGGAGGCGAGGCTTCTCTCGACCGGATGCGCGCGGCCCAGGCGTCCCGCGTGGGGCCGCCGGTGTAGAGTGCGCCCGTGTCCGGGCGAGCGGCGGGGGCCATCGAGGCCGAGGTGGAGGCGATCGAGCGCGCGCTCGACGCCACCGATCCCGCGGCGCGCGTCGAGGCGGCGGCCCGGCTGGACGGGCTGCGCGCGCGCTGGAAGGAGTCGCCCGCCGCCTTCGACGCGGAGACGGTGGGACGGCTGAAGCGCCTCGCGGCGGCGCTGAGCGCGCCGCGCCCCATCGACGCGGCCGGGCGCCCGACGATCGAGGACGCGCGGGCGACCCTGCGCGAGGTCTTCGGCCACGCCGCCTTCCGCCCCGGGCAGGAGGCGATCGTGGCGGCGGCGCTCGGGGGGCGCGACTGCGTGGGCGTCATGCCCACGGGCGCCGGCAAGTCGCTCACGTACCAGCTCCCCGCGCGGCTGCTCGGCGGGACGACGCTCGTCGTCTCCCCGCTCATCGCGCTCATGAAGGACCAGGTCGACGCCATGGCGCGGGCCGGGCTGCGCGCGACCTTCCTGAACTCCACGCTCTCGCCCGAGGAGCGGCAGGCGCGGGTCCGCGCCCTGCGGCGGGGCGAGCTCGAGCTGCTCTACGCGGCGCCCGAGGGGCTGGAGGCCTCGGTGGGCAGCGTGCTGGAGGGCGTCCCGCTCTCGCTCATCGCCGTGGACGAGGCCCACTGCATCAGCCAGTGGGGGCACGACTTCCGCCCCGCCTACCGGAACCTGGCCGGGCTGCGCGACCGCTTCGGCGCGCCGGTCCTCGCGCTCACCGCGACGGCGACGCCGGCGGTCACGCGGGACATCGCGGCGCAGCTCGGGATGGTGCGCCCGCTCCTCGTGAAGGGCTCCTTCCTCCGGCGCAACCTGCGGCTCCACGCGGTGAAGAAGGGCGGCGACGGCCCGAGCGCGCGGGAGGCGATCCTGCGGCTCGTCCACGCCCGCAGGGGCCAGAGCGGCATCGTCTACGCGCTCTCCCGCCGGAGCGTCGAGGAGATGGCCGAGTACCTCGCCGGCCACGGCGTGCGGGCGACGGCGTACCACGCCGGGCTCGAGGCCGAGGAGCGGGAGCGGATCCAGGACGACTTCCGGGCGGGGCGCGCGGACGTGATCGTGGCGACGGTCGCGTTCGGCATGGGGATCGACAAGCCGGACATCCGCTTCGTCTTCCACCGCGACCTGCCCCGCTCCCCCGAGGCCTATTACCAGGAGGTCGGGCGCGCCGGCCGCGACGGCCGGCCGGCCGACTGCGTCCTCTTCTACTCCTGGGCCGACGTGATGGCGTGGGACCGGATGAGCGGCGACGACGCGGAGCTGGCGGCCGCGCAGCGGCGCCAGGCGCGCGCGATGTTCGACTTCGCCGACGGCGACGGCTGCCGGCACCAGGGCATCTGCCGCCACTTCGGCGAGGCGGTGGAGCGTTGCGGCGACGCCTGCGACGCGTGCACCGGCGAGGATCCGCTCGCGCGCCTCCCGCCCGCGCCGCGGGCGCGCCGCAGCCGCCGGGAGCCCCCCGGGCGATCCGGCTCCCGCCCTGGGAGCGCGGCCCTCACGGCCGAGGCCGACCTCGCGCTCTTCGAGCGGCTCCGGGAGTGGCGCGCGGCCACGGCGCGAGAGGCCGAGGTGCCGGCCTACGTGATCCTCTCCGACGCGACCCTCGCGGAGATCGCCCTCTCGCGCCCCGGCACCGACGAGGCGCTCCTCGAGGTGAACGGCATCGGGCAGCGCAAGCTGGAGGCCTTCGGCGACGCGATCCTTCGGCTCGTCCGAAAGGGATAGCGGAAGGCAAGCCCCTCAACGAGGTACCCCGATTCTTCCGACGTGCATCCCCGCGAGATGCCCGGGGAATCCGGCCGTCAAAAAAGGAGAGCGAGAAATTCGCGTCGGATCCTTCGTGCGAGGCCTCGATCCGTGCTTATGATCTTTTCGGAGTCGAACGAAACAACAAGGGAGGCAGCGATAGCAGAGTCGTCGCAGTCCCAAATCGACTTGTGGTCCAGCCCGGGGTGAACCCGGGATTACGCTCGAACCGAAGCGAGCGTTGAGTCTGCATCGAAGAGGCCCGCCCAAGCGGGCCTCTTCCAGTTTCGGCTCCCGGCGCGCGCCGTTCTCCGGTACCAATCCAGGGAGGATCCCCCCTCCTGGAGGTCGCCATGGCCACCCCGAAGCGCGCACGGACGCGGATCGAGCGGGACACGATGGGCGAGGTGCGGGTCCCCGCGGACGCGCTCTACGGCGCCCAGACGGCCCGGGCCGTCGAGAACTTCCCCATCTCCGGCCTCCGCGCCCACCCCGCCTTCGTGGACGCCACGCTGCGGATCAAGATCGCCGCCGCCCGCGTCAACGCGCGCCTCGGCCTGCTGCCGCGCGCGAAGGCCCGCGCGATCGAGGCCGCGGCGAAGGAGGTGCTCGCCGGGCGGTGGCGCGACCAGTTCGTCGTCGACGCCTACCAGGCCGGCGCCGGGACGTCCCACCACATGAACGTGAACGAGGTGCTCGCCAACCGCGCCACCGAGCGGATGGGCGGTCGGCGCGGGGCGGCGCGGCTCGTCGACCCGAACGACGACGTGAACATGGCGCAGTCGACGAACGACGTCGTCCCGACGGCGATCCGGCTCGCGGCGCTGGAGCTGGCGCCGGAGGCCGCCGGCGCGCTCCGGGGGCTCGCCGAGACCTTCGAGGCCAAGGCGCGCCGCTGGGACGGCATCGTCAAGGCGGGCCGGACGCACCTCATGGACGCGACCCCGATCCGGCTCGGGCAGGAGGTCTCGGGGTGGGCGGCGGCGCTCCGCGCGGCGGCGGGGCGGATCCAGGACGCGCTGCCGGAGCTCTCGCTGCTCGGGCTCGGGGGGACCGCCGTGGGGACCGGCCTCAACGCCCACCCCCGCTACCGGACCCTGGTCGTGCGCGAGCTGGAGCGGCTCACCGGGATCCCGTTCACGCCCGCCCCGAACCTCTTCTACGCGATGCAGTCGCTCGCCCCCCTCGTCGCGCTCTCGGGGGCGCTCCGGGGGGCGGCCATCGAGCTCGTGCGCATCGGCGGGGACGTCCGGCTGCTCGGCAGCGGCCCGAACACCGGCCTCGGTGAGCTCCGGCTCCCGGCGGTCCAGCCCGGCTCCTCCATCATGCCCGGGAAGGTGAACCCGTCGATGGCGGAGATGCTGGCGATGGTCGCCTACCAGGTCATCGGGATGGACGAGGCGATCGCCTGGTCCGCCGGCGCGGGGCAGCAGGAGCTCAACGTGATGATGCCGCTCGTGGCGTGGGACCTCTGCCACGCCCTCGAGATCCTCGCCGCGGCCGTGCGCGCGTTCGACCGGCGCTGCGCCGGGGGGCTCGAGCCCGACGCCGGGCGCTGCCGGCAGAACGCCGAGCGGACGGTGAGCCTCGCCACGGCGCTCGCCCCGCGCCTGGGCTACGCCGAGGCGGCCCGCGTCGTGAAGGAGTCGACCCGGACCGGGCGCTCCATCGTGGATTTGTCGGTGGAGATTGGGGGAATGTCGCGCAAGGAGGCGGAACGCCTGCTCGACCCCGCGCGGCTCACGAGGCCGGGACGGGGCTGACGATCCGCGGCAGGGACGCGCAGCCCCATCCGGTCCCGGGCCCGGCGTGAAGACGGCGCGCGATCGGCCATACAGGTCGTCGATCTGTCGCCGGGGAGCGCGGTAGGTTCGAGGGGAGGGGCGGGTGCGCTTCGGGATCGCGTACAAGATCAACCTGATCGTCCTCCTGACGGTCCTCGTGCTGGGCGGGACGCTCGGCGCCTTCTTCGCGGTCGAGGAGGATCGGGGGCTGCGCCTGGCGCTCGACACGCGGGTGCGGCTGCTCGGAGGGCAGGTCGCCGCGCACCTCGCGCACGAGCTCGCCCGCGAGGGCGGCGCGGACGTGGACGGCGTCCTCTCCAGCGTCCGGGATCCCGAGGTCGCCTACCTCTTCGTGAGGTCCAGGACGGGAGAGGTCCTCGGGGGGCGATGGAGCACCGAGGTCCGCGCCGGCGCGGCCGAGTACGAGTTCCCCATCCTCACCGTGGAGTCGAGGGGGCCGAGCCCGTCTCCCGAGGCGTTCGGGATGATCGACGCGGCCCCCGGCAGCCTCCCCATCGGCACGCTGGCGATCGGGATCGACCTCACGGCCCTGCGGGCCCTCCGGACCGAGCTCCTGTGGCGGGTGCTCCTCGCGACCGTCGGCGAGGCGTTCCTCGCCGCCGTCCTCGGCACCTTCATGGTGCGCACCATCCTCCGCCGCGGCATGACCCCCGTGCTGGCCGGCATCAAGGGCGTCGCCGGCGGGGACCTCGCGCACCGGATCCCGCTCGGCCATCGGCGCGACGAGTTCGGCGACATCGGGCGCGCCTTCAACGAGATGGCGGCCCGCCTCACCGAGACGCTCGTCACGAAGGGCGACCTGGAGGCCACGGTCGCCCGGCGCACCGTCGAGCTGACCGAGGCCCTCGCCGCCAAGACGCGGGCGCAGGAGTCGGTGGCCGAGCGCGAGGCGCACGTGCGGCTCCTCCTCGAGTCCACGGCGGAGGCGATCTACGGCATCGGCCCCGACGGCCTCTGCACCTTCTGCAACCCGACGTGCGCGCGCCTCCTCGGCTACGCGTCGCCGGAGGAGCTCATCGGGCGGAACGTCCACGCCCTCGTCCACCACTCGACGGCGGAGGGGGAGCGGCTCGCCGAGAGCGACTGCCGCATCTACCAGACCTTCCGCGACGGCCAGGGCTACCACTCCGACGACGAGCGGCTCTGGCGCGCCGACGGCACCAGCTTCCCCGTGGAGCTCTGGTCCTACCCGATGATCCGCGAGGGAGGGGTCGCCGGGGCGGTGGTGACCTTCCTCGACCTGACGGAGCGCCGGCGGCTCGAGGGGGAGCTGCTGACGATGCGCAAGCTCGAGTCGCTCGGGGTCCTCGCCGGCGGCATCGCCCACGACTTCAACAACCTGCTCATGGGGATCCTGGGGAACCTGTCGCTCGCCCGCGAGGAGCTCCGGAATCCCGTGGAGGCCGGCGAGCTGATCCGCGCGGCGGAGCAGGCCACGCTCCGGACGCGCGCGCTCACGCAGCAGCTCCTCACGTTCTCCCGGGGCGGCGTCCCGGTGAAGAAGGTGCTCCAGGTCCGCCCGGTCGTCGAGGACGCGTCGCGCTTCGCGCTCAGCGGCTCCTCGGTGCGGGCGGAGCACGACTTCGCGAACGATCTCCTCCCGGTCGAGGCGGACGCCGGCCAGCTCGGCCAGGTCATCCACAACCTCGTCCTCAACGCCGTGCAGGCGATGCCGCACGGCGGCGTGATCCGCATCTCCACGGCCAACGTCGTCCTCCGGCCGGAGCAGGTGCCGTCCCTGCCGGCGGGGCCGTACGTCCGGATCCAGGTCGCGGACCAGGGCGAGGGGATCAGGCCCGAGCACCTCGGCCGGATCTTCGATCCCTACTTCACGACCAAGGCCGGCGGCCACGGCCTGGGGCTCGCGACGGTCTACTCGATCGCGCGGAAGCACGGGGGCCACGTGACGGTGGCGTCCCGGAGGGGCGAGGGCACGACGTTCACGGTCTACCTCCCTGCGACGTCGCGGCCGCTCCCCGCGCCGCCGACCGCCGGCGACGTCCCGTCCGCCCCGCGGGACCGCGGGCGCGTGCTCGTCATGGACGACGAGCCGGCCGTCCGGAAGGTCGCGATGACGATGCTGGCGAAGCTCGGCTACGAGGTCGACGGGGCGGCGAACGGGGCGGAGGCGGTGGCGAGCGTCCGCGACGCGCGGGGACGCGGCCAGCCGTTCGACCTGCTCCTCATGGACCTCACCGTCCCCGGCGGCATGGGCGGCGTGGAGGCGATGCGGCAGATCCGGGCGTTCGATCCCGAGGTGCTCGGCGTCGCGACGAGCGGCTACTCCAACGACCCGGTCATGGCCGCCTGCGAGGAGTACGGCTTCGCCGGCACGGTCGCGAAGCCCTACACCGTCTCGGACCTCACCGAGGCCGTCGCGCGGGCGATGGACGCGCGGCGCCCGCGGGCCGGCGTGGCCTGACGGCCGGCGGACCGCCCGGGCGGCACCCCTGCGCGCGGCCTCCGGCCCCGTTATTCCAGGGCACCGGAGGTCGAGGTGCGCTGGAAGTGGACGCTTGCGTCGCTGCTCGCCGGGGTCACGGCGATGGCGGCGATCACCGTGGCCGCCGTGGGCCTCTCGCCCGGGGCGCCCGCGCGGGGTGACGACGTGAAGACGGGCGCGGCAGGCACGGCAGGCGACGCGGGGCTCCGGTCGAGGCTCACGCCGATGCAGTTCCACGTCACCCAGGAGTGCGGGACGGAGCCGCCGTTCCAGAACGCCTACTGGAACGAGCACCGTGAGGGCGTCTACGTGGACGTCGTGAGCGGCGAGCCGCTCTTCAGCTCGAAGGACAAGTTCGACTCCGGCACCGGGTGGCCCAGCTTCACGCGTCCGCTCGAAGGGGAGCGGCTCGTCGAGAAGCGCGACACGGCCCTCGGGATGCTGCGGACCGAGGTCCGCTCGCCGGGCGGCGGCGCCCACCTCGGACACGTCTTCGACGACGGCCCCGCACCCACCGGCCTGCGCTACTGCATCAACTCCGCGGCGCTGCGCTTCGTCCCGGTCGCGGATCTCGAGCGCGAGGGCTACGGCCGGCTCCTGCCGCTCTTCGGGCTCGCGGCGGGGACGGCCTCGCCGAAGGAGCCGGCGAAGGCGCGCGAGGAGGTGGCGACGCTCGCGGGCGGCTGCTTCTGGGGGATGGAGGACCTGCTCCGCAAGCAGCCGGGCGTGCTCCGGATCGAGGTCGGCTACACGGGCGGGACGCTGCAGCACCCGAGGTACGAGGACACCCACGACGGCAGGAGCGGGCACGCGGAGGCGGTCCGGATCGTCTTCGACCCCGCGAAGACGAGCTACGAGGCGCTCCTCCGCTTCTTCTTCCGGATCCACGATCCGACGACGCTCGACCGGCAGGGGAACGACGTCGGGACCCAGTACCGCAGCGCGATCTTCTACGCGTCGGAGGATCAGCGCCGGATCGCCGAGCGGGTGAAGGCGGAGGTGGACGCGAGCGGCAAGTGGAAGCGGCCGGTCGTGACGCAGATCGTGCCCGCGGGGCCGTGGTGGCGCGCCGAGGAGTACCACCAGGACTACCTGGTGAAGCACCCCGGCGGCTACACCTGCCACTACGAGCGCGACTGAGCGGGCCCGGGCAGGAACGGCTCGGGGTTGAGCAGCTTGAACGTGTTGGGGTGCATCTCGGTCGGTGGGAAGCGCCGCGGGCGCAGCTCGTGCAGCACGCGCGCCGTGTTCTCCGCGAGCGTCGAGGCGACGCGCAGGCGCCGGTCCCGCTCCACGAACTGGGCCACCAGGTGCTGGAGCCGCGCGAGGTCCCGGTCCGAGACGAGCCCGATGCGGCGCACGAGGAAGAGGGCGCTCCCGGCCAGCCAGACCTCGCGCGTCTCCAGCTCGCGGCTCCTGTCGAAGGCGTTCGCGAACCCGTAGTGCGAGACGAGGTCGACGAGGTGCGGCACCGCCTTCGCCCCGAACCTCACGAGCTGCTCCTCGACGTCCCACGGCGACATGCCCCGCGCCCGCGCCTCCTCGGCGATCGGGGTGTTCCACTCCATGTAGAG
>DATIVK010000107.1:0-4177 GCA_035465955.1 Anaeromyxobacteraceae bacterium | reverse complement strand
CCCACCACGTCGCCCGACGTGTAGGGGCGGAAGGTCTTCGTGTGGAAGGCCTGCTGGGCCTGCCGGGCGATCCGCTCCCAGTGGGCCGCGATCGTGACCGCGGTCGGCAGCCCCTTCGCGACCTCCTTGGCGAACGACGGGCCGGAGAGGACGAGGAGGTACGGGTGCAGGGGCACCGGGAGGACGTCCTCCAGCACCTCGCTCATCGTCATGAGCGTCTCGAGCTCGATCCCCTTCGCCACGTTCACGATCGGCATGCCGGCGTGGACGTGGCGCTTCATCTCGATCGCCACCGGCCGCACGGCGTGCGAGGGCACGGCGACGACCACCAGGTCGGCCCCCTCGAGCGCCTTCGCGATGTCCGCGTGGGCGTGGAGCTTCGCCGGGAGCGCGACGCCGGGGAGGTACCGCTCGTTCCGGTGGTTCTTCGCGATGTCGTCGAGGAGGGCGACGTCCTTGTCCCACGCCGTGACGTTGAAGCCCTTCCCCGAGAGGAGGGCGCCGAGTGCGGTTCCCCAGGAACCGGCTCCGAGTACGGTGCATCGCATGTGTGGGTCACCTCTTGGAGGCATCCTAGACGACCGCTCGGGGTTTCGGGAACAGCCTCCTCGCGCGGCTTGCCACGCCGGATCGCGGTCTTACGTTGGCGGCATGAGAGACGAGAAGCTCACCCTGAAGGCGCAGGAAGCCCTCCAGGCGGCGCAGACCCAGGCCCGCCGCCGCGACCACCAGGCGGTGGACGCGGAGCACCTCCTCCTCGCCCTCCTCGAGCAGGAGGACGGCGTGGCCGGGCCCCTGCTGGAGAAGATCGGCGCCCCGCCTTCGGGGGTCGTCGCGCGGGTCGAGGACGAGCTGCGCTCGGTGCCGCGCGTCGCCGGCGGCGAGCCGTACGCCGGCCACCGGCTCATGAAGCTGCTCGACCAGGCGGAGCAGGAGGCCAAGCGGCTGAAGGACGAGTACGTCTCGACCGAGCACCTGCTGATCGCCGCCGCCCGGGAGAAGGGGGGCGCCGGGGAGGCGCTGCGCGCGGCCGGGGCGACCCCCGAGCGGATCTCCGCGGCCCTCAAGGAGCTCCGCGGCGGGGCCCGCGCGGCGACGCCCGAGGCGGAGAGCCAGTACCGCGCCCTCGACAAGTACACGAGGGACCTCACCGAGCTCGCGCGGGCCGGCAAGCTGGACCCGGTGATCGGTCGGGACGACGAGATCCGCCGCGTCATCCAGATCCTCTCGCGCCGCACGAAGAACAACCCGGTCCTCGTCGGGGAGCCCGGCGTCGGCAAGACGGCCATCGCCGAGGGGCTCGCCCGCCGGATCGTCGACGGCGACGTCCCGGAGGGGCTCAAGGGGAAGCGGCTGCTCGCGCTCGACCTCGCGTCGATGGTCGCGGGGGCCAAGTACCGCGGCGAGTTCGAGGAGCGGCTCAAGGGCGTGCTGAAGGAGGTCGTCGCCTCGGAGGGCCAGATCGTCCTCTTCATCGACGAGCTGCACACGCTCGTCGGCGCCGGCGCGGCCGAGGGGGCGATGGACGCCGGCAACATGCTGAAGCCGGCCCTCGCCCGCGGCGAGCTGCACGCCGTCGGCGCGACGACGCTCGACGAGTACCGCAAGCACGTCGAGAAGGACCCGGCCCTGGAGCGGCGCTTCCAGCCCGTCGTCGTCGGCGAGCCGTCGGTCGCCGACACGGTCTCGATCCTCCGCGGGCTCAAGGAGCGGTACGAGCTGCACCACGAGGTGCGGATCCAGGACGCCGCCCTCGTCGAGGCCGCGCGGCTGTCGCACCGCTACATCGCCGACCGCTTCCTCCCCGACAAGGCGATCGACCTCGTCGACGAGGCCGCGAGCCGGCTCCGGATCGAGATCGACTCGATGCCGACCGAGGTGGACGAGGTCCGCCGCCGCATCGGCCAGCTGGAGATCGAGCGGCAGGGGCTCGCCCGCGAGCAGGACGAGGGGTCGCGCGCGCGCCTCGCGGCCGCCGAGAAGGAGCTCGCCGCGCGCAACGAGGAGTTCGTGCGGCTCAAGGCCCGGTGGGACGCGGAGAAGGCCGTGATCCAGGAGCTCGCCGCGGCGCGCGCGGAGATCGAGGGGCTGAGGAGCGCGCAGGCGCAGGCCGAGCGCGCGGCCGACTTCCAGAAGGCCGCCGAGCTCAAGTTCGGCCGGCTCCCCGCCGCGCAGGCCACGGTGGTCGCCCTGGAGGCGAAGCTGGCCGAGGTGCAGCAGGCCGGCGCGATGCTGCGCGAGGAGGTGACGCCGGAGGAGATCGCCGAGGTCGTCTCCCAGTGGACCGGCGTGCCGGTCTCGCGGCTGCTCGAGGGCGAGGTGGAGAAGCTGCTCCACATGGAGGAGCGGCTCGCCCGCCGCGTCGTCGGCCAGGAGGAGCCGCTCAAGGCGGTCGCCGCGGCCGTGCGGCGCGCCCGGTCCGGGCTGCAGGATCCCGACCGGCCCGTCGGCTCGTTCATCTTCCTCGGCCCCACCGGCGTCGGGAAGACCGAGACCGCGCGCGCCCTCGCCGAGGAGCTCTTCGACGACGAGCGGGCGATGGTCCGGATCGACATGTCCGAGTACATGGAGAAGCACGCGGTCGCGCGGCTGATCGGCGCCCCCCCCGGCTACGTCGGCTTCGAGGAGGGCGGCCAGCTGACCGAGGCGGTCCGGCGCCGGCCGTGGGCGGTGATCCTGTTCGACGAGATCGAGAAGGCGCACCACGACGTCTTCGACGTGCTGCTGCAGATCCTCGACGACGGCCGGCTCACCGACGGGCAGGGGCGCACCGTCGACTTCCGCAACGCGGTCATCATCATGACCTCGAACGTCGGCTCGGCCGAGATCCAGCGGCTCGGGAGCCGCCCCGGCGCCGACCTCGGCGCCCTCCGCGAGGCCGCCCTCGACCACCTGAAGGCGGAGTTCCGCCCCGAGTTCCTCAACCGGGTGGACGAGATCGTCGTCTACAAGCCGCTCGGGCGCGAGGAGGTCGGCCGGATCGTCGGCATCCAGCTCGGCCGGCTGCAGCGGCTCCTCTCGGAGCGCCGCATCGCCGTCGAGCTCACCGACGCGGCGCGGGAGGCCGTGGCCGACGCCGGCTACGACCCCGCCTTCGGCGCGCGCCCGCTGAAGCGCGCCCTGCAGCGCATGGTCCAGGATCCGCTCGCGACGAAGCTGCTCGCGGGCGAGTTCAGGGCGGGCGACCGCGTCCTCGTGGACGAGGGGCCCGACGGCGCCATCACGTTCGCGAAGGCTCCCGCCGCGGCGGAGGCGGCCACGGTCCACTGAGCGTGAGGGCCCCTCCCTCCCCCCCGGCCGGGCTGACGAGGCGCCCGACCTCGACCTCGGCGCCGACCGCCGCCACGAGCGGCCGCGCCGCGGCGAGGAGCTCCGCGCGATCCGCGTGCGGGACGTCGAGGTAGTCGAACGCCTCGCCGACCTGCGCCGGCAGGAAGGCCCGCACCGCGGGGTTGGCCCACGCGACCGCTGCGACCATCAGCCGCCCCACGGCGCTGGGCGTGACGACCGCGGCCCGCTGCGCGGCGCCGCCGAGGAGCGCGGCGAGCTGGCCCCGCTGCTCGGCAGTCGGCCCGGCCTTCTCGGTGAACACGAGCACCTTGCGCCGCTCGCCGCCCCGCATCCGCGCCCACGCGGCGAGGTAGTCGTCCCACTCCCGGTCGCTCGGCGGCTCGACCGCCAGGGCGGAGAGGAGGACGTCCCCATGGACGGCGTAGGCGTGGGTCTTCACGAGGGCGCGGATGGTAGCGCGCGGCCCCTGGCGGAGAGGCGGCTCGGGTGGGTCCCGCGCGGCCCCCGGAGGAGGGGCCCCTCACTTCCGCTCGATCACCGAGAACGGCCGCTCCCCCTTGAAGATCCGGAAGAGCAGGTAGAGGGCCGGGAAGAGCAGGACGCTCCCCGCCGCGAGCGCCCAGAGGACGGCGACCTGCACGGCGCGCGGGGCGCTCGCCGACGCGAGCGTCACGCCGGGCACGACGAGGTAGGGGTGCTGCGCGGCGCCCCAGCCCGCCACGATCAGCGCCACCTGGATCGCGGCGGCGGCCCGGGCGAGCCGGACGCGCCCGCGGCGCAGCGCGACGAACGCGACGGCGGCGGCGACCGCGGTCCCTCCCACGAGCGGCGCGGACCAGGGGCGGCGCGTCAGCCCCTCGAAGACGACCGGCGCCTCCGCGCGCGA
>DATIVK010000106.1:0-18491 GCA_035465955.1 Anaeromyxobacteraceae bacterium | reverse complement strand
ACCGTCGCCGGAGTAGACGATCACCTTCATGTCCGGGCGGGACATGGCGAGCCCCGTGGCGAACGGGATCGCGCGGCCGTGCGTCGTGTGGAACGAGTCCACGTTCATGTAGCCCGCGACGCGGCCGGTGCAGCCGATGCCGGAGACCACCGCGATCTTGTCCAGATCGAGCTTCGACTCGTCGAGGGCGCGCGAGAAGCAATTCACCGTCGTCCCGATGCCACAGCCCGGGCACCAGATCGACGGCATGCGCTCCATGCGCAGGTACTTGTTGACGGGGTTTTCCTTCACAGGGGGGCTCATCGAGCGGCCTCCACGATCGCCTTGGCGATGACCTCGGGGTTGTGGACCGTGCCGCCGACGTGGGGCACCGCGACGGTCTTGGTGCGACCGGCAGCGAGGCGCTCGACCTCGAGCACCATCTGGCCCAGGTTGAGCTCGGGGACCACGAAGGCCTTCACCTTCTTGGAGAGCTCGATGATCTGCTTCTCCGGGAAGGGCCAGGCGGTGATGAGCCGGAACGAGCCGACCTTCACGCCCTTCTCCTTCGCCATGCCGATCGCGCGCTCCGCCACGCGGGACGTGATCCCGTAGCTGATGACGACGACGTCGGCGCCGGCGAGGTCCTTCTCCTCCCACCGGACGATCTTGTCGACGTTCTTCAGGAGCTTGTCGAAGAGGCGGGTCTGCATCTTCTCGTGGGTGGGGACGTTCATCGCGGGGTAGCCGCGCTCGTCGTGCGTGAGGCCCGTGACGTGCAGCTTGTACCCGTCGCCCACCTTCGCCATCTCGGGGACGAGGCTCCCCTCGGCCGGCTGGAAGGGCTTGTACTCACCCGGCTTCTTCTTGGTCCAGCGACGCTCGACGATCTTCAGCTTCTCGGGCGGCGGGATGACGACCTTCTCGGTCATGTGGCCGACGACCTCGTCGAGCATCACGATGACCGGGACCCGGTACTCCTCCGCGAGGTTGAAGGCCTCGACCGAGAGGTCGAAGCACTCCTGCGGGGACTGCGGGCAGAGCGCGATGAGCCGGTAGTCGCCGTGCGAGCCGAACCGGGCCTGCATCATGTCACCCTGCGCCGTGGCCGTCGGGAGGCCGGTCGACGGCCCCGCGCGCTGCACGTTGAAGAAGACGCACGGCGTCTCGGTGATCGCGGCGAGGCCGATGTGCTCCTGCATCAGCGAGAAGCCGGGGCCCGACGTGACGGTGCAGGCCTTGTTCCCGCCCCAGACGGCGCCCTGGAGGGCGATCGACGCGGCGAGCTCGTCCTCGAACTGGTGGCAGCGCCCGCCGACGAACGGGAACCGCTGGGCCAGCTTCTCGAAGACCTCGGTGGAAGGGGTGATCGGGTAACCCGAAGAGTACCGGCAGCCCGCCGCGATGGCGCCCTCGCCACAGGCGTGGTCGCCGTCGAGGTAGTGAGCCCCGGTGAGAATTCCCTGCGAATCAGCGTTTCCGCTCATTGTCCGTGGCTCCTAAGCCGCCTCGCCGGCCGCCGTCTCGCGGTAGCCGTAGATGGCAAAGTCGGGGCACATCAGGCCGCACATGTCGCAACCGGTGCACTTGTCCGGCGACTCCAGGAACGGCGGGTGGTAGCCCTTGACGTTGTAGCCCTTCTCGAGTGCGAGGCACTTGGTGGGGCAGAACTCGACGCAAAAGCCGCAGCCCTTGCAGTTCTCGCGGTTGACGACGACGACGCCGCGAGCCTTCTTCTTCGCTTCCGTCATTTAGATTGCTCCTCGGGGGAGCTACCGGCCGTGGAGCCGGGGCCCAGGTTTCAGAGAGGCGCCTTGACTACCAAACGGGCCCCGATAAAGCAATTGATGACGGTCAATATGCAGCACAAAAGTCCAAGGATATTAGTGACTCCATCAGGTCCACATTGACTTCAGCACAATAATGGATTCTTCCGGTCCGTTTTGCGCCTGCGGCCCGGCGGGTTCGTTGGAGCCAGAAACGTGGAGGGCCGATCCCGTATTCGCGAGACCGGCCCTCATTGTCGCAGGACTTCCGAAGGCTTAGCCGATCGTCCAGGTGTCGCTGCCGGACAGGAGCCTCGTCAGGTCCACATCCTTGCGCGCTTCCTTCGCGGCCTCGATCTTCTGCCAGGTCATCTCGTCGGCCGTCGGCCGGCGAACGTCGCGGAAGATGCCAACCGGCGTCGGGAAGCCCGGACGAACCGACATGTGTGCCAGCATGTAGGCGATGGTCGGATCCTCCCGTGTCGCGTCGTGGACGAGGATGTCCTTCTCGCTGACGCCGTCCTCGCCCAGCGTAACGACCTCGAGCTGGACGGTCTGCGGGTTGAAGCGGATCCCCTTCCGGTTGTCCTTACCGAAGAGCAGCGGCTTCCCCTGCTCCATCCGGAGCTGCGCGTCGGCCTTCACCGCCTTGTCGGTGAGGAAGTCGTAGGCGCCGTCGTTGAAGACGGGGCAGTTCTGGAAGACCTCGACGAAGACGCTCCCCTTGTGCTCCGTCGCGCCCTTCAGGACCGACGCCAGGTGTGGCCCGTCCACGTCGATCGAGCGGGCCACGAAGGTCGCCCCGGCGCCGAGCGCGAGCTCCGGCGGGTTGAACGGGTAGTCCGGGGAGCCGTGCGGGGTCGTCTTCGTCTTCTTCCCGAGCTCGGAGGTCGGCGAGACCTGCCCCTTCGTGAGGCCGTAGATGCGGTTGTTGAAGAGCAGCAGCTTGATGTCGAGGTTGCGCCGCATCGCGTGGATGAAGTGGTTCCCGCCGATCGCGAGCGCGTCGCCGTCGCCGGTGACCACCCAGACCATCAGCTCCGGGCGCGAGACCTTGAGGCCCGACGCAAAGGACGGCGCGCGCCCGTGGAGCGTGTGCATCCCGTAGTTGTTCATGTAGTACGGGAAGCGGGACGAGCAGCCGATGCCGGAGACGAAGACGATGTTCTCCCGCTTCACGCCGGCGCTCGGGAGCGCCCGCTGGACCTGGTTGATGATGGAGTAGTCGCCGCAGCCGGGGCACCAGCGCGGATCCACGCCGGACTCGAAGTCCTTCTTGGTGTACGCCGGGAGCGCGGTGCGCGCGTCGGTGATGGACATGACCTGGGGTTCCTTTCGCGGCGCTAGAGGAGCTCCGCGGCGCGCGCGGCGAGCTCCGAGATCTTGATGGGCTTCCCGTTGATCCGGTTGAACTGGAGCGGGTCGACGCCGGGGAACCTCGCCCGCAGGTAGAGGGCGAGCTGCCCGTCGTTCACCTCGGGGACGAGGACCTTCTCGAACCGGCGCAGGACCGCCCCGAGGTTCTTCGGGAGCGGGTTGAGCCAGCGCAGGTGGACGTGGCTCACGCCCTTCCCCTGCTCGCGCAGCGCCTCGGCGGCGCCGCGGACGGCGCCGAACGTGCCGCCCCAGGAGACCATCAGGAGCCTGCCAGAGGGCTCGCCGAAGACCTCGGCGTCGGGGACGTCCTCGACCACGTTCGCGATCTTCTGCGCGCGGGTCTTCACCATCCGCTCGTGGTTGGAGCCGTCGTAGGAGACCATGCCCGAGAGCGAATCCTTCTCGAGGCCGCCGACGCGGTGCTCGAGCCCCGGGGTGCCGGGGATCGCCCACGGCCGGACGAGCTTCTCGTCCCGGGCGTACGGCATGTACTGTCCCTGGTAGTTGGGCTCGGTCTGGAACTTCACGTCGAGCTTCGGGAGCGTCGCCGGATCCGGGATGAGGAACGGCTCGGAGCCGTTCGCGAGGTAGCCGTCGGTGAGCAGGATGACCGGGGTCATCCACTTGACGGCGATCCGGAAGGCCTCGAGGGACGACCAGAAGCAGTCGGCCGGGCTCTGTGCCGCGAGGACCGGGAGCGGCGCCTCGCCGTGGCGTCCGAAGAGCGCCATGAGGAGGTCCGACTGCTCGGTCTTCGTGGGCATGCCGGTGGAGGGGCCACCGCGCTGGACGTTGACGATCACGAGCGGCAGCTCGGTGATGACGGCGAGGCCGATCATCTCCGTCTTGAGCGCGAGGCCGGGCCCCGAGGTGGTGGTCACGCCGAGCGAGCCGCCGAAGGACGCGCCGATCGCCGAGCCGATCCCGGCGATCTCGTCCTCCGCCTGGTAGGTGACGACGCCGTGCTCCTTGAAGTTGGCCGCCTCCTGGAGGATCTCGGTCGCGGGGGTGATCGGGTAGCTGCCGAGGAAGACCTCCCGGCCGCTGAGCCGGGCCGTCACGGCGAGCCCGAGCGCCGTCGCGAAGTTCCCGGTGACCGTCCGGTAGGTCCCTGGGGGCAGCTTCGAGGGCGGGACGTGGTAGCGGGCGCGGAAGAGCTCGGTCGTCTCGCCGAACGCGTAGCCGGCCTTGAAGACGGACTGGTTGGCCGCGGCGAACTCGGGCTTCTTCGAGAACTTGCGCTCGATCGACCTGAGCTGCGGCTCGATCGGCCGGTCGTAGAGCCAGTACATGAGGCCGAGCGCGAAGTAGTTCTTACTCCTCGCGACGTCCTTCGCCGAGAGCCCGGAGCCCTGCAGCGCGGCCTCGGTCAGCTTGCCCATCTCGATGGCGACGACGCGGTAGGAGCCCTTGAGCGCCGCGTCGTCGAGGGGGTTGGACTTGTAGCCCGCCTTGTCGAGGTTCTGCGGCGTGAAGGCGCCGGAGTTGACGATGAGCATCCCACCCGGCTTGAGATCCGCGAGGTTCGTCTTGAGCGCGGCCGGGTTCATCGCCACCAGCACGTCCGGGGCGTCGCCCGGCGTGTAGATCTCCCGGGCGCCGAAGTTGACCTGGTACCCGGAGACGCCCGCGAGCGACCCGGCCGGGGCCCGGATCTCCGCCGGATAGTCCGGGAAGGTCGCGAGGTCGTTCCCGGCGATCGCGTTGGCACGGGTGAACTCGGTGCCGGTGAGCTGCATGCCGTCGCCGGAGTCGCCGACGAACCGGATGGTGACGGCGTCGAGCTCTTCGATCCTGCGGCCGGGAGAGGGATCTGGCGGGGTGGACATGGGGGCAGTCGTCTCCGTGAGCGTCTCGCTGTGGGGGTACGTCGGGTATCTAAGAACCTTTGCCCCGGCGCGCAGGCCTTTGTCGTGGCCCCATGAGGGATCGCGCAGCACGCCGGGCGCCGAGGGAGCGCAGCCACCTCCGCGCACCGGCCTTCTCCCCCCGCAGGGAGAGCGGACGATCACAGGGTCAGGGCGACGCGAAGATCTTGCCGGGATTGAGGATCCCGAGGGGGTCGAAGACCGCCTTCAGGCGGCGCTCGAGGGCAACGAGGTCCTCCCCCTGCTCGTAGACGAGGAAGTCCCGCTTCGCGAGCCCCACCCCGTGCTCCCCCGTGATGGTGCCCCCGAGGTCCACGGCAGCCCGGAGGATCTCGGCGACGGCCTCGTCCACCGCGGGGCGCTCCTCGGCGCGGTCGAACAGGACGTTGCAGTGCAGGTTCCCGTCGCCTGCGTGGCCGTAGGTCGCGACCGCGAGCCCCCGCCGCTCCCCCGCCCGCTTCGCCCGCTCGACCATCTCGGGGATGCGCGACCGCGGCACGGCCACGTCCTCGGAGAGCTTGAACGGGTGGACCGCCTTGAGGTTGACCGAGAGGTACCTGCGCGTCTCCCAGATGGCCCTGCGGTGCGCCTCGTTCTGCGCGACGATCACCTCGCCGGACGCGTCGCCCTGCACGGTCTCGGCGACCTTCACGATCTCGGCGAAGACCTGCTCCTCGTCGTTGCCGTCGGTCTCCACGAGGAGCGCCGCCCCCGCCCCGGCCGGGAACTGGAAGGGGGAGGTCTTCATCGCCGCGGCGAGCGAGACGTCGTCGAGCAGCTCGAGGCAGCGCGGCACGACGCCCTGGGCGAGGACGCGGGAGACGGCGCGCGCCGCCACCGCGACCGACTCGAAGGCGACCAGGGCGGTGGCGACGTGGCGGGGGCGGGGGAGGAGCTTCACCATCACCTCGGTGACGATGCCGAGCGTCCCCTCGCTCCCCACGAAGAGGCCGGTGAGATCGTAGCCGGCCACCCCCTTGATGCTCCGGTGGCCCACGCGGAGGATCTCCCCCGTCGGGATCACCACGGTCAGCCCCAGGACGTACTCGCGGGTGACCCCGTACTTGAGGGCGCGGGGGCCGCCCGCGTTCTCGGCGACGTTCCCGCCGATCGTGCAGATCTCGAGCGAGTTGGGGTCGGGCGGGTAGAAGAGCCCCTGCCGCTCGACCTCCGCCTGCAGCACGCCCGTGATCACCCCCGGCTCGACCCGGGCGACCAGGTCCTCCGGGCTCACCTCGAGGATCCGGTTCATCCGCTCCATCGAGACGGCGATCCCGCCGTGGATGGCGAGGCTCCCGCCCGACTTGCCGGAGCGGGCGGCGACGGGGATCACCGGGACCCGGAAGCGGCTCGCGATCCCGAAGATCTCCTGGACGTCCGCCGCGCTCTCCACGAGCACGGCGACGTCCGGCGCCCAGGTGCCGAGCTCCGACTCGTCGCGACCGTACTCCGCCAGCCGGTCGGGATCCTGCACGACGTCCCGCCCATCGAAGGCGGCGAGGAGCGCCTGCACCGCGTCGGCGATCCGCGTCGTCATGGCAGCGCTACCTCTTGACCGGGACGCGCCCCACGAGGCGCAGGAAGCGCCGCTGGAGCCGTTCGTCTCGCGCCATCACCCCGACGAAGGCGTCGGCGTGGGCGCGCGCGTGGGGCCGCCGCCCCCCGCGCACCGTCATGCATAGCTGCTCGGCGTCCAGGATGCAGGCGGCGCCCCGCGCCCCCAGGTGGCGCACCAGGGCCTCGGCGACGCTGCGCGCGAGGTCCTCCTGGAGGACGAAGCGGTGGGCCAGGGCGTCGACGAGGCGGACGATCTGCCCGAAGCCGGCGATCCGATCCCCCGGGACGTACGCCACGTGCGCGACCCCGCGCGACGGCAGCAGGTGGTGGGGGCAGATCGAGTGGAAGTCGATCCCGGTGACGGCGACGAGCCCCCGCTCCCGCGCGGGGATCGCGTCGGACAGGATCGCGGCGGGATCGCGGCGATAGCCGTCGAGCAGGTCGCCGAGCCAGGCCTCCGTCACGCGCTTCGGGGTGAGCGCCAGCGCCGGCGAGCCCCGGACGTCCGGCGGGAGCCCCATCGCGTCGAGGAAGTCGGAGATGGCGCGCGCGGCGGCGGCGGGCGACGCTACGGGGCGGCTCGTACGGGAGGCAGCTGATCGCCGGGAAGCCAAGGCGCTCCGCGCTACGGGGCCGGCGGCGCTGCGCCGCCCGCACCGCCCGCGCCCCCGGCCGCCTCGAACGCCTCGGCGGAGAGGTTGAGCGCGTTCTTGAGCACCTGGCTGGGACGGAACGTCAGCACGCGGCGGGCGCTGATCTCGATCTCCTCACCCGTCTGCGGGTTCCGGCCGACTCGGGACTTCTTGTCTCGAACGATGAAGTTCCCGAAGCCGCTGATCTTGATCTTCTCGCCGCGCTCCAGGGTCTCCTTGATGGTGTCGAACACCATCTCGACGATCTCGGCCGCCTCCTTCTTGGAGAAGCCGACCTTCTCGTAGACGTTCTCGATGATGTCTGCCTTGGTCACGGCGGAGCGCCCCCGGAGGATTGATGGCTAAGTACCCGTTTCGTTAACCAATTTTCCCGGGACTGTCAAACGGAAGACCCCGTGCGGGGCGCTCAACGCGAGGGGGCGAGCCGCTCCAGCTCCTTGCGCGCCGCTTCGCGCCGCGCCCGGGTCGCCCTCTCGGCCTGGTCGATCTGAGCCTCCCGGTCCGGGCGAGGGACGCCCTCGACGATCGGCTCGTCCCCGGCGCCCCGCCCTGCCCCGACGAGCCACGCGAGGACCGCGAGCGTGACGATGGCGCCGACGACGGCGACGGTGACGAGCGCCCGGAGCGTCCGCCCGTCGCGGGCCATCCCCTACCCCCGCAGCTCTGCGCCGACCTTCTCCGTCAGCCGCGCGACGATCTTCGCGTGCGCGCCGTCGGCCTCGGCGTCGGTGAGGGTCCTGTCGGCCGCCCGGTAGCTGATGGCGAGCGCCAGGTTCTTCTTCCCCGCCGGCAGCGGTGCGCCCCGGTAGACGTCGAAGAGCGTCACCCCGTCGACGAGCGGCTCCTCGCGGACCACCGCCTCCACGGCGGCGGCCGCGATCTCCTCGGCCACGACCACCGCGAGATCGCGGAGGACGGCCGGCAGGCGCGGGATGGCCCGGTACTGCGGGACGACGCGGGCGCGGCGCAGGAGCGCCTCCAGCGAGAGCCTCACGGCGAAGACGCCGCGCGGGAGGTCGAACGCGGCGGCGACGCGGGGGTGGAGCTCGCCGACGACGCCGAGCGCATCCTCGCCGTCCGCGGCCAGGAGCCGCGCCGAGGCGCGGGGGTGCATCCACGAGTCCCCGCCCGCGACCCATCGGGCCTGGACGCCGAGCGCCTCCAAGGCCCCCTGCGCGGCCGCCTTGGCGTCGTAGAAGTCCACCGGGCCGCTCCCGCCCGTGGCCCAGCCCACCGGGCTCCCGCGGCCGCAGAGCACCGCCGCGACCTCGATCGACTCCGCGGTCGGGCGGTCCTTCGGGTCGTGGTGCGGGTGGTAGATGCTCGCGATCTCGTAGAGCCGCACGTCCTCGATCCGCTGCCGCCGGTTGTGGACGAGGTTCTTGAGGAGCGACGGCACGAGGCTCGTCCGCATCACGGAGAGGTCGGCGCTGATCGGGTTCTTGAGCGCGACCCCGAGGGCCCGGCCGGAGCCGTCCCCCGTCACCACCTGGTACGCGAACGGCTCCAGCTCACGCTCGGCGACGAAGCTGAAGTTGACCGCCTCGGCGAACCCCGCGGCCTCGAGGGCGTCACGCACCCGCGCGATCGCCTGCTGCTCCGGGGCCTCGACCGGGGTGTCGATGGCGGTCCGCGGGAGGGTCTCCGGGATGGCGTGGTAGCCCTTCGTCCGGACGACCTCCTCGACGAGGTCCTCCTCGATGGAGACGTCCACACGCCAGCTCGGGACGACGAAGGTCGCCCCCTCGGCGTCGGCCGCCTTCTCGGCGAAGCCGAGCCCCACGAGGATCCGCTCGACGTCGGCCCGCGGGATCTCCATCCCCAGCACCTCGGCGGGGCGCCGCCAGCGGAGCCGGACCTCCGCCGGCTTCGGCGGCCGCGGGTGGACGTCGACGATCCCCGGACGGACCGTGCCGCCCGACAGCTCGGCGATGAGCGCCGCGCAGCGGTCGAGCGCGGGGATGACCATGCCGGGATCCGCGCCGCGCTCGAAGCGGTAGGAGGCCTCGCTCTTGAGCCCCTGCCGCCGCGACGTGCGCCGGATCGTGCCCGGCTGGAAGTACGCCGACTCGAGGAGCACCCGGGTCGTCCCCTGGGAGATCTCGGAGACGCCGCCGCCCATGACGCCCGCGAGGGCGCTGCCCTGCTTCACGTCGGCGATGAGGAGGTCCTCTCCCTCGAGCGCCCGCTCCTTGCCGTCGAGGGTCGTGATCCGCTCGCCGGGGCGGGCCGTGCGGACGACGATCTGCTGCCCCTCGACCTCGTCGAGGTCGAAGGCGTGGAGCGGGTGGCCCAGCTCCAGCAGCACGAAGTTGGTCGCGTCGACGACGTTCGAGATGGAGCGGACGCCGCAGCCCTCGAGCCGCCGCTGCAGCCAGAGCGGCGAGGGGCCGATCGTGACGCCCTCGACGACGCGCGCCGCGTAGCGCGGGCACTTCTCCGGCGCCTCGATCCGGACCTTCACGAGCTCCTCGGCCCTCGGACCCGCCTCGCCCAGCCTCGGCGCCGGCAACCGCACGGGCTTGCCCAGGATCGCGGCCACCTCGCGCGCGATCCCGACGTGAGAGAGCGCGTCCGGCCGGTTCGGCGTGACGTTGATCTCCAGGAAGACGTCCGCGAGCTGGAGCGCCTCGGCGATGGGCGTGCCGGGCTTCACCTCCCGCGGGAGGATGAGCAGGCCGCTCGCGTCCGTGGCGAGCCCCAGCTCCCTGGCCGAGCAGAGCATCCCGAAGGACTCGACGCCGCGCAGCTTCGCCTTCTCGATCTTCGTCCCGCCGGGCAGCGTCGTCCCCACGGTCGCGAGGGGGACCACGTCGCCGACGGCGTAGTTCTTCGCGCCGCAGACGATCTGGAGCGGCTCGCCCGTCCCGGCGTCCACCTTCGTGACCGAGAGCTTCTCCGCGTTGCCGTGCTTCTCCGAGGAGAGGATGCGGGCCGCGACGACCCCCTCGAGCCCCTGCCCCGTCCGCTCGATCCCCTCGACCTCGAGGCCGACGGCGGTCAACTGCCGCGCCAGCTCCTCCGGAGCCGGAAGATCGACGTACTCCGAAAGCCACTTGAGCGAGATGCGCATCGGAAGGCCCGAATCAGAACTGCGCGAGGAAGCGGAGGTCGTTCTCGAAGTAGAGCCGGAGGTCGTCGATGCCGTACCGCAGCATCGCGAGGCGCTCCACGCCCATGCCGAAGGCGAAGCCCGTGTACTTCTTCGGGTCGATGCCGCCGTTCTCGAGGACCTTCGGGTGGACCATGCCGGCCCCGAGCACCTCGAGCCAGCCGGTCTCCTTGCAGGTGCCGCAGCGCTTGCCGTCGCGCTTGCCGGTGCCACCGCAGATGGAGCAGGAGACGTCCACCTCCGCGCCCGGCTCGACGAACGGGAAGTAGCTGGGCCGGAAGCGCGTCTTCGTCCCGGGGCCGAAGTAGGCGCGCGCGAAGGCCGCCAGCGTCCCCTTGAGATCGGCGAAGGTGATCCCCTCGTCGACGCACAGCCCCTCCACCTGGTGGAACATCGGCGAGTGGGTCTGGTCGTAGTCGGACCGGTAGACGCGTCCCGGGCAGATGATCCGGACCGGCGGCTTGCCGATCCGCTTCATCGAGCGGATCTGGACCGGGGAGGTGTGCGTTCGCAGCAGCACCGTGCCGGGCTGCACGCCAGCGCGCAGCGTGGACTCCTCCACGTAGAAGGTGTCCTGCATGTCGCGCGCGGGGTGGTCCGGCGGGATGTTGAGCGCCTCGAAGTTGTACCAGTCGAGCTCGACCTCGGGCCCGTTGGCGACCTCGTAGCCGAGGCGGCCGAAGATGGCGGCGATCTCCTCGGTGGCGCGGGTGATGGGGTGCCGGTGGCCGCGGGGCTGGAGCCGCCGGCCGTCGAGCGTGACGTCGAGGGCCGGCCCTGCCAGCTCCGCCTCGAGCGCCCTCTCCTGGAGCCTCCGCTTCGCCCCGGCGAGCAGCCCCTCGACCTCGTCGCGGACGCGGTTCGCCACCTCCCCCACCTTCGGCCGCTCCTCGGCCGAGAGCGAGCCCATGCCGCGGAGGACCGCGGAGAGCTCGCCCTTCTTGCCGAGGTAGCGGACGCGGAGGTCTTCCAGCGCCTTCTCGTCGCCGGCAGCGGCGACGGCATCCCGGGCGCTCCGACTGAGCGCCTCGAGCTGTACCAGGAGGTCGGCCACGGAGGCCTCCTCCTACGCCTGGGCGGCCTTGACGACGGCGGCGAAGTCGGCCGGGAAGGCGAGCGCGAGCTCGGCCAGGATCTTCCGGTCGACGAGGACGCCCGCCTTCTTCAGGCCGGCGACCAGCTTCGAGTAGGTCGTCCCGTTGGCCCGCGCCGCGGCGTTGATGCGGGTGATCCAGAGGGCGCGGAAGTCGCGCCGCTTCTGGCGACGGTCACGGGTCGCGTAGTCCAGCGCGCGCTCGACCGACTGGTTGGCGCGCTTGTAGCAATTCTTGCGGCGACCGCGGAAACCCTTGGCGAGCTTCAGTACGCGATTGCGGCGACGACGAGCCTTGAACCCCTTCTTGACGCGCATCGACTTCTCCTGGTGCCGGCGGGAGGTCCCGTCACCCCACCCTCATGGTGGAGCGCCGCGACGCTTTCGAACCCCGCGTGGGCGTTGTCCGCAGGCCGGTGCTACCGGCTGTACGGGAGGGTCTCCTTGATCTTCTTCGCATCCATCTCCGTGAGGTGACCCGTACCGCGGAGACCGACCTTCTGCTTCTTCGTCTTCCCGAACGTGGCGAGGTGGCGGACCCCGGCGCGGCGGAACTTGACCTTGCCGCCCTTCTTCACCTGGAACCGCTTCTTGGCGCCGCTGTTCGTCTTGAGCTTGGGCATCTTCCTGCTTCCTCGACTGCGTGCTGGGCCGCGGGGGCGGCCGGTTTCGTTCGCTACTGCTGCGGGCCTTCGTTGCCCGGTGCCGGAGCCGCCGGCGCCTCGGGCGCGGGGGCCTGGGCCGGCGCGGCCGGCGCGGCCGGAGCGGCCGGAGCCGCACCCGCCTTGGCCGCAGCCGCCGCCTCCGCCTTCGCGGCGGCCTCCGCCCTCGAGCGCTGCGCCTGCAGCAGCTTCGGGTTGGGCGCGACGATCATGAAGAGGAGGCGCCCCTCCATCCTGGGCACCGACTCGATGACCGCCACGTCCTTGATGTCGCCCATGATCCGCTCGAGGACCTTCTGGCCCAGCTCCCGGTGGGACATCTCGCGGCCGCGGAACATGACCGTGATCTTGGCCTTGTTCGCCTCGCCCAGGAACTCGCGGATCTTCTTGAGCTTCGTGTCGTAGTCGTGCTCCTCGGTGCGAGGCCGGAACTTGACCTCCTTGAGCAGCACCACCACCTGCTTCTTCTTGGCCTCGTTCTGCTTCTTCTTCTCGAGGTACTTGAACTTGCCGTAGTCCATGATCTTGCAGACTGGCGGCTTGGTCATGGGGCTGACCTCGACGAGGTCGAGCCCCTCCTCCTGCGCCTTGGCCAGCGCCTGCTCGATCGTGAGGACCCCGAGCTGCTCACCCTGGGACCCGATCACGCGGACCTCGCGCGCCTTGATGCGGCGGTTGGTCCGTGCGTCGCGGTTCGTTCTGACGTCTCGCTGCTGGTGGTTCAGGGCTGAGGTCCTCCGAAAAAGAAGGTGCAGGATAAGGATTTTGCGAGCGAAGTCAACGGCGGGACGGCCGAGGGGTCCCGGCCGCCCCATCCCGGGACCGCGCTAGCGCGCGTTCGGGTCGCTCGAGTCCTTCTTGGCCTCGCGGATCCAGCTCATCATGCCGCGCAGCCGGCCACCGACCTCCTCGATCTGGTGAGCCTTCTCGGAGGCCCGGAAGCGGCCCATCGTGGGGCCGCCCGCCTGGTTCTCGAGGATGAACTCCTTCGCGAACTGGCCGGACTGGATCTCCTTGAGGATCTTGCGCATCTCGTCCTTCGACCGGGCGTCGCACACCCGCGGGCCGCGCGTGTAGTCGCCGTACTCGGCCGTGTCGGAGATGGAGTGGCGCATCCAGGCGAGGCCGCCTTCGTACATGAGATCCACGATGAGCTTCAGCTCGTGGAGGCACTCGAAGTAGGCGCTCTCGGGCTGGTAGCCGGCCTCGACGAGGACCTCGAAGCCGTTCTTCACCAGGGCCGCGGCGCCGCCGCAGAGGACCGCCTGCTCGCCGAAGAGGTCGGTCTCGGTCTCCTCCTTGAACGTCGTCTCGAGGACGCCGGCGCGGGCGCAGCCGATCCCGTGCGCGTAGGCGAGGCCGACCTTCTTGGCGTTGCCGGTCGCGTCCTGGTGGATGCCGATCAGGCCGGGGATGCCGCGGCCGTCCTGGTACTGCCGGCGCACCATGTGCCCCGGCCCCTTCGGCGCGACGAGGAGGACGTCGACGTCCTCCGGCGGGACGATCTGGTTGACGTGGATGTTGAAGCCGTGCGCGAAGAGGAGCGCCTTCCCCTTGGTGAGCCCGGGGGCGATCTCGGCGTCGTAGACCCGCTTCTGCGTCTGATCCGGGATGAGGACCATGATGACGTCGGCCTCCTTCGAGGCCTCCGCCACGCTGACGACGCGGAGCCCCGCGCCCTCCGCCTTCGCCTTCGACTTCGAGCCGGCCGCGAGGCCGATCCGGACGTCGACGCCCGAGTCCTTCAGGTTGAGCGCGTGCGCGTGCCCCTGCGACCCGTAGCCGATGACGGCCACCTTCTTCTTCTTCAGGAAGTCGAGGTCCGCGTCCTTCTCGTAATAGATCGTCGCCATGTCGATGGTTCTCCTACTTCAGTGAGGGGGGGGCGAGCGTCTTGAAGCCACGCTCGAGGGCGATGCGCCCGGAACGGCAGAGCTCCTGGATGCCGAAGGGGCGGAGCCGCTCCTCCAGCGCGTCGAGCTTGCCGGCGTTGCCGCTGGCCTCGACGATGAGTGCGTCGGGAGAGACGTCGACGACGTTGGCCTCGTAGGTCTCCGCGAGCGCCCGGAGCTCCGAGTGGTTCCGCTCGGGGGTCCGGATCTTCACGAGCATCAGCTCGCGGTCGACGAGGTCCTGCGGCGACAGCTCCCGCACCTCGACGACCGGCACGAGCTTCTGCACCTGGCGCAGGACCTGCTCCACGTTCTTCGAGCGGAGCAGGACGACGATGGTCATGCGCGAGTACTCGGCGTGCTCGGTCGGCCCAACGGTGAGGCTCGCGATGTTGAAGCCGCGCCGCGAGAAGAGGCCGGCGATCCGGTGGAGGACGCCCGGCTTGTTCTCGACGAGGAGGCTGATGGTGTGGCTGGTCCCGGAGGGGTTCTCGTCCATCTCGCGCATGTCACTCACCGTCGATCATGTCGTTGAGGGGGGCGCCGGCCGGGACCATCGGGAACACCTTCTCCTGGCGGCGGACGCGGACGTCGACGAGGGTCGGGCCGTCCTTGTTGGCGAGGGCCCGCTCGATCGCCCGGTCCAGCTCCTCCGGGGTGGTCGCGCGGAGGCCGAGGCAGCCATAGGCGTCGGCGAGCTTCACGAGGTCCGGCCGATCGGTGAGCGGCGTCGCCGAGAACCGGTTGTCGTGGAAGAGCTCCTGCCACTGCCGGACCATGCCGAGGAACAGGTTGTTCAGGATGAAGATCTTGATCGGCAGCTTCAGGTCCACCGCGGTGGCGAGATCCTGGAGGGTCATCTGGAACGAGCCGTCGCCGTCGATCCCGATGACCGTCTCGCCCGGCCGCCCGAGCTGGATTCCGATGGCGGACGGCAGGCAGAAGCCCATGGTGCCGAGGCCGCTGGAGCTGATGAACTGGCGGGGCGCGGAGGTCTTCCACCACTGGGCGGCGAACATCTGGTGCTCGCCGACGCCCGTGGTGACGACGCACTTGCCGCCGTCGGTCTTCTGCCAGAGCCGCTCGACGACGTACTGGGGCAGCAGGTACTTCTGCCCCTCCTGCTGGTAGCGCAGCGGGTACTTCGCCCGCCACTCCTCGACCCGCTTCCACCACGCCGCCAGATCGGGCTTGCCCTGCTGCTCGATCGACCGCTTCACCTCCTCGGTGAGCTGCGGGAGGAGCCGCTTCACGTCGCCGACGAGCGGGACCGTGGCGTTGACCAGCTTCGAGATCTCGGCGGGATCGATGTCGAGGTGGACCACCTTCGCCTCGGGGGCGAAGGTCGACAGCTTGCCGGTGACGCGATCGTCGAAGCGCGCGCCGAGCGCGATGATCAGGTCGGAGTTCTGGACCGTGTAGTTCGCGTACCGCGAGCCGTGCATGCCGAACATGCCGAGGCACTGCTTGTCGGTCTCGGGGAAGGCCCCCTTCCCCGGCAGCGTCGTGACCACGGGGGCGCCGACGAGCTTGGCGAAGGCCGCCACCTCGGCGTGGGCCCCCGCCGAGCGGACGCCGCCGCCCAGGTAGATGACCGGGCGGGTGGCCTGCCGGATGAGCAGCGCGGCGTCCTTGAGGCGCGGCTCCTCGCGGACCGGCGGGTGGTAGCCGGGGATCTGCACCGCGTCCGGGTACTCGAACTCGAACTCGGTGTTCTGGATGTCCTTCGGGATGTCGACGAGCACCGGCCCCGGCCGTCCCGTGCGGGCGACGTAGAACGCCTCCTTCAGGATCCGGGGCAGCTCGCGGACGTCGGTCACCAGCCAGTTGTGCTTGGTGATCGGCATCGTGATGCCGGTGATGTCGGCCTCCTGGAAGGCGTCGGAGCCGATGAGGGAGGTCGCGACGTTGCCGGTGATCGCGACGAGCGGCACCGAGTCGAGGTAGGCGTCGGCGATCGCCGTCACGAGGTTCGTCGCGCCCGGCCCCGACGTGCCGAGGCAGACCCCGACCTTCCCCGTGGCGTGGGCGAAGCCCTCGGCCGCGTGGCCGCCCACCTGCTCGTGCCGGATGAGGACCGGCAGCGGCTTCTCGCACTGGAACAGCGCGTCGTAGATCGGGATGATCGTCCCGCCGGGCATTCCGAAGATGTACTCGACACCCTCGGCCTCGAGCGCGCGGCGCACCGCCATCGCTCCCGTCATCTTCTCCTTGGCCATCTGGCTCCCTGCTCTTTCTTCGAGGTTCGGATCGTCGACTTCGCCTGGGGTTCGAGTCGGGGGCGGCGGGTCACCCGCGCCGGCCGGCCGCGAGGGCCGGCGGGCGCGGACGCCCGCCCCTATACCCTTGACTCGAACGCGGCGATGGCGTCCGCCTGGGAGAGCAGGAACCCCAGCTCGTCCACCCCGTTCATGAGGCAGTAGCGGCTGAAGCTCTCGATCGGGAACTTCGCCGTGCCGCCGTCCGGCAGCGTCACGGTCTGGCTCTCGAGGTCGATCCGGATCTGGAAGCCCGGCGCGGCGACCAGCTTCGCGTGGGCCGCCGGCTCCAGCACGATGGGGAGCAGGCCGTTCTTGAGCGCGTTGTTCCGGAAGATGTCGGCGATGCGCGTGGAGATGACGGCCCGGAAGCCGTAGTCCGTGAGCGCCCACGGCGCGTGCTCGCGGGACGAGCCGCAGCCGAAGTTGTCGCCCGCGACCAGGACCGTGCAGCCCTGCGCCTCGGGCTTGTTGAGGATGAAGTCGGGGCGCGGCTTCCCGTCGGCGTCGTAGCGCCAGTCGGAGAAGGCCCCCTTCCCCAGCCCCTTCTTGTCGGTCACCTTGAGGAAGCGGCCCGGGATGATCTGGTCGGTGTCGATGTTCTCGCGCGGGATGACGACCGTGCGGCTCTCGATGACGCGGATCGGTTCCATCTACTTGCCCTCCGTCAGCCGCCGCGGATCCGCGACGGCGCCCGAGACGGCCGCGGCCGCCGCGGTGGCGGGGCTGGCGAGCAGCGTGCGCCCGCCGGGGCCCTGCCGCCCCTCGAAGTTGCGGTTGGACGTCGACACGCAGTACTGCCCCGGCTGGAGCATGTCACCGTTCATCGCGAGGCACATGGAGCAGCCCGGCTCGCGCCACTCGGCCCCCGCCTCCCGGAAGACCGCGTCGAGCCCCTCCGCCTCCGCGGCCTTCTTGACCGCGTGGGAGCCGGCGACGACCAGGGTGCGCGTCTTCACCTTGCGCCCCTTCATCACCTTCGCCGCCTCGCGCAGGTCCTCGATGCGGCCGTTGGTGCAGGACCCGACGAAGACCACGTCGACCTTCTGGCCGAGGATCGGCTTGCCCGGCGCGAGCGCCATGTACTTGAGCGCGCTCTCGAGCGTCGCCCGCGCGGCCGGGTCCTTCTCGCCGACCGGGTCGGGGACGATCCCGGTCACCGGGATCCCCTGGGAGGGGTTGGTCCCGAACGTGATCATCGGCTCGAGCTTCGAGACGTCGATCCGGACCTCGCGGTCGAACTTCGCCCCGTCGTCGGTCGGCAGCTGGCGCCACTTCGCGACGGCGGCGTCCCAGGCGGCCCCCTTCGGGACCCTGGGCTTCCCCGCGAGCCACTGGAAGGTGGTGTCGTCGGGCGCGATGAGGCCGGCGCGCGCGCCGCCCTCGATCGCCATGTTGCAGAGGGTCATGCGACCCTCCATGGTCAGCGCGCGGACCGCGGGCCCGATGAACTCCATGACGTGGCCCGTCCCGCCGCCGACGCCGATCTGGGCGATGATCGCCAGGATCAGGTCCTTGGCCGTCACGCCCGGCTGGAGCTGGCCGTCCACCCGGATGGCGAGCGACTTCGGCTTGCGCTGGAGCAGGCACTGCGTCGCGAGGACGTGCCCGACCTCGGACGTGCCGATGCCGAAGGCGAGGGCGCCGAACGCGCCGTGCGTCGCGGTGTGGCTGTCACCGCAGACGACGGTCATGCCGGGCTGCGTCGCCCCCATCTCGGGGCCGAAGACGTGGACGACGCCCTGCTGCGGATCCCCGAGGCCGTGCAGCTCGACCCCGAACTCCTTCGCGTTCTTCTCGATCTGCGCGACCTGGGCCTCGTTCTGCGCGTCGAACCAGGGGTAGCGGCCGTCGGGCAGGCGCGGGAGCGTCGGCGTGGAGTGGTCGGTGGTCGCGAGGGTGCGGTCGAGGCGGCGGACCTTGAGGCCGCGCTCGCGCAGCATGGAGAAGGCCTGCGGGCTCGTCACCTCGTGCATGAGGTGCAGGTCGACGTAGAGGATCGCCGGGGTGTCCGGCGTCTCCGCCTTGACGACGTGCGCGTCCCAGACCTTCTCGAACAGCGTGCGGGGTTGCTTGGTGGAGTCGGCCATCTAGGGGGTCCCCATCTCCTCACGGGCCTCGCTGCGCGGCGTCGGGCCGCTCTTCAGCGCGATCCGGTTGATGACGTCGAGGTAGGCGCGCGCGCTGCCCTCGATGATGTCGGTGGAGAGCGCGCGGCCGCGGTAGTTGCCCGTGTGGTGCTCCACCTCGAGCGACACCTCGCCCTGCGCGTCC
>DATIVK010000105.1:0-2432 GCA_035465955.1 Anaeromyxobacteraceae bacterium | reverse complement strand
GAAGAACGAGGAGCGCGTCGTCAAGGCGTACCTCAAGATCAAGAACGACGAGAAGGTGCGCGAGAAGACCAAGAAGGCCCTCGCGATCGCCACCCAGCTCCTCGAGGAGGGCGCGCCGCCCTCCGAGCCGGAGAAGCCCCGCGGCTCGGCGCTCGATCCGCCCGAGAAGACCCGCAGCATCCAGCTCTCGCCGTCCGCCGCGGCCGCCGCCGCCCTCGGGCGCGGGCAGTAGGCCCACTCTCACCGACGGACGCTCCCTCTCCCTCACCGGGGGAGGGCCAGGGCGAGGGAGCTGGCGCCGCGGCGCGAGCGGCCTCTACGCGCGCCGCCGCCGCCGCAGCGCCGCCGCGAGCTCGTCCAGCTCCGGGATGCGGAGCGCCTTCGCCGCCGCGAGGTACGCGAGGCCGCCGGTGGCCACCGGCAGGAGCGCGAGCGCGAGCTGGCGCGGCAGGCCGCGCGGAGGGAGCAGCGGCGCGAGCCCCTTCGCCGTCCCCCACGCCACGAGCGCGAGGACCGACGACGCGACGAGGACCCGCGCGAGGTGTCGGACCAGCCCGGCGTCGGAGAGCGCGCCGTGGCGCCGCCGCCACGCGAGGGCCAGCACCGCGAAGTTGACGCCGGCGGCCAGGGAGGTGCCGAGCGCAACGCCCCGGTACCCCAGCACCGGGTAGAGGGTGACGTTCAGCGCCACGTTGGCCACCATCCCGAGCACGCTCCCGACCACGGGGACGCGCGCGTGGTCGAGCGCGTACCAGGCCGGGGCGAACACCTTCACGGCGGAGTAGGCGTAGAGCCCCGCGGCGTAGCAGAGCAGCGCCTGCGCCGTGGCCGCGGCGTCCGCCGCGCCGAAGCGGCCGTGCTCGTAGATGAGGGAGATGATCGGCCCCGCGAGCACCATGAGGCCGACCGCCGAGGGCACGTTGAGGAACGCGACCATCCGCATCGCCGCGCCGAGCGTCCGGTTCACCGCCGGCAGGTCGCGGGCGGCGGCCTGCTGGGCCACCCCGGCGCCGGCGACCGTCGCGATCGCCACGCCGAAGACCCCGAGCGGCAGCTGCATGAGCCGGAAGGCCATCTGGAGCCAGGTGTTCGCCCCCGGCTCGTGGGACGCGAAGATCGTGTTGACGAGGATGTTCACCTGCGTCGCCGAGAGCCCGACCAGGGCGGCCGCCATGAGCCGCCCGATCCGCCTCACGCCCGGCTCCGCGAGCACCCCGCGACCGAGCACGAGCCGGAAGCGGTAGCCGGAGGCGCGGAGCGAGGGGAGCTGTGCCGCCAGCTGCGCCGCGCCGCCCAGCAGGGTCCCGACGGACCAGCCGACCACGGCGCGCTCCGGCGGCCAGCCCGCCGCCCAGAGCCCGAGCCCCACCGCGATGGAGCCCACGTTGAAGAGCGCCGGCGCGAGCGCGGGCGCGGTGAAGCGCCCTTGCGCGTTCAGCATCCCCATCGCCAGCGCGGCCAGCGAGACGAGGAGGAGGAACGGCATCATGATCCGGGTGAGCCGGGCCGCGAGGAGCGCCTGCTCGGGGGCGAAGCCGGGGGCGATGAGGGCGACGAGCGGCCCCGCCCCCAGGATCCCCGCGAGCGTCAGCGCGCCGACGAGGACCAGGATCCCGCCCACGACGGCGTTCGCGAGCCCGACGGCCGCCCCCTCCCCCCGGTTCCGCCGGACCTCCGCGAAGGTCGGGACGAAGGCGGAGGAGAGCGCCCCCTCGGCGAAGAGGTCGCGCAGGAGGTTCGGGATCCGGAAGGCGACGACGAAGGCGTCCGAGAACCGGTTGGCCCCGATCAGGATGGCGAAGAGCTGGTCGCGCGCGAGCCCGAGCACGCGCGAGGCCATGGTGGCCGCCGAGATCCAGAGCGCGCGCCCGACCCGGACCGGCTCGCCGCCGGCCCGCCCCGCGCCGCCCTGCCCTGCCGCCTCGCGCCCCGCCGCCATCCGCGCTCGTGGCCGCCGGCTAGTGCTTCGCCGTGGGGTCCTTCTTGGCCGCGGCGTCCTTCTTCTGCAGCCAGGACTTCGCCTGAGACTGGATCGTCTGCGGGACGTTCCGGTCGCGGGCCAGCTCCTTGATGTCCTTCTCCTGCAGCGTGAGCATCAACTTCAGCGCGGTCGGCAGCGGGACCTTCGGGTTCTTCACGAGCGACGTCTTGATCGCGTAGACCTTCAGGAACTCGCGCGACGAGTAGATGTAACGGAGCACGTCGGCGTTCACGACGCGCGAGTTGGCGAGGGAGAGGATCTCGCCGTCCGTGATGCGCGGGCTGGTCGCGGCGGCCATGCAGACCAGCTTGTTGGAGTCGCGCAGCAGGATCGTCCGCGCCTCCTTGTTCCCCAGCGTCGCCAGCTTGATCTTCTCGCTGACGCTCATCTTCAGGACCTGTTGCGTCATGTTGAGCTTCTTGCCGCTCTCCTCCGCGGTCTCCGCCCTGGG
>DATIVK010000104.1:0-7116 GCA_035465955.1 Anaeromyxobacteraceae bacterium | reverse complement strand
TCTGCCGCGAGCTCTCCGCGTTCTGCGTGATCGACGCGCTCATCTCCTCCAGGCTCGACGTCGTCTCCTCCACGCTCGCCGCCTGCTCCCCCGTCCCCTGCGACAGGTTCTGCGACGTCGACGACACCTGCGCCGACGCCGAGGTGAGCGCCACCGCCCCGCTCCGCACCTCCCCGATCACCTCCCCCAGCTTCTCCACCATCGCCTTCACCGCGGCGAGCAACCGCCCGGTCTCGTCGCCCCGGTCGACGGTCGGCACGTGCCGCAGGTCGCCCGCGGCCATCTTCTCGACGACGGAGACGACGACGCCGATCGGGCTGGTGATCGACTGCGTGATGTAGAAGCTCACGCCGATCCCGAAGAGGACGCCGACCGCCAGGATGAGGAGCATCGTGTTGCGCGCCGACGCGCGCGTCCCCTCGATGACGTCGTCCTGCGCCTGCATCTCCGCGACGTGGCGCAGCGCGATCCCGTCCGACTTCTCGGCCAGGTCGCGGACGGCGTCCTTCACGTCGGCGAGCGCCTGGTTCCCCTGGAGCGGGGTCGTCACCTCGCCCGACCGGACCGACGCCTGCAGCCTCGTCATCGCCGCCTCGTACGCGGCGACGTCGCGCACCAGCGCCTCCAGGTCGCGCTTGTCCTCGTCGCTGTCCGCGACGAGCGGCCTCAACGCCTCCGCCGCCTTCTTGAACTCCGCGTGCTCCACCTCCCAGCCGCGCAGCGCCTTCGCGCCCTCCTCCTCGCTCGCACCGAGCGAGAGCAGGTAGTCCTTCTCGTACCGGCGGAGCCCCAGCGCGTGCTGCGCCATCTGCGCGGCCGCCTGGTTCGCCTTCGCGGCCCCCGCGAGGATCTCGTCGGTCTTGTCCGCGACGCTCTCCACGCCCCAGTAGCCCGTCGCCGCGATGGCGAGCGTCACGAGGAGGACGACCAGGAAGCCGAGAGCGAGCCGGACGCCGATGGAGAGATTCCTCATTTCGAGCCCCCACGCGAAGGTGCGCGCATGCGCATGAGGCTCAACTATGAGGCGGATCGAACCCGCCCGGGAGAACCCCAGATGCGGCGCGACACGATGCAGCGCCCCGCGCGGGGGCGCTCCTCATGGTGCCGCGTGGAGGAACCGCGCTACTTCGCGCTGAGCCGCAGCGGGACCCGGACCGGCACCGGCTCGCCCTCCCAGGGCGGGACGCTCATCTTCAAGGCCGCCTTCTTCACGCACTTGCCGAGCCCGGAGGCCGCGAGCGCGTCGTCGTCGATGAAGGCGTCGTTGGCTGCGCCGGCGGGGGACATCTCGACGTAGAGATCGACCTGTCGGCCGACGTACTGGGCGTCCGGCCCCGAAGAGGCCGCGCGCACGCACTCGTCGAACGAACCGCTCAGCCGGGAGATCGCCGCGCGGACCTCCTTCGCGTCGATCCCCTTCTTCTTCTCGGGAGGAGGAGGCGGCGTGGCCGCGGCGACGCGCGCGCGCTCCGCGGCCGCCTTCTCGGCCGCCGCGCGCTGGGTGGCCGCCAGGTCCGCGGCCGCCCTGTCGGCCGTCGCCTTCGCCTGGGCGATCCGCTCGCGCTCCGCCTTGGCCTCCGCGGCCTTCTCCTGCGCGGCACGCTCCCGCTCCGCCCTCGCCTGCGCGGCCCTCTCCGCCCGCTCCTGCGTGAGCCGCTCGCGCTCCGCCTTCGCCTGCGCGATCCTCTCCGCCTTCTCCTGGGCGATCCGCTCGCGCTCCGCCTTCGCCTCGGCGATCTTGTCCGCCTTCTCCTGCGCGACGCGCTCACGCTCCGCCTTCAGCTGCGCCGCCCTCTCGGCCTTCGCCTCCTCGGCCCGTTCCCGCTCGGCTCGCGCCCGGTCTGCGGCCGACTCCTTCGGCGGCGCCTCCTCGGCGACGGGAGGCGGGGAGGCCGGCGCCGCGGCGACGGGCGGCGAAGCGACCGGCTGGGGCTCCTCCACCGGCGGAGAGACGGGAGGAGGAGGAGGCGGCGGCGGCGGGGGCGGACGAGCGGCGACGGGCGAGGGCACGGCCGGCGGCGCGGGCGCGGGAGCCTTCGGCCGCACGGAGAGGAACGCCGCGGCACCGCCGGCGCCGATGAGCACGACCGCGACCGCCGCGATGAGCGGCCAGCGCGGCCTCCGCGCGGGAGCCGGCGGCTGCCCCTGCGCCACGACCCCGCCGGCGGCCTTCGGCGCGAGGTCGGCGACGGGCGTACTCAGCTCCGGCGCGAGCGCCCGGATCGGGCGTCCGCTGGGCGCGGGGGCGCTCGGCGCCGGCGCCGCGGTGGCGCCGGTCAGCTCGGGGACCGGCATGTCGAAGACGGTCTGGCCGTGCAGCGTGACCGGGTCCGGGCTGCGGGCGCTCGCCATTCCCTCGAAGGGATCGAACGGCTCGGCGCTCCTCGGTGCATTCGCGCGGGGCACGGCCGGCGCATGCGCGGCGGGGGCATGCGCGGCGGGGGCGTGCGCGGCGGGGGCGTGCGCGATGGGTGGCTCGGGGAGGTCCAGCTCGGGCGGCAGCTCGTCGAGGTCGGGCGGGAGGTCGGGGTCGATCGACGGGAGCTCGAAGGCGGGGGGAGCGGGGCGGCGCACCGGCGCGGCCGCCGATCCCGAGCCGACCGATGGAGCCAGGGGTGCCGGCGGCGGCGCCAGGCGCGGGGGGCCCGGAGCGACGGGCCCGGCCCGCGGAGCCACGGGGGCGGCGGGGGGCGCCGGAGGGGTGCCCTTCCCAACCGCCGCGCCGGGCATCACGGTCCGCGAGAACTGGGAGTCCGGCGTATCGATCCGCGGGCGCGCCGGGCCCGGCGCCACCAGGGAGGCGCCCGAGGCCGGCGCGCCGGACGGACGTCCAGGCACCCCGCCGCCCGCTCCGGGCCTCCCGGAGGCAGCGGGTCGGAGCGGGGCCGCGGCGGAGGGGCGCGGGCCGGCGGAACCGGCCGGCGGAAGGGTCGAGACGGCGACGGGATGATCGCTGCCGGGGAGCATCGAGATGACGATGTCGTGCCCGCACTTGCAGCGGATGCGGTAGACCTTGCCGGGGACCGGGTCGTCTGCGCTCGAGTAGTGCTTGCCGCAGTGGTCGCAGTCGAACTTCACCGCGACATCCTACGGGCGTGTGGGATTGCGCGCCAGCCCTCGGGGGCTCCGATATCGAGGCGAAGGACGCGACTCCGAGTGCGGCCCTCAGCGCTTCCGTTTCTGATAGGTCCCCATCAACTCGGCGGACGCAAGCACGTGACCTTGAAGCGCCTTTTCGACCGCCGCCTTCGTGGGGAGCTTCAGGTCCCCGAGGACCATGTCGAGGGCGTAGAGCTTGAAGAAGTAGCGGTGGCGACCGATCGGCGGGCAGGGGCCCCCGTAGCCGGTCCTCCGCCAGTCGTTCAAGCCCTCGCGCGTGCCCGCCGGCAGCGCCCCCGTCTTCACTCCCTCCGGCAGGCCGTTCGAGGCGGGGGGGAGATCGTAGAGCACCCAGTGGACCCAGGTCATCTTCGGCGCCTTCGGATCGGGCGCGTCGGGGTCGTCGACGATCAGGACCAGGCTCGCGGTGTCGCGCGGGACGTGGCTCCAGGCGAGCGCCGGCGAGGCGTCCTTCCCTTCGCACGTGAAGAGGGGCGGGATCTCGCCGCCGTTCTGGAAGGCGGGCGACGTCAGCTCGAGCGACATGCGTGGCTCTCCTCGCACCCCGAGCGGGACCGTCGCGAGGAGAAGCGACGCGACGATGGACCCGGGGCGCATGACGCCATGTTACTCGCCGCGCCCCGGCCGTCGCGTCCCCCGCCGTGACCTCGTTGTCGCAGCCTCCCCCTGCCCCCCGGATCGGGATGCTGCTAGAGTGTCGCGCGGTATCGCGAGATACCGGGGCGCAGCGAGCGCCCGCACGGTTTCACGTGGAGCCGGGGTGGCTTCGGGCAGCCTGCGGTCGGGTGTCGGTTGGGAGGCGTGGAGGATGGGGTCGCAGGGAGTCGCACCGCGCGCGCAGCGTGAGAAGGCTGCGCAGCTCACTCGTTTTCACCAGCGGATCGCGGCGGAGGCGTTGACCGCCCGCGGGGGCGGCGGCGCGTCGCGCCTCGCGCCGGCGCTCGCCCACTCGGCGGTGGACCTCAACCCGCACCAGATCGAGGCGGCGGCCTTCGCCCTCTCCTCGCTGCCGACGGGCGGCGCGATCCTCGCGGACGAGGTCGGGCTGGGGAAGACGGTCGAGGCCGGCCTCGTCCTCTCGCAGCTCGCCGCGGAGGGGAAGAACCGCGTCCTGATCCTCGTCCCCTCCTCGCTCCGGGCGCAGTGGCGCAACGAGCTCCTCTCCAAGTTCGGCCTCGACTCGACGCTGGTCGACGGCGACGCGTTCCGCGCCTCCGAGAAGCTGGGGCTCCGCACCAACCTCTTCGACACCGGCGGGATCGTCATCGCCTCCCACCAGTTCGCGGCGATGCGGGGGGCCGAGATCGAGCGCGTCCCGTGGGACCTCGCGATCCTCGACGAGGCCCACCGGCTGCGGAACGCGTACCGGCGCGACCACCGGACCGGGCAGGCGCTCCGCAAGGGGCTGCGCAAGTGCCCGAAGCTCCTGCTGACCGCGACGCCGCTCCAGAACGACATCATGGAGCTGCTCGGCCTCGCCGCCTTCATCGACGACGCCCTGCTCGGCAACGAGGAGACCTTCCGCCTCCAGTACGCCACCGGCGAGCTCACCGAGGACAAGGCGGCCGACCTCAAGGCGCGGCTCGCCCCCGTCGTCGTCCGCACGCTCCGCCGGCAGGTGAAGGAGTACGTGAAGTACACGGCGCGCCGCTCCTTCGTGGAGGACTTCGCGCCCATGGCGGAGGAGCAGGAGCTCTACGACCGGGTCTCCGAGTACCTGCGCCGCGAGGACGCCTACGCGATCCCGCAGGCCCGCCGGGCCCTCTTCGTCCTCGTCTACCGGAAGATCCTCGCCTCCTCCACGTTCGCCCTCGCGGCGACCCTCGATCGGCTCGCTGACTCGCTGGAGCAGAAGCTGGCCGGGGTCGAGTGCACCGCGCAGGCCGACCTCCTGCTGGAGATGGACGGCTTCGACGACGAGCTGGAGGAGCTCTTCGACGACGGCGCCCCCGCCGCACGCCCGAAGGGCGCCACGGCCGTCCGCAAGATGACGTCCGAGCTGGAGGAGCTGCGCGAGTGCGCGAAGCTCGCCCGGACCATCACGAAGAACGCGAAGGGGGACGCCCTCGTCCGCGGCCTCGACCGCTGCTTCACGGTGGCGAAGGCGTGCGGGTGGCCCGACAAGGCGGTCGTCTTCACCGAGTTCCGCCGCACGCAGGACTACCTGACGCGGCTCCTCGAGTCGAAGGGCTACTCGGTCACCTGCCTCTCGGGGGACGTCTCCGGCGCCGAGAAGCGCCAGGCGCTCGTCGAGGAGTTCCGCGACAAGACGCAGATCCTCGTGATGACCGAGGCCGGGGCCGAGGGGCTCAACCTCCAGTTCTGCAACCTGGTGGTCAACTACGACCTGCCGTGGAACCCGCAGCGCGTGGAGCAGCGGATCGGCCGGTGCCACCGCTACGGCCAGCAGCGCGACGTGCTGGTCCTCAACTTCCTCAACCGCCAGAACGCCGCCGACGCCCGGCTCTTCGACCTCCTCTCGCAGAAGCTCGCCCTCTTCGACGGGGTCTTCGGCTCGTCCGACGAGATCCTCGGCGCGCTCGGCAGCGGCATCGACTTCGAGAAGCGGGTGCTCGACATCTACCAGTCGTGCCGCTCGCCCGAGGAGATCGACCGCGCGTTCGCCACGCTCCGCGCCGACATGGACGAGCGGATCAGCGCCCGGTACGCCGCCGCGCGGACGCTCCTCTTCGAGCGCTTCGACGGGGAGGTCCGCGGGAAGCTGCGCCTCGCCGAGCAGAAGGCGAAGGAGGCGGTGGCGAAGCGCGAGGCCGACGAGGACGCGCTCGTCGCGTCCGTCTTCGACGACGGCGCCCCCGCGGAGCCCGAGCCCGCCGCCGAGGCGGCCCCGGCCAAGGGGCGCACGAAGCGCGCGAAGCTGGTGAAGGAGGCGGCGGAGAAGGTCCGCGCCCGCCCGCAGGACCAGGTGACCTTCGTGGAGCTCGCCTCGCGCGACCTGCCCCAGGGGCTCGGCGCCCTCGCGGGGCGCGAGGGCTGGTGGTTCGTCTACAAGTACACGCTCGACGCCCTCGTCTCCGAGGAGAAGGTGGTCCACCTCGTCCTCTGGTTCGACGGCGAGCGCTTCCACGCGCTGCCCCAGGACGAGGCGGAGGCCTTCGCCAGCGTCCCCGCCGCCGAGTCGAAGGCGGGACCGCGGGGCGCGACGGTCTCCATCGGCGACCAACAGGAGACCGAGCTCGCGGCCGTCCGCGCCGCGCTCGTCGGCGATCTCCAGGAGCGGATCGGCGCCTCCTTCGACGCGTCCCGCGACCGGTGGGACCGCGCCGTCGAGGACGGCCTGGCCGCCCCGCGCAAGGCGACGGAGGAGGCCCGCGCCGCCTGGGGCCGCGCCCGGGCCGCGCTCACCGAGAAGAACGACCTGCCGATGCGCGATCGCCGCGCCCTGCTGGAGCGGGCCGAGCGCGACTACCGCCGCCGGCTCGACGACCTGCGCGCGCTCGAGGCCACGCGCTACGCCGAGAAGGACCGGGCGATCGCCGAGCTGAAGAAGAAGGCCGAGGTGAAGGAGCGGCGGACGCTGGTGGCCACGGCCTACTGGCGCTGCGGCTGACCTCGCTCACCGAGCCTCACCTCACGAAGCCGAGGATTGGTCCGTCTTGAGGGGCGCCCCATTGGGGACCCTGACGCGATCCTGACGCTCGCCCGTCCCGTCCTGACCCTTCCCATACCGCGAGCTGGCTTAGGCTCTCATCGACGCGAACCCCGTGGCCGGGGAGTCGCCGCGTCAGGAGAGCAGAGTGTCCCGCACCGCCACCTACTTGCGCCCCGTCGTGGCGGCCTCGCGCCGCGAGGTCGCTGCACCTGGCCTGCCAGCGCTCCTCGTGACGTGGCAGTGGGTACAGGACCGGGCGTTGCGCCCTCTCCCCCCTGAGACGCGGCGCGCGTCCATCGCGGGTCCCCCACCCGCTGAGGGAGTCCCGTGGACTTCGCCCTCCTCCTAATCCCCGCTGCGTTCTTCCTCCTCACCGGAGCCTT
>DATIVK010000103.1:0-5651 GCA_035465955.1 Anaeromyxobacteraceae bacterium | reverse complement strand
CCCAGCGCCTCGTCCAGCACGAGGAGCGACGCGAGGTGGATCGCGTCGAGCGAGCGCACGGGCTCTTCGGGAAACTCCTCGCGCGCCCGGCGGAGCACCTCGACCTCCATGGCGAGGACGTCGCAGCCCCGCTCGAACGTGGCGAGCAGCCGCTCCGCTTCTCGCTCGCCAGCCGCGTCGAGGCGCTGCTCGCGGCGCGCCCGTGCGATGGCGCGGCCCGCCTCCAGGAAGGTGAGCGCCGACGTGAAGAGCCCCTCGCCCGAGAGGACCGGACGAAGCGACGCCTCGCCGTCCAGCAGGACCCGGAGGAGCGCGCTCGTCTCGACGTAGACGCGGCGGCTCATTCTCCGCGCTCCGCGTCCAGCAGTGCAGCGGAGGTCCCCCGCCGCAGCAGGGGCTTCGGCCGGTCGGGCCAGACCAACGACGCGGGTGCGGGGGCGGGACGGAGCCGCCCTTCGGCCACGAGCTTCCGGTAGCGGACGTCGGCGGGGGAGAGCGCCTGCTCCGCGGCGCCGGGGGGGCGCAGCTCCGCCACGACGCGGCCGCGATCGGTGACGAGGACGACGTCGCCGCGGGCGACGTCCCGCAGGTAGCCGCTGAGGTGCGCCTTGAGCTCCCGGACGCCGGCGGTCTTCATGCCGGGAATGTAGTCACGCGTGACTACATCCGGCAAGCCGCTGACGGGGGACGGACGTCGGGGCCTGCGCTACGGCCAGGGCGTCACGACGATGAAGAGCGCGACGCCGCCCTTCTCCTTCGCGACCTGGTGGACGATCCGCTGCCCCTTCTCGACGGTGACGCGCGTCTGGGTGTTCTTCTGCGCCATCGCCACCTCGACGGTGACGATGTTGCCGCGGGCCTCGACGACCGAGAGCGCCGCGTGGCTGCCGTCCGGCAGCGCCACGAAGGTGCTCTGGCCCTGCAGGAGCTGGACGACCTGGTCCGACACCAGCTCCCACCGCTGCCAGGCGAGCTGGTGGACCTGCTTCTTCACGTCCTCCAGCCGGGGGTCCAGGTGCGCCGGGCCCGCCCGCGTCGCCTTCGCCACCCGCACGCGCGCCGGCACGGCCTCCTGGGCCGCGGCGCCGTGGGGCAGGAGCGCGGCCGCCGCGAGGGCCGCGGCGGCGAGGAGCGTGCGAAGCGTGGTGGCCGTCCGATGCTGGATCATGGTGCGTCGTCTCCGTCGTCGTCGCCCATCAGGACGACGGGCCCCTGGTCGGTCTTCAGCACCGTCGTCACGCCGCAGTCCGAGGTGAGCTCGAAGAGGTGGTGTGGCGGGACCGCGTCCGGCGTGGCGCCGTGAAAATAGACGACCAGGGCGCCGGCCGCAAAGGCGGGGGCGAGCGCCGAGATCGCCGCGCGCACCCGGTGGTGCGACACCCAGTCGAAGACCCGGCCGCGCCGGTTGTGGCGGCGCGCCACCCGCGCCATCACGGCGTCGGTGAAGGGGGCGAAGTCGCGCTCGGCCGCCTTCGCGAGCAGCCCCTCCGCCAGCAGCCCCTCGGTGGCGAGGAAGGCGGTCCGGAGCGCCCGGCACTCGACGCAGGCGTCGAGGTGGCGCTCGAGCGCCGCCGCGTCGCCGGCCGGCAGCTCGCCCGGCCTGGCTGTGAGCATCGGCGCGTAGCCCGTGCACTCGCTCATGGTTCGCTCCCTTCCCTCTCCCCGTCCCCATCCCCGTCGCCGCCCGCCGGGACCCCGGCGTAGTCGGCGAGCAGCACCTGCATCTTCTTCCGCGCGTGGAAGAGCCGGCTCATCACCGTGCCCTTCTGGATCCCGAGCCGGTCCGCCAGCTCCTCGTACGACAGCCCCTCCAGCTCCCGGAGGACGAGGATCTCGCGGTGGATCGCCGGCAGCCGCGAGAGCGCCGCCTCCATCCGTCCGGCCAGCTCGCGGCGCAGCGCGTTGTCCGCCGGGTCGAGGCCGAGCGGCGTCGAGAGGATCCCCTCGCCGCCGGCGTTCAGCTCCGACTCGGCCACGTCCTCCATCGAGTCCTTGAGCGAGCGCCGCTCGCGCCGCACCGAGTCGATCGAGAGGTGGCTCGTGATCCGGAAGAGCCACTTCGCGAACGCCTCCTCGCCCTCCAGCTCGGCGAGGTGGCCGTGGGCGCGCACGAAGGCCTCCTGGGCGACGTCCCAGGCGGTGTCCGTATCTCGCACGATGCCGAGCGCCACGGCGTAGACCTTCCTCTGGTAGCGGACGACGAGGGCCTGGAAGGCCTTGTCATCCCCGGCTCGCGCCTGTCGAACCAGCGAAAGATCGTCCGCTTCCATCGTCCGAGACGGCTCTCCTGTGACGTTATTCACTCCGGCGGGGTGGAACCTAACACGGGCGCCCCCCGGGGTGGGATGCGGGCGCCCCGCGGGTTATCCTCCACGCGGCCGACGGATCGCCCGAAGGCCGAATGATCACGAATGACGTCGGGATACGCCGAGATCGCCCGGGTGCTCGCGGGAGGGAGGAGCCGGATCGTCCGGATCCTCGTGGGCGCCGCCGCCCTGCGCGCCGCGGCCGCGGCCGTGGCCTGCCTCCTCGGAGGGGCCCTGGGTATCGTCGCCGGGGCCCGGATCGGCTTCGCACGCCCCGTTACCCTTTTGGGTATGGCGGCCGCCGTAGCCCTGGAGGCCTGGCGGTCGGCCCGCGCGCTCCGCGCGACGCGCGAGCCCGCCGCCGTCGCCCGCGCGATCACCGAGCCCGGCGGGCCGCTCCGCTCGGATCTGGTCTCGGCCGTGGAGCTGGAGCGCGACCGCGGCCAGATCGAGGCCTCCCGCCGCTTCTCCCTCGCGCTCCTCGACGCCCACGTGGACCGGAGCGCCCGGTCGCTCGCCTCCGTCGATCTCGTGCGCGCCGTTCCGGCCCGTCCGGTCCTCCGCGCGGCGGGTGGGCTGGGCGCCGTCGCGGCCCTCACGCTCCTCTCCGTGGCCCTCGCGCCCGCCGCCGTGGGCGGAGGGCTCCGGAGGATCCTGGCCGGCGACCCCGCCGCCGCCCGCCTGGCCCTCGATCCGATCACCGGCGACGTCGAGCTGACGCTCCGCTACCCGGCCTACATGGCGCGCGAGCCGAAGACGCTCTCCGGCACCGGCGGGGAGATCCGGGCGCCGAAGGGGACCGAGGTCGAGCTGAAGACCCGCGCCGACCGGCCGGTGAAGGCGGCGGAGCTCGAGGTGGAGGTGGCGGAGACGCTGACTCCACCCCCTCACCCGGCCTCTCCCCCGCAGGAGCGGGGGAGAGGAGGAGTCATCAAGGTCCCGCTCGCGGTGGCGTCCGAGCGGCAGCTCTCCGGGAAGCTGATGGTCGAGGGGGCCGGCTCCTACCGGTTCCGCTTCCTCGACGGGCGGGGGCGCGCCGTCGCCGAGGGGCCGCCCATCCCCGTCATCGTCGAGCCCGACGCCTTCCCCGAGGTCCGGATCACCTCGCCGGCGCAGGAGGTCGAGGTGCAGCCGGGGGCCACGGTGAAGGTGGAGTGGCAGGCCTCCGACGACGTGGGGCTGCGCGACCTCACGCTCGTGCAGAAGGCGGGGGGCGGGCCGGAGCGTCGCGCGCCCCTGCGGAAGTTCGACGGCGCGCGGCGGGACGGCGGCGCCTTCGACCTGGCGCTGGGCCCGCTCGGGCTCGGCGAGGGGGAGCGGCTGCTCTACTGGCTCGAGGCGACCGACGGCGACGCCGTCTCGGGGCCGAAGAAGGGCGCGAGCGGGACCCAGGTCCTGAAGATCTACAGCGAGGCGGAGCACCGCCGGAAGCTGATGGAGCTGGCGCGCGCCGCATGGGAGGAGCTGGTCGGCGTCACCGGCGACCACCTGGAGCTGGGCGCGCGGGGGAAGCTCCACTCGGCGGAGCTGCTGCCGCTCGCCGAGGCGCTCGACGGCCGCGTCAAGCGGGTCCACGGGCGGCTGCGGGAGGTGGCGGCCGAGATCCGCAAGGACAAGGCCGGGCCGAGGGAGCTGGCGCAGGGGCTCGAGAACGTCGCGGGCGCCCTCCGCATCGCCGAGCAGCGCGTCGGCTCCGCGCGCCAGACGCTCGCGCGGCAGGTCCGGGAGGGGAGGGTGCCCGAGCCCGGGCTCGCGTCGATGACGCGCGCGTTCGACGAGCAGCTCGACGCCGAGCTGGAGCGCGGCGTGCTCTACCTGGAGCAGCTCCTCGACCGGCAGCAGTCCGAGGACCTCGCGAAGATGGCGCGCGACCTCGCGCGGTCCCGCCGGGAGCTGGCCGACCTGCTCGACCGCTACCGGCGCGCGCCGAACGAGGCGGCGAAGCAGGAGCTGGTCGCGCGGATCGCCCGGATGAAGGAGCGGATGAACGACCTCCTCCGCCGCATGGCCGAGCAGGCGAAGGGGCTGTCCGACGAGCACATGAACCAGGACGCGCTCGCGGAGCTGGCGAAGTCGAAGGACGTCGCGGGCGGGCTCGACGCCGTCGAGCAGGCGCTCGCGCGCGGCGACGTCGAGGCGGCGATGAAGGCGCTCGACCAGATGGGCTCGGCGATGGACGAGATGGTCGCGGGGCTCGAGAAGACCGCCGGGATGCCCTCCGAGAAGAACCGCGAGCTGATGAAGGAGCTGCGCGACTTCAAGCGGGAGCTCGACGGCGTGCGGGCGGACCAGCGGCGGCTCGGCGAGGAGACGGAGCGGCTCCGCGAGGCGTGGCGGCAGCGGATGGGGGAGCGGATGAAGGAGGCGGACCGCGTCGCGGGCCGCCTCGCGCGCCTCGCGAAGGAGGCGAGCGACGCCGCGCGCGCGGCGGAGAAGGGGGCGCCGCGGCGGGCGCAGGCCGACCTCGAGAACGCGCAGGAGGGGCTCGACGACGTCCAGCGCGCGCTCGCCGCCCGCGACCTCCCCGCGGCCCTGGACGCGGCGCGGCAGGCGCTCGGGCCGGCGAGCCGGACCGCGATGATCCTCGAGGAGGAGGCCCAGATCGCCGAGCGGTACCGGGCGCAGGGGCGCAACGACGCCGCCCAGGCGCGGGAGGCGCAGCGCCAGGCGGCGACGGCGGTGCAGCGGGCGGACGCGCTCCGCAGGGAGCTGGAGGGGCTGCTGCCGGATCCGCAGAGGCTCCTCTCGAAGGAGGAGCGGCAGCGGCTGGCGCAGCAGGGGCAGCGGCAGCGCGGGCTCGACGAGCGGGCCGGCGGCCTTCAGCAGAAGCTCTCGCAGCTCCAGGAGAAGGCGCCCATCTTCCCGCCGTCGGCGCAAGGGGCCATCGGCGAGGCGCGCGGCCACATGGGGCAGGCCTCCGGCGAGCTTCAGGGCGGCAACGTGCAGCGGGGGCGCGCCGAGCAGTCGGCCGCGCTGGAGGGGCTCGACCGGTTCGCGAAGGGGCTGGAGCAGATGGCACAGGGCGGCGGCGGCGGCGAGGGGTTCCCGCTGCCGTTCGGCGCGGAGGGGATGGCGATGGAGTCGGGCGAGGGCGAGGAGCCCTCGCCGGAGAAGGTCGAGATCCCCGGCGCCGAGGCGTGGCGCGCCCCCGCCGAGTTCCGCAAGGAGCTGCTCGACGCCATGAAACAGGGGACGCCCGAGCGGTACGAGGGCGAGGTGAAGCGGTACTACGAGGAGCTCGTGAAGTGACGCCCAGGGGAGCCACGCCGGCGATCGCCCTCGCCCTCCTCGTCGCCTCGGCGGCGTCCGCCGCCCCGCAGGACGAGCGGATCGCCGCCGGCCTCG
>DATIVK010000102.1:0-8731 GCA_035465955.1 Anaeromyxobacteraceae bacterium | reverse complement strand
GGGCTCCCCGAGATCGCGGACCCGCTCGCGCGGCGCGCCGTGCAGTGGTCGCTCACCGTCGCCTACCGCAAGGAGCGGCGGTTCGAGGAGCTCGTCCGCACCGCGGACGCGATCCTCGCGGCCGACCCCGGCTCCCGCCCGGCGCTCGCCCGCAAGCTCCTCGCGCTGGAGCGGCTGGGCAGGACGGCGGACGTCGAGGCCGCCCTGAAGGCGGCGCACGCCGCCGCGCCGGAGGATCCATCCGTCCAGTCGATGTCCGCCTCGGCGCGGCTCGCCCGCGGCGATCTCGAGGGGGCGAACCGCGCCTACCGGCAGCTCATCGACGGCGGCAAGGCGACGCCCGGCGACTTCAACAACGCCGCCTGGCTCCTCCTCTGGAGCGAGCCGGTCGGGGACACGGCGGTCGACTGGGCGCGTCGGGCCGTCGAGGGGAACGGCCGGCGGCAGTACGCGAGCCTCAACACGCTCGCGGCCGTGCTCGCGGCCGCGGGGCGCCCCGCGGAGGCGCGCGAGGTCTTCCTCCAGGCGCTCGACGCGAAGGAGTCGGTCGCGCTCGAGGGGGCCGACTGGCTCGTGCAGGGGCTGATCGCGGAGAGGTACGGGCTCGCGGGCGCGGCGGTCGCAGCCTACGCCCGCGTGAAGGACGGACCGGACGACGACCCGGGCGATCCGACGCGCCCCTCCCAGTTCGCGCGCCGACGGCTCGGGCGGCTTCCGCCAGCCCGGTAGGACGCCGCGCCTCGTTCGAAGCGCCCGCCGGAGGCTTCGCAGACCGCCAAAGTTCACCCACCGCTAATAGAAAATTATTCGTGGAGCGCGGCGCTCAATATTGCCCGCTCCGGCCTACTTAGGCCACCCGACGACGATGTTGCTGAAGTTGGCGCGCCCGCCACATGACGCCGATCAAGCGTACCGCGCGGGACACCTCCCCGGACCTTGCCAAACCAAGGGAGCGCCCCCAATTTTCACCCGGCGTGTCCGCAAAGCTTGCGCGTCGGCGCCAACCCAAAAACCCCCGCAATTCTGGTGGGTTGCAATTTGGGTCGGCGCGCGTAGGCTCCGCGCAATCCCGGACGACGGAGGATCGACATGGAGATCGGATCGGTTTTCGGAGCGGGTCTCGGAGGCGTCTCCCGCCGCGACTTCATCAAGGTCTGCAGCGCCGCCGCAGCCGCCGTGGGGCTCCCCGCATGGGCAGCCGAGAAGATGGCCGAGAACGTGGCCAGCGGGCGGAAGCCGTCGGTGATCTGGCTCCACTACCAGGAGTGCACCGGCTGCTCCGAGTCGCTCCTGCGCTCGAGCGCCCCGGACGTCGCGGAGCTCATCCTCGACCTCGTCAGCCTCGACTACCACGAGACCCTCTTCGCGGCCTCGGGCAAGCAGATCGAGGCGGCCCTCGAGAAGGCGATGGAGGAGAACAAGGGGAAGTACGTCCTCGTCGTCGAGGGGGCGATCCCGCTCAAGGACGACGGCATCTACTGCTACGTCGGCGGGAAGAAGGCGGTGGACACGCTGAAGCGCGTCGCGGCCGACGCCGCGGCGGTCGTCGCCATCGGCTCCTGCGCCTCGTGGGGCGGCATCCCCTCCTCCTACCCCAACCCGACGCAGGCCGTCGGCGCCCCCGAGGTGCTGAAGGGCTCCGGCAAGGCCGTGGTCACGCTCCCCGGCTGCCCGGCCAACCCCTACAACCTGCTCGGCACGGTCCTGCAGTACGCGACCTTCAAGACGCTCCCGAAGCTCGACGAGCGCGGGCGCCCGCTCTTCGCCTACGGGCGGGTGATCCACGAGGACTGCCAGCGCCGGCCGCACTTCGACGCCGGCCGCTTCGCGCAGGTCTTCGGAGACGAGGGGCACCGGAACGGCTACTGCCTCTACAAGCTCGGCTGCAAGGGGCCCCAGACCCACGCCAACTGCTCGCTCCTCGACTACTGCGAGGTGCCGGGCGCGTGGCCGGTCGGCATCGGCCACCCGTGCGTCGGCTGCACGGAGCAGGGGATCCTCTTCGGCGGGAGCACGACGCTGGAGACGCCCATCTACACCAACCTGCCGATCGAGAAGCCGACGGCGCCGTTCGCCTACCCGGGGGTCGGCCCCGCCCAGGGCAAGATGGCCCCGGCCGCCGCGGGCGTCGCAGGGCTCGTCATCGGCGCCGCCGCCGGCGCGGCCTTCGTCGCCTCGAAGAAGCTCTCGAAGGACGAGGGCGGCGACGAGGGGAAGAAGTAGCGGGTCGCGGCGGAACGAGGCCACCATGACCATCTCGCGACGAAACGTCCTCAAGGTGCTCGCGGCGGGCGGCGCCGCGGCGGCCTTCGCCGAGCCGGCCGGCGCCCGCGAGCCCCGCCCGTCGGGGCCCGACGACCTGGGCATGCTCTTCGACGCCACCCTCTGCGTCGGCTGCCGCGCGTGCCAGACCGCCTGCAAGGTCGCGAACGGGCTCCCGCCCGACACGGAGAACGTGCCGGGCGCGCTCTACGACGCGCCGCTCGACCTGAACGGCAGCACCAAGAACGTCATCAAGCTCGCCGTCGAGGGCGACGCGTCGACGTTCATGAAGATGCAATGCATGCACTGCGCCGACCCCTCCTGCGTCTCGGTCTGCATGGCGGGCGCCCTCCACAAGCAGCCGGACGGGATCGTCGCGTACGACAAGGGGACCTGCGTCGGCTGCCGCTACTGCCAGGTCGCGTGCCCCTTCAACGTCCCGAAGTTCCAGTGGCACACCGCCGTCCCGGTCATCGTGAAGTGCGAGCTCTGCCGCGACCGGAAGAACGGGAAGGGGGCCGCCTGCGCCGAGGTCTGCCCGCGGGAGGCGGTGAAGTACGGCAGGCGCGCCGCGCTCCTCGCCGAGGCGAAGGAGCGGATCCGGCGGAGCCCCGGGAAGTACTTCGAGGACCGGGTCTACGGCGAGGCGGACGGCGGCGGCACCAACGTCCTCTACCTCTCGCCGAAGGAGGTCTCGTTCAAGGCCCTCGGGCTGCCGACGCTCCCGAAGTTCGCCCCGGCGCAGAAGGCCGAGGCGGTGCAGCACGGCATCTACAAGCTGGGGATCGCCCCCGTCGCGCTCTACGCCGCCGTCACCTGGGCGCAGCTCCGGGTGAAGGCGAAGGCGGCGAGCGAGGCGGCGCACGCGGAGCACGAGGAGGGGAAGTAGGCCATGTCCGACGCCACGCACGAGGCCCCGCTCGGCGGGAAGATCCTCACCCCCGCCTTCAAGGTCATGCTCCTGCTGATCGCCGCCTGGGCGATCATCGTGGTCTTCCGCCTCTTCCTCGGCCTCGGGGCGGTCTCCGCCCAGAGCGACGGCTACGCCTGGGGCATCTGGAAGCCGCTCAACGTCGTCACCTTCACCGGCGTCGCGGCCGGCGCGTTCGCCGTCGGCATCCTCACCTACGCCTTCAACCGCGGGGAGTACCACCCCCTCGTCCGCTCGGCCGTCATGGCCGGCGCCATGGGCTACACCCTCGCCGGCACCTCGGTACTCGTCGACCTCGGCCGCTGGTGGAACCTCTGGGTGGTGTTCTGGCCGCCGGTCTGGAACCTCAACTCGGTGCTGCTCGAGGTCGCCATCTGCGTGATGGCCTACTGCCTCGTCCTCTGGGTCGAGGTGTCGCCGACGGTGCTGGAGAAGCTGGAGGCGTCGCCCAACCCGAAGCTCGCCGAGGCCGCGCGCAAGGCGCTCCCCGTCCTGCGCCGCGCCCTCCCCTACGTCATCTCCCTCGCGATCCTCCTGCCGACGATGCACCAGTCGTCGCTCGGCTACCTCTACGGCGTCACGCTGACCAAGACCCACCCGTTCTGGCACAGCTACTGGCTCTCCGCCCTCTTCCTCGCCTCGTGCCTCACGATGGGCTTCGGCGCGGTGATCGTCCTCGAGAACCTCCTCGCCATCGCCTACGGGAAGCGGATCGACCAGCCGCTCCTCGCGCGCATGAGCCGGGTGGCCGGCTGGATCCTCGTGGGCTACCTCGCCGTGCGGCTCGCCGACCTCGCGTGGCGCTTCCTCGACCCGGAGGTCGTGGCGAGGTACCGCGAGATGGGCCACCCCGGCTTCTACGGCTTCTTCTTCCTGCTCGAGCTCGCGCTCTTCGCCGGCCCGCTCGCGATCCTCCTGAGCGCGCGGCGCCGGGCCGACCGCGGCCAGCTCTTCCTGGCGGGCTTCCTGCTCCTCGCCGGCGGGGCGCTCTACCGCTTCGACACCTACCTGACGTCGTACCAGCCGTCCGCCGGCTGGGTCTACTTCCCCACGCTGACCGAGATGCTCTTCTCCGTCGGCCTCGGCTCCATCGGCGTCGCGGTCTACGTCCTCTTCGTGAAGCTCTTCCCCATCCTGAGCGGCGTGCGCAAGGACGCCGCCGTGCGCTGAGGCGAGGTAAAACCCAATGGGCAAGCTCATCACCATCGACCCCATCTCCCGCATCGAGGGGCACCTCCGCATCGACGTCGAGGTCGACGGCGGCGCGATCCGCAAGGCCTGGTCCAGCGGCACGATGTGGCGCGGCATCGAGACGATCCTGGCGGGGCGCGACCCGCGCGACGCCTGGGTCTTCACCCAGCGGATCTGCGGCGTCTGCACGACGGTCCACGCCATCGCGTCGGTCCGCAGCGTCGAGAACGCGCTCCAGCTCGAGATCCCGCGGAACGCCCAGCTGATCCGGAACGTGATCATGGCGGCCCACTGCCTCCACGACCACATCGTCCACTTCTACAACCTGTCGGCGCTCGACTGGGTCGACGTGGTCGACGCGCTGAAGGCGGACCCGGCCAAGGCCGCGCAGCTCGCCGACTCGATCTCCGACTGGCCCGGCAACTCCCACGACCGGCTCGCGGCGGTCCAGGCCAAGGTGAAGGACTTCGTCGCGAAGGGGCAGCTCGGCATCTTCCAGAACGGCTACTGGGGACACCCGGCGATGCGGCTCCCGCCGGAGGTGAACCTCCTGGCCGTCGCGCACTACCTCGAGGCGCTCGAGATCCAGCGCAAGGCCAACCAGGCGGTCGCCATCCTCGGCTCGAAGACCCCGAACATCCAGAACCTCGCGGTCGGCGGCGTCGCCAACGCCATCAACCTCGACAGCCCCTCCGCCCTCAACATGGAGCGGCTCTACCGGGTCAAGGACCTCCTCGACCACGTCACCGGCTTCGTCACGCAGTGCTACCTCCCCGACGTCGCCGCGGTCGCCGGCTTCTACCCGGAGTGGCTCGGCCACGGCGCGGGCGTCACCAACTACCTCGCCACCCCCGACCTCCCGACCGACGAGAAGATGACCCAGTTCGACCTCCCCGGCGGCGTCATCGTCGCGGGGCGGCCCGGCGTCCAGAAGATCGAGGGCTGGAACGACCCGTACCTCAAGGCGAACGTCACCGAGTCGATCGCCCGCTCCTACTACGACGGCGCCTGGCAGCGCGGGCCGTGGGAGGAGGAGACGGTCCCGAAGTTCACCGGCGAGTGGAAGCACGAGACCCCGGCCCCCGACCGCTACAGCTGGGTGAAGGCGCCCCGGCTCGAGGGGAAGCCGATGCAGGTCGGCCCGCTCGCACAGGTCCTCGTCGGCTTCCTCACGGGCCACGAGCTGACGGTGAAGTGGGTGAAGGCGGCGCAGGCGGCGGTGAAGGCGATCCACAAGATCGACCTGCAGCCGCAGCACCTCCACTCGACGCTAGGCCGCCACGCCGCCCGCGCCATCCGCGCCTGCATGATGACCGAGCTGGCCCAGAAGCACTGGGGGCTGCTGGTCGAGAACATCGGCAAGGGGGACACGGAGATCTTCCGCCCCTTCACCTTCCCGAAGGGGGAGATCCGCGGCGTCGGCTTCCACGAGGCGCCCCGCGGCATCCTCTCGCACTGGACCGTGATCCAGGACGGCCGGATCAAGAACTACCAGTGCGTCGTCCCCTCGACCTGGAACGCGGGCCCGCGCGACGGCAAGGACCAGCCCGGGCCCTACGAGGCGTCCCTCGTCGGCAACCCGATCGCCGACCCGAAGCTGCCCCTCGAGGCGCTCCGGACGATCCACTCCTTCGACCCGTGCCTCGCCTGCGCCATCCACACGACCGACGTGGAGGGGCAGGAGATCGCCCGGGTGAAGGTGCTATAGCCCGCCGGATGCGCGTCGCCATCCTCGGGATCGGAAACGTCCTCATGGGCGACGACGCCCTGGGGCCGTACGTCGTCGCGCTCCTCGAGGCGGCGTGGGAGCGGCAGGACGGGCTCCAGCTCCTCGACGCCGGGACGCCGGGGCTCGACCTCACGGCCTACCTCGCCGAGCTGGACGCGGTGCTCGTCGTCGACGTCGTGAAGGCCTCCGGGCCGCCCGGCGAGGTCCGCGCCTACGGCAAGGCGGAGCTGGTGGAGCGGCCCCCGGTCCTCGCGATGAGCCCGCACGAGCCGGGGCTGCGCGAGGCGATCCTCAACGCCGACTTCCAGGGGGTCTGTCCCCGGAGCGTCCGGCTCGTCGGCGTGATCCCGGAGAGCGTCGACTACCGGCTGGGGCTCTCGGCCCCGGTGCGCGCCGCGCTCCCCGAGGTGGTGGAGCGGATCCGGCAGGAGCTGGCGGCGCTCGGCGTGACGCCGGCCGCGCGCGCCGCGCCGGCCGAGCCCGACCTCTGGTGGGAGCGGAAGGCGAGCGCGTGATGGGCGCGATCGCGCACGGTGAGGGGCGCCGGCTCGTGCTCCGGGGCACCGTGCAGGGGGTCGGGTACCGCCCCTTCGTCCTGCGGCTCGCGCGCGAGCTGGCGCTGTCCGGCCGCGTCCGCAACGACGCGTCCGGCCTCACGATCGAGGCCTTCGGACCCGCGGAGCGGCTCGCCGCCCTCGAGGCGCGGCTGCGCGCCGAGCGGCCGGCGGCGGCCCGCGTGGAGAGCTTCTCCACCGCCCGGATCCCGCACGAGCCGGCCTCCGGCTTCGAGATCGTGCAGAGCGCGCCGGGCGCCGAGCGGCGCGTCCCGATCCCGCCCGACCTCGCCACCTGCCCCGACTGCCTGCGCGAGCTGCGCGATCCGTCGGACCGCCGCTTCCGCTACCCCTTCGTCAACTGCACCCACTGCGGCCCGCGCTTCACCATCGCCCTCGACGTGCCCTACGACCGCCCCGCCACGACGATGGCCGGGTTCCCGCTCTGCCCCGACTGCGCCCGCGAGTACGCCGACCCCGCCGATCGCCGCTTCCACGCCCAGCCGGTCGCCTGCCCGGCGTGCGGGCCGCGCGTGTCGCTCCGCGACGCCGCCGGCGCGCCGGCCACGGGGGGGGACGCCGCGGATCCCATCGCGGCCGTCGCGGCGGCGCTGCGGGACGGCCGGATCGCCGCGGTGAAGGGGATCGGCGGTTTCCACCTCGCCTGCGACGCCACCTCCCCGGCGGCCGTCTCGCGGCTGCGGACGCGGAAGCGGCGCGAGGAGAAGCCGCTCGCGGTGATGGTCGCGGGGCTCGAGGAGGCCCGGGCCCTCGCGGCGCTCTCCCCGGAGGAGGAGGCGCTCCTCGCGTCGACGGAGCGTCCGATCGTCCTCTGCCGGCGCCGCGCGGAGGCCGCGCTCGCGCCCGAGGTCGCGCCGGGGAGCCCGCTCGTGGGGCTGCTCCTCGCCTACTCGCCGCTCCACGCGCTCCTCCTCGAGGCGGCGGGGCGGCCGCTCGTGATGACGAGCGGCAACCTCACCGACGAGCCGATCGCCTTCGAGGACGCCGACGCCCTCGCGCGCCTGGGCGGCATCGCGGACCTCTTCCTGCTGCACGACCGCCCCGTCGCGGCCCGCTGCGACGACTCGGTGGCCCGCGTCGTCGCCGGGCGCCCGGTGGTGACGCGGCGCGGGCGGGGCTGGGTGCCGCGCCCCTTGCCGCTCGCGGACCCGGTGCGGCGCCCCGTCCTCGCCGCCGGCGCGCAGCTCAAGAACGCCTTCTGCGTCGCGCGCGGCGACGAGGCGGTCTTCGGCCCGCACGCGGGCGACCTGGACGACGTGGCGACGTGCGACGCCTGGGAGGATGGGATCGCGCGGCTGGAGCGCTTCCTCGGCGTGCGGCCGGAGCTGCTCGCCTGCGACCTCCACCCGCTCTACGTCTCCACGCGGTGGGCGCGGGCGCGGGCCGCGGCGCTCGGCGTGCCGCTCGTCGAGGTCCAGCACCACCACGCCCACGCCGTGAGCGCCATGGTGGAGCACGGGCTGCCCGGGCCGGTGCTCGCGCTCGCGTGGGACGGCACCGGGCTCGGCACGGACGGCGCGGCCTGGGGCGGCGAGCTGCTGCTCGCGTGGCGCGACCGCTTCGAGCGGCTGGCGACCTTCCGGCCCGTGGCGCTCGCCGGGGGGGATCGCGCGGTCGCCGAGCCCTGGCGCGTCGCGCTCGCCGCGCTGCTCGACGCCTTCGACGGCGACGCGCCGATCGCGCGCCTGCCGCTCTTCGACGCCGTGGACCCGCGCGAGCTGGAGACGGTCCGCCGGATGATCCGGGAGGGCGTCAACGCTCCCCTCGCGCACGGCGTGGGGCGGGCCTTCGACGCCGCGGGCGCGCTGGCCCTCCGGCGGCCCGTCTCCCACTTCGAGGGCCAGCTGCCGCTGGCGCTGGAGTCCGAGTGCCCCCTCACCCTGGGTGATGGGGCCTACCCCTTCGACCTCGCCGGCGACCCCACCTTCCGCACCGTCGACCTCCGCCCGCTCTGGCGCGCGCTCGCCGCGGACGTGATCGCCGGCGCCGCCCCCGGCGCACTCTCCGCCCGCTTCCACGCGGGCCTCGCCGCCGCCGGCGCCG
>DATIVK010000101.1:0-1958 GCA_035465955.1 Anaeromyxobacteraceae bacterium | reverse complement strand
GGAACAGCCTCGGGTCGGACAGGACCGGGGTGATGTCCTTGAAGACGATCCCCTTCTGGGGGAAGTCGGGGACGTCCCGGATTCGCGCGCGGACGGCATCCATGACCATCGGTTCTACCACGCCGGGACGGTCCCCGGGGCGGGGGCCGCCGCGCCTCGACGGGCCGGCTACTCCGCGTCGAGCACCTCCCGCACGCGAGAGAGCAGGCCGGTGGGCGTGAAGGGCTTCTGCAGGAACCGCATCCCGCCGTCGAGCACGCCGCGCTGCACGACCGCGTCCTGCGTGTAGCCCGACATGTAGAGGATCCGGAGCGCCCCGTTCCGGCGCTGCAGCGCCTCGGCGACGGCGCGGCCGTCCATCTCCGGCATGACGACGTCGGTGAGGAGCAGGTCGGGCGTGTTGGGGCCCGCCGCGAGCGCCAGGGCCTCCCGGCCGGTGGCGGCGACGAGCACGCGGTAGCCGGCGCCCCGGAGCGCCCGGACCGCCGTGCTCCGCACCGCGGCCTCGTCCTCCACCACCAGCACCGTCTCCGAACCCACGGTGCTGCCGGCGGCCGCGCTCTCCGCGGGCGGCTCGATCCGCCCCGCGGCGCGGGGGACGTAGACGTCGAAGGTGGTGCCGCGCCCCGGCTCGCTCTCGACGAGGACGTGCCCGCCCATCTGGCGCACGAGCCCGTAGACCGTGGAGAGGCCGAGGCCGGTGCCGCGCCCCGCGCCCTTGGTCGTGAAGAAGGGCTCGAAGAGGTGCGCCTTCACCTCCGGCGACATGCCGACGCCCGAGTCGCGGAGCCGGAGCCGGACGAAGTCGCCCGCCGCCGGGACGCCGCCCTCCGGCGAGGCCTCGAGGAGCACGTTCGCGGTCTCGAGCGCCAGGGTGCCGCCCCGGGGCATCGCGTCGCGGGCGTTGCCGGCCAGGTTCATCACGATCTGCTCGAGGTGGCTCGGGTCGGCGCGGATGGGCCAGACGGCGGGGTCGAGGTTCACGGCGACCTCGACGTCCTCGCCGACGATGCGGCGCAGCAGCTTCTCCGTCCTCCGGACGAGGTCGTTCAGGTCCAGGATCGCCGGGGCGACCACCTCTCGCCGCGCGAACATCAGGAGCTGGCGCGTCAGGTCGCGCGCGCGGGCTCCCGCGTTCCGGATCTCCTCCACGTCCTCGGCGCGGGCCGGCTCTCCCGCGTCGATCCCGGCCGCCAGCGACTCGGCGCAGCTCAGGATGACCGTCAGGAGGTTGTTGAAGTCGTGGGCGACGCCGCCGGCGAGCCGTCCGATGCTGTCGAGCTTCTGCGCCTGCCGGATCGCCTCCTCCAGCCGGTACCGCTCGGTCACGTCCGTGACGAGGATGCTCGCCCGGCCGTCGGCGAACACGGCGACGCGCGCCTCGTAGTGCATCGCCTGGCGGCCGACCGGGTTGAACTCGTAGTCGACGATCTGGGGCGCCCCCGTCGCGCGGGCGCGCGCGAGCCCGGCGGTGAGCGCGCTGGCGACGTTCGGGGGGAGCGACTCCTCCACGCGCTTGCCGTGGAAGCGCTCCCACGGGTTCTGCAGCCGCATGCCGGTCCCGACGCGGAAGTCGATGACGCGGTCCTCCCGATCCATCACGAAGAGGAGGATCGGCAGGCTCAAGAGCAGCTGCTCGATGTCCTCTGCTGTCGTCGTGACCAGGCTGCGTTCCGGCAAGCGCGCGTCCCCCCCCTCGGTGCGACCGCGATCCTAGCGCATCGGCGGGCCGACGCCGGGGGTCCGTCGTGCGGCGCTCGGTCTCACCATCGTTCGGGGCGGGAGGTGGGCGGAGGCGGCGCCCTCCTCACCGGAGATACAGGAGCGGGTTCCGGGGCCGTGTCCCGTCACGGACCTCGAAGTGGAGGTGGGGGCCGCTCGTCCGTCCGGTCTGGCCGACCTCGCCGATGGGGTCGCCGCGGTCGACGCGGTCCCCCTCCTCCACGAGGGATCGGCGC